>NZ_CP026112.1:0-300228 GCF_002902925.1 Paraburkholderia terrae | reverse complement strand
TCTTGTCAGGAAAGCTCGTGTAGATCATGTAGCCGATCCCGATGCCCACCAGCATCGCAATCAGAATCCAGATGGCCGCGGCATTTTTTCTGTTCATCTCGAAGCCTCCATTCACCACGTGTATTTGCGGCTGGAAAGGTCGAAACAGGATGCGCCAGGTGTTACCCGGATGCTGTCTACTGGGGGCTGCGCCCACGGTTTGTCGGGCCCGTGAACCGTGGCCCGTCCCGACAGCTTACGGTAGGTCGTCGAATAGTTAGAGTGTAGCCTAGTCGCTCATCCAGAGTCGACGATCTAACGGCGCAGACCTCCATCGCAGGCAAAGGGCGGGCAACGAGGCGCCGCCGTCAACCAGCATCCCCCTCGGTCAACTGCGGCGGAAAGACAACGGCCTGTCTCGGCTGAGTCAGCATCGACGGTTGCAGAATTTCGTCGAGTTGCGCCCGGCTCAGCAAACCCTTCTCGATGACGATCTCGGCGACGCTTCTCCCCGACGCGAGCGCCTCCTGTGCCACCTGCGTCGCGTTGGTATAGCCGATATAAGGATTGAGCGCCGTCACGATGCCGATCGAGTTCTCGACGAGCGCGTGAAGCCTGTCACGATTCGCCGTGATCCCGTCGACGCATCTCGAAGCAAGCGTGAGGCATCCCGCGCGCAGGTGTGCAACGCTCTTGAAGAGGCTGTGCGCAATGAGCGGCTCGAACGCATTCAATTGCAGTTGACCGGCTTCCGCCGCAAAGCTCACCGTCACGTCGTTGCCGATGACTTCAAAGGCGATCTGGTTGACGACCTCCGGAATGACCGGGTTGACCTTGCCAGGCATGATGCTGGAGCCAGCCTGCACAGGCGGCAGATTGATTTCACCAAAACCCGCGCGCGGACCGCTCGAAAGCAGCCGAAGGTCGTTACACGTCTTGGAGAGTTTGATGGCAACACGCTTGAGTACGCCCGACAACTGGACGAACGAGCCCACGTCTTGTGTCGCCTCGACGAGATTGGGTGACGTGATGACGGGTATGCCCGTGATACTCGCAAGATGCCGGCACGCGAGTGCAGCGTACTCGGGCGACGTGTTGATCCCGGTGCCAATGGCCGTTGCGCCGAGGTTGATCTCGCAGATCAGCTTTGACGCTTCCGTGAGCCGATCTTCGTCTTCTCCAAGCATGACCGCAAAAGTGCTGAACTCCTGACCGAGCGTCATGGGAACGGCGTCCTGCAGTTGCGTTCGCCCCATCTTGAGATCGTCGCGGAATTCCTCAGCCTTGCGTTCGAACGAGTGACGCAAGATACCCATCGCATGGACCAGCTGAACGATCCCCATGTACGTCGCGATCTTCAACGCGGTCGGGTACACGTCATTCGTGCTTTGACCGAGATTGACGTCTTCATTGGGATGCAGCAGCGCGTAGTCGCCGCGCTGGTGGCCAAGATGTTCCAACGCCAGATTGGCGATCACTTCGTTCGCGTTCATGTTGGTCGACGTGCCCGCGCCGCCCTGAATGACGTCCACCACGAACTGGTCATGCGCCGTACCGTTGCGGATCTCCCGACACGCGTGAACAATCGCCTTCATCTTGTGTTCCGCAAGCAGGCCGAGGTCGTGGTTGGCCATGGCTGCCGCCTCTTTCACGCTCGCCAGCGCATTGACGAGATTCGGATACGTCGAGATCGGGATGCCGGTGATCGGGAAATTGACGAGTGCCCGAAGGGTATGCACGCCGTAGTAGGCGTCATTCGGCACAGGGAGGTCGCCGAGAAGATCGTGCTCGATGCGTTCATTGGACGTGGACATCGTGTTGCTCCGTTAGCGTGTCAGGGATGGTTCGATGACAGGATTGGCTTTATCTTTCGCTCTTGCTGGCGGGTGATTCGCTGGCCGCCGTCGCATAGGCGATGCACTGCCGCGCAAGCACGTCGGTCGGATCGATCAGCCTCACACGAGCGCCGTTTCTCCCTGCGAACTCACTGTGTGGAAGAAGAAGCGGGAGTTCGGTGCAGCCCAGGACGATGACTTCGACACCTTCAGCAATGAGGCCTTCGACGGCTGCAGCGATGTCTTCCTGACACTGCCCCGTCGTGAACCCTGCCTTGACTCCGTCCTTGCCGTAAATCGCTTCCATCACGCGCGCCTGGAGTTCGGGTCCAGGCGCAACCTGACGAAGCCCCTGCGATTCAAGCGCTTTTTCATAGACACCGCTCGCGATCGTGCCCGAGGTCGCGAGAACGCCGATTTCGCGTTGCGCCGGATAAGACTCGCGCAGATAGCGGGCCGTTTCCGTCAGCATGTTCACGATGGGAATGCCGAGGTACGGCTGGATGCGTTCCACGAACGCGTGAGCGGTATTGCACGGAATGGCGATGATATCGGCATCGCCCTCCTCCAGCCGCTTGCACGTTGCGTACAGCGACACCGTCGGGTCTGCGCCGTCGCCGATCAGATTCTCGGTACGATCGGGAATCTGCGGGTTCTGTTCGACGAGCAGCCTGATGTGATCCTGGTCCCGTTGAGCCGGCGTGTTGCGCACGATCTTGTCGAGGAAATCGATCGTCGCAGCGGGGCCGACTCCGCCAACGACCCCGACCTTGAACACACCCGAGGGCGGATCGTATTGGCCCGACACGACGTGCTGTGCATACACGAGGTTGGAATCGACCAGCGGTACGCTCAGCAGACGGATTTCATCCGCGACGAGCGCGATCTCGGTCATGCCCGGAACGATCACATCGACGCCTTGCTCGATGAGATCCGCGCAAGCGTTGTGCAGCAGTTCAACCGGCCGGCCGCGCAGATGACCGCTCTTGATGCCTTCCGGGCCATACACCGCTTCAGTGACGCGGTCGATGCCTTCGTTCATGCGCGGGTGAACAACCTCGAACTCCGGCGACGTGAAGTAACGCTCGAACAGTCGTTTCTCCCGCGTGTAGTCCGACGCGAGGACACCTATGCGACGCGCTCCGCGAAATCGCCTGCGGACGTGATGACGCACCGCTTCAACCATATCGACGATCTGCAGCGTCGTGTTCGATTTCAGTTCATCGATGAAGGTGTGACTGAGAAAGCAGGGAAGCACGACTGTCGTCACGCCCCGCTTTTCAAAATCGCGGATCATGTTGAAGATGTAGAGCTTGCGCTCGGTCGTGGCGGCGCTTCCCACGCCCGAGCTCCTGAACGGATGCTGCTGGAAAATCAGATCGGCGTGCTCGGCATCCGTCGACGGCGGCATTGCCTTCACGAGCTTGAAGAACACGTCGGCGCTTCCCAGCGGCCCGAGGCCGCCGACGATACCGTACTTGCGTCTGTTCTCGACATTCCCGGGCGTCATTTCGCTCCGACCTCCGCCTGATCGAACAGCGACGAGTCATCAGGTTCGCTCTGCCGGCGACCCTCCCACTTTGCAATGACGGCTGTCGCTACGCTGTTGCCGATGACATTGGTCATCGTGCGTCCCATATCGAGGATCTGATCGATGGCCAGCACCATCGCCACGCCTGCAGCCGGCAGATGAAACATCGGCGCCACTGCAGCGACGACGACGACCGAACCGCGTGGCACGCTGGCCATGCCCTTGCTGCTCAGCATCAGCACCAGCAACATGAAGATCTGCTGCGAAACGGGCATGTCGACACCAAAGGCCTGCGCGATGAAGATCGCGGCAAACGCCTGATACATCATCGAACCGTCCAGATTGAAAGCATAGCCCAGCGGCAGCGTAAAACCGACGACCTTCTTGTCGACGCCGAACTTCTCCAGTTGCTCCGTCAGACGGGGATAGGCTGCCTCACTGCTGGCCGTCGAGAAGGCGATCATCGCCGGCTCGCGCACAGCCTTGAGCAAGGTACCGACGCGACGGCCGAGGAACGCGTAGCCAACGCCCGTCAGAATCAACCACAACAGCGCCAACCCCAGATAGAACGAGCCAATCAGCTTGCCGTAGGTGTAGAGCACGTCGACGCCCCGCAGCGTCACCGCCGAAGCGATGGCCCCGAACACGCCCAAGGGCGCGGCGCGCATCACATAGTTGGTCAGGCGCAGCATGACGGGCACCATCCCGTCGATGGCCTTGATGACGACCATCACGCGTTCGTCTTTCTTCAACGCACTGAGCGCAAGTCCAAGCAAGACCGAGAAGACCAGAATCTGCAGGATGTCGTTGCGCGCCATCGCATCCATCAGGCTGGTCGGAAACGCGTGCGTGATGACGTCCTTGACGTTCAATGCCGACGTATTGAGCCCGGTACTCACCTCACCGGCATTCTCGACCAGATGCAGGCCGGCGCCCGGCTGCAGCAGATTGGCGAGCACGAGACCCAGACTCAGCGACAGCAAGGATGCACAGATGAACCAGCCGACGGAGCGCAGGCCGATCCGGCCTACATCCTGCCCGCTGTCCATCCCGGCCAGCCCGGACACGAGCGTAGCGAAGACCAGCGGCGCGATGATCATCTTGATGAGCCGCAGAAAGATGTCCGTGACGATCGAGAAATAACCGGCCACGGCCTTGACCGTCGCCGGGTCGGACAAGCTCGTGTGACACACATAGCCGGCAACGACCCCGAGCACCATCCCGGCGGCAATATTCAGTGTAAGGCGATTTTTCATGTCCATCCGTCCTTGAGTGGCGCAATGCAATCGCAAGGTGATTGCAATGCGCTGGAAGAGGTCTGGAGCGACGTCGGCCACACGTCGAGCCAGAATCAGAACGGATGGTAGAGATGGTCAAAAAGACGTGAATGCAAGTGCTGCATGCGGGCATGCGAAATTCGCATAAGGCGGGAAAACCCTAGCCCGTTACGGGCGAAACGGCACGAAGATGCTGCCAGAGCGTATCCAGAAACTCATTGCGGTTGGATGCGTCGCGATAGACGCGAAGCTCGATTTCCAGATTCCACGCAGACGGCCCGGCGGGAACCAGTTCGCCCTGGTCGAGTTCGGCAGCGATGGCGCTCTTCGGAAGCCACGCGATGCCTTCGCCTTCCATCACGAGCTTCTTGAGCACTTCGGCCATGTCCGATTCATAGTGCAGCCGCAATGCCGGGGTATCGGAAGCCCGGCTGAGCAGCAGGGCAAGACAACGCCCGAAGTAGCTCGTTTCCGTGTACGAAATGTGTGGCAAGGGCTGCTTCGTCGTTCCCGGCAGGCGAAACAACGGAGCCAGACGCGGGTTCGGCCTGCTGGCAGGCATCAGCGTGTCGATACCGACTGTGACGTGCTCATACTTCACAGGATCGAGATGCAGCGGAAGTTCAGGGTGGTGGTACGCGAACATCAACTCGCAATTGCCGTTCACTAGCATCAGGATCGAGTCATGCACATTGGTGGGCACCACACGTGCGCGCACTTCTCCGAAGTGAGTCGAGAGATGCTTGAGCCACGAAGGCAGGAAACTCAGCGCGATCGTGTGCCCGGCCGCAATCTGCAGGCTCTTGCCGGCGATGCGTTGCTCGGTACGTATGATGGCGCGGGTATCGAAGAGCTTGTTCAGGACGTCATCGGCGACTTCGCGGAATAGTTGCCCTGCAGGTGTCAGGACGGGAGGGAAGCTGCTGCGGTCGATCAGTTCCGCACCAACCCATTGCTCGAGAGACTGAATGCGCCTGCTGAATCCGGATTGGGTCACGTTCCGGAATTCTGCTGCACGTGAGAAGCTCTGGTACTGAGCGAGGGCGATGAAGTCCTCGATCCACTTGATTTCCATAGCGAGTGGGTAGCCTTGTGGGACACGGGCATTCTACCTCTCGCCCGTTTGCGTTCCTGTGCGATCCAGGCCGGCCCGCTCGCTTCATAACGAAGCCTCCACATGACCGGTTGCGGATGGCGCCTGCACGTGTGAGCCACAGACGCCATCCTGCCTTGGCGCGAGATATCTGCTTCGCCAGAACATCTGGCGGCATTTTCACACCGGTCTGCCGAAGTCAGTACGTTGCAGAAAATGCCTGCTGCACTTTAGCGGGTGTCGTGATGCCGTTTGCGATCAGCAATTGCGTCAGCACACGGGCCTTTTGTGGATTGAGATCAAGAGAGGCGACAAAGCCGCTCTTGTCATCGTCAACTTCCACATTCCGGTTCACAAAACCCGTACCAACCCGGGAAGCGCGAACCACGACGATCCCCATCTTCGCGGCCCGCTCCATGGCAGCCAACGCCGCCTTCGATACGTCACCGTCGCCAACGCCAGCGATCACAATCCCTTTCGCATTGTCAGCGACGGCATGGTCGATCTGCGACGCATCCATATTGCTGTGCGCGTAGACAATCTCGACGCGGGGCAACGGTCCGGCGGCGGGCAGCGTATAAGGCGACTGACGGGAGTCCGTTAGAGGCGTGACGAACCGGATCGACGCCGGATCGACAAATCCTATTGGGCCTGCATTCGGCGACAGGAATGTCTGAACGGAGGTTGTGTTCGTTTTGGTGATCCAGCGCGGGTCGTGGATCGTATCGTTCATGACCACCATCACACCGCGCCCCTGCGACTGAGGACTCGCCGCAACCTCAACGGCTTCGAGAAGGTTATTCGGACCATCGGCGCCGACAACACCACCCGGTCGCATGGACCCGACGAGAACCACCGGCTTGCGAGAATGCAAGACGTTCTTCAGGAAGAAGGCGGTCTCTTCCATCGTATCCGTACCATGCGTTATCACGACACCATCCGCCTCGCCGCGATCAAAGATCTCATTGATGCGCTTGGCCAGTTGAAACCAGATCCCGTCGTTCATGTCTTGCGAACCGACATTCGAAACCTGTTCGGCGGTGATCGTTGCGAACTTGCCGATTCCCGGAACATCCTTGAGCAACTGCTGGCCGGTTCTCTCGCCGGAGTTGTAACCAATGGCTGAACGTGCGTCTGCCGTTCCAGATATCGTCCCACCCGTCGCAAGCACCACGATGCGTGGCAGCTTTTTGTTCTGGCCATCGACGGTGGTGGACTGATCCGCATTGGATTCAGCGGCTACCGCAAATGTCGAGCAGACGGGGAGCGCAATGCATGCCGCGATCAGCAGCGCGCTCACGGTACGGCCTGGCGCAAAAGCGAGTCGGGATAGTGTGTTCATGATCGTATGTGAATGAGTAAGAAACCGTGACGGTACTAAACCGGATTCATCGGCCTGGCTACGATCGGGCGAAGCGCGTTACGGTCGCCGACCGATGAGCTGTGCCTTCCATTGGGTGTATGCACCACTGGGTCGTGAAAACAGGGTTGCGATCCGTCCGCAGTACGCTGGGAAAGGCCTGGAGCGATGTTGGCCAAACACCGCTCCAGCGTAAGAACGGATGGTAGGGATGGCCAAAAAAAAGTTGATGCTAGTCATGCATGCAGGTATGCGGACTTCGCATAGCATCATCGCCGCCGACCACGAAGGGCCAGTGGTCTGTAAGTGGTCAATCTCTTAGGGCGCAGTCGAACAACCACCTTCGCCTGCACCTCGCTGCTCTGCCGCACGCTTCGATGCATCTCCCGCACCGTTTGCGATCACGCGCGCCCCATTGTCGATAGCGCCGCCCATCTCCTCTCCCACCGGCTTTCTGTCCGCCCAGCACCGTTCCGGCAAATCCGGTAAGCCGGGCCGCATATTCCTGCCAACTATGGTCGCCCCGAAGACAGCCGCGATAATTCGGCCTGGAAGTCGCTAAGAATCGTGCGTTCCCAACCTGCGCACCGCCGCAAGGCAAGCGCCAAGGACGACCGCGATGCGACTCAAGAAAATCCCTACGACAGTAGTGACCGGCTTTCTCGGCGCCGGTAAGACGACACTCGTCAATCACATCCTCGACGCGACGCGACCGATGCAGATCGGCATCGTCGTGAACGAGTTCGGCGAAGTGGGCATCGACGGCCAGTTGATTGTCGCCGACGAAGAAGCCGTCGTCGAAATCAACAACGGTTGCGTGTGCTGCACGGTTCGCACGGATCTCGTCGCGAGCGTGCGCGATCTGCTCGCGCGTTTCGGTGACCGGCTGGAGCGGCTGATCGTCGAGACCTCGGGCCTTGCCGATCCTGCGCCCGTATTGCAGACCTTTCTCGCCGATCCCGACGTGCGCGAGCGCGTCGAACTCGAATCGGTGGTCGCCGTCATCGACGCGCTGCATGCCGATGCGCAACTCGACGACGACATCGCGAGAGAACAGGTCGTGTTCGCCGACCGGATCATCGTCAACAAGACCGACATCGCCTCGCCGCAAGCAGTCGATGCGCTGGTCGAACGCATCCGTCAGCTCAATCCGACCGCGCAGGTCGACTTCGCGAATCACTCGGCCGTCGCCGTCGATTCACTTCTCGGCGTGCGCAGCTTTTCGCTCGACAACCTGCTCGCCGTCGAACCCGATCTGCTCGACGAAGCCGGCCATGACCACGAGCACGACGACACGATCGCATCGTGTGCGTTCGTCGTGCCAGGCGCGCTCGACGCAACGCGCTTCAACCGTTGGATCAATCAGCTCGTGCAGACGGACGGCCAGCAACTGCTGCGCATGAAAGGCGTGCTCAACCTGCACGACGAAGCGCGGCGGCTGCATTTCCACAGCGTTCACATGCTGCTCGACGCGAAGTTCGGCAAGGCGTGGTCGCGCGATGAACACCGCGAGAACCGCTTCGTGATGATCGGCAGAAATATCGACGCCGAGCGGATGCGCGACGGTCTTTTGAGTTGCATGCACTAACCCTTTCACTCAACTTCCTTGAAGGAGCACGCAAATGAAAAAGCCTGAGGCGTACACATTGAGCATCGGCGTTCTTGCTGTCGCCGACACATGGCTCACGGGAACCCTGCTTCCCGTTCCCGTCTGGGTGACGTTCATCGCCTGGGCATCGTTCTTCGTGCTGGGCGGCGGACGCGCAGGCTTCGTCAAGAGCGTCGCGTCGAATCTGACGGGGCTCGTGATCGCCTCGCTGACGTTGCTGTGCATTGCGACGACGAGCGGCAGCGCATTCGCGGTCGCCGTGCTGGTCGGCATCGGCAGCGCGGCGATGGTGCAGGCGTCGAAGCTCAAGCTGCTCGACGTGTTGCCCGCGATCGTGTGGGGCTTCGCATCGACAGTCGGCACCACCGTCGCCACCGGCAAGGTGATCACGACGGCAGGCATCGGCAACCCCGCGCTCGTCGCCGCTGCCGCGCTCGTGACGGGCGCGGCGTTCGGCTTCGTGTCGGAAGTCGTGGGCGAAGCGCTCGCATTCAGGCGCGAGCATCGGCTTGGCTAAGTCTCTCTTCACCACTCTGCGGAGCGAACCGTGAAATTACAGCATCACCTTGGCGGCATCGAAAACCTCGGCCCCGTCAGCACCGAGACGCGTGTTTTCGTCGAGCCGTGGGAAAAGCGCATCTTCGGCATTCATACCGTGATGATGGCCGAGAGCGCGCATCTGGCGAACGCGCTGCATCCTTACCCGATCGATCAACTGCCGACCACGTTCAAGAACGACTGGACCTGGGCATCGCTGCGCACGGGCGCCGAAGACATGCAGCCATTCGATTACTTCAAGTACCGCTATTACGAGAAGTGGCTAGGCGGCATTTCGCAGTTCTTCGTCGATCAGGGTTACATCACGGCGGAGGAACTCGCGGAGAAGACGGCGCACTATCGGGCGAGCCCGGATGCCACCTTGCCTGACAAGCCGGACACGCCTCTCGCCGCGCAAGTCGATGCGTATCTGCAAAACGGCGATTCGGGATATCACGCACTTGAACGCGCAGCACGCTTTGCAAAAGGCGACACAGTGCGTATCGCCGACCCCGACGCCGTCGATCACACGCGTCTGCCCGGCTATCTGCGCAACAAGACGGGCACCGTCGATCTCGTCTATCCGGGCGCGTTTTCGTACTTCGTATCGACAGGTGTTGACGGCATCGGCGAGCCGATGCCCGTCTACCGGATTGCATTCGATACCGCCGACATCTGGGGCGAAGGCAAGAGCGAAGCCAACACGACTCTCTACGCCGACCTGTACGAAGCCTACGTGCAGCCGGCCAACTAAACCGACAGCGAGACCAGCATGACCCCAATGTTCGAATATCCCGAAGACCGCGAAGCGTCGAGTGCCGCCAAGGTCCGCGCACTCGAAGCGCTGCTGATCGAGAAAGGCGTGATCGGCAGCGATTCCGTCGATGCCGTGCTCGCGCACTTCGAGACGATGGCCGGTCCGTTCAACGGCGCGAAGATCGTCGCGCACGCGTGGGTTGATCCAGAGTACAAGCAGCGCCTGATCGACGACACGCCCAAAGCGATTGCCGAGCTTTCGCTGCCGCTCGGCATGGCGGGCGCGGAAGGCGAGCACATGGCCGCCGTCGCCAACGACGCCAACGTACACAACCTGATCATCTGCACGTTGTGCTCGTGTTATCCGTGGCCCGTGCTCGGCCTGCCGCCGTACTGGTACAAGGACCCGGTGTTTCGCGCGCGCGGCGTGCGCGAGCCGCGCGCGGTGCTGCAGGAATTCGGCGTGACCGTGCCCGCGGCGAAGGAAGTGAAGGTGTGGGACAGCAGCGCGCAAATCCGCTGGTTCGTCGTGCCGGAGCGTCCCGCGAACACGGAGCATCTGAACGAGGAAGAACTCGCCGCACTCGTCACACCGGAATCGATGATGGGTGTCGCGCTCGTCGCTGCGCCCACGGCTTGAGGACATCGCCATGTTCACGCGCTTCGAGGAATACGCCGCGGCATCGATGCTCGGCACACCGGACTCGCCGCCGCGTCTGGACGGCAAGCTGTTTTTCACCAACCGCTGGGAGCGCGACGTGTTCGGTCTCGCGCTGTCGCTGTCGAAGGCGGGCTGCTTCGAATGGGAAGACTTTCGACAGAGCCTGATTGCGTCGATCGCGAAGTGGGAAACGATCGACTGCGAGAACCAGCCGCGCTGGGACTACTACGAACGCTTTCTCGAAGCGCTGTTGAACGTGGTCGAAGCGAGCGGCGTTCTGTCGCGCGACGAACTCCAGCGGGTCATCACGGCGCGGCGCGTGGCGGTTCAATCGTAAGCCAGACATCCTGATCATTCACTCACACTCAAGAGGTTTTTCATGAACGATGCTGTTCTCCAACCAGTAGACGCGCTCGCGCCCATTCCGCTTCGCGAGTTGATGCCGTGGATCGTCTTCGGCGGCCTGCTGATGTTGCTGGTGCTGTACTTCGTCGGCGCAGAGGAAGGCGCGACGTCGATCGTGCCGGGTATGTATGTGCACGAGTTCGTCCATGACGGGCGTCATCTGCTCGGTTTCCCCTGCCACTGACAAGGAGACGATCATGGTCGGCAAGCTGTTGATGCGCGGCATGCTCGCGGGTGTCGTCGCGGGGTTGATCGCGTTTGGATTCGCGCGCGTGGCGGGCGAGCCGCAGGTCGATCGCGCGATCGCCTTCGAGGAACACGCGCACGCGATGGAAGGCGACGCGCACGAACCCGAACTGGTGAGCCGCGACACGCAAGCCGGCCCCGGTTTGTTGACGGGTGTCGTCGCATACGGCGCGGCGTTTGGCGGGCTCTTCGCGCTGACCTTTGCGTGGGCGTGGGGACGCGTCGGCAAGCTCGGCGCACGGCCGCTTGCCGCGTGGCTCGCGCTTGGTGCGTTCGTCGCGCTAGTCGTCGTGCCGAATCTCAAGTATCCCGCTAACCCGCCGTCCGTCGGCGATCCGGATACGATCGGCTATCGCACGGGCTTGTTTTTCCTGACGATCGCGATCTCGGTCGCGATCATGGTGCTGTCGCTCAACGTGCGCAGCGTCGCCGCGCGTCGCTTCGGCGCATGGAACGGCGCGCTGGCGGGGCTGCTCGCGTTCGTCGTGATGCTGGCCGTGGTGCTCGCGGCATTGCCTGCCATCGACGAAGTCCCGGCCGCTTTCCCTGCCACGCTGCTATGGAAGTTCCGCATCGCCGCGATCGGCATGCAGGCCGTGATCTGGACGACGCTCGGCGCGCTGTTCGGCGTGCTGGCGGAGCGCATCGGATTCGCCGACTCGCGCATGCGCGGCGATGCGCGCGGCGCCAGCGCTGCGACGCAAGCTTTTTGACCGCCCGGACGCGTCAGGCATTGCCGTATAGACTAACCGTTCGAGGCGCCCACCCACGCGGGCGCCCGTCTTCCAGCGTATCCGGACACTCGCGATGAAACGCATCAAGGTCGGCATGCTTGTCTTCCCCGGTTTCCAGTTGCTCGATATCGCCGGGCCGAGGGACGCGTTCGCCGAAGTGAAGATACTGAGCAAGGGCGAGTGCGAATACGAAATGCTGACGGTCGGCACGACGCGCGGGGCCGTGCAATCGTCGAGCGGCTTGAGCACGATGCCCGACCGCACGATCTTCGACGTGTGCCCCGAGTTCGACACGATCATCGTGCCCGGCGGCCTCGGCATCTTCGACGCGTTCGACGACCCGGCGCTGAGCGGCTGGCTCAGGACGCAACACAGGCAATGCCGCCGCGTATCGGCGATCTGCAACGGGCTGTTTGCGCTCGGCGCGGCAGGCCTGCTCGACAACAAGGTAGTGACGACGCACTGGATGGACGTGCCGCGCCTCGCCGCAACGTTTCCGAAGGCGAAGATCGAACCGGATCACATCTTCGTGCAGGACGGCAACATCTACACGACGGCGGGCGTCACGGCAGGGATCGACCTGTCGCTCGCCATGATCGAAGACGACTTCGGCCGCCAGATGGCGCTCGATGTCGCGAAGTATCTGATCGTCTATCTGCGGCGCGCGGGCGGGCAGTCGCAATTCAGCCCGCTGCTGGAGACGCAGGCGTCGCCGGGTTCGCAGATGGTCGCGCTGCAGCAGTTCATGCTCGACAACCTGCATGTCGACCATACGGTGGCGTCGCTCGCCGAACGCGTACACATGAGCGCGCGCAACCTGTCGCGCCTCTTCGCAAAGGAATGCGGCATCACGCCGATGACGTTTCTCGCCAACGCGCGCATCGATGCGGCGAGGCGCTTTCTCGAAGCCACCGATCTGTCGCTGCGTGACATCGCGCAGCGCTGCGGCTTCGAAGACACCGACGGATTTCGCAGGACCTTCCATCGCCGGCTGCAGATCAACCCGGCCGACTATCGCGACCGCTTCAGATCGAAGAAGCCGCTCGCAGAGAAGAAGAAACAGGCCGCGCCGCGCGCGGAGTCTCGCGTGTCTGCCACGGTTTCGAATAGCGCAATGCGTGACCCGCGCTAATACTGTTTGCAACTCACTACAAGCTTGCGCGTCGGATAGCTGCCGTAGTCGGTGCGGTTTCTGCTTTCCTGGCGATCCACCACATCATAGCCGCCCGGACATGTTTTCCTTGCCGCCTTGTCGCAGATCTTCCAGCTATAGAGCAGGCCGTCGCACGCAATCACCGCGCCGTCGCGGCCGTTCGTGAGCGTCGGCTTGACAGTCGCGCTGCATGCGGTCAGAAGGACCATCAGGAGAATCGCGCTGCGCCGCATCAGATTCCCTCGGTGTGAGTGGATCGTCCGATTATAGAAGCGGATGCGCGCAGGTAACGGGAGCAACCGCACGCTCCCGTAGAAGTCACTACTGCGGAATCTTCCCGCCGAGTTCGTCGTCGATGAAAGCGCGGACGATATCCTTGAACGACGCGTCGCCGTGCAGCCCAAGCTGCGTCGCGCGCGACACATCCCATCGCGCAGGCCAGCTGCCGACGATCTTCTCGACACGCTCATCCGCCTTCCATTCGATGCGCGCCGCGACGGCATCGCCTGCCACCTCGCGCAGCGCGGCGACCATTTCGTCGACCGTCACCGACACGCCCGGCAGGTTCACGGTGCGGCGATTGCCCAGCGCCGCGCTGTCGATCTCGCTTCCTGCGATAAGACACTCGATCGCCTTGCGCGGCGACAGCAGCCACAAGCGCGTCGACCCGCTCACCGGGCACACGGCCGGTTCGCCGGTGAGCGGCTCGCGAATGATGCCGCTCGCAAACGACGACGCCGCCGCATTCGGCTTGCCCGGCCGCACGCTGATGGTCGGCAGGCGCAACACACGGCCATCGACGAAACCGCGCCGTGCATAGTCGTTGAGCAGCAGTTCGGCGCCCGCCTTCTGCGCGCCATACGACGACTGCGGATTGAGCGCGGTTTCATCGAGCACGACATCGGGCAAGTCGCCACCGTAGACGGCGACCGAACTCGTGAACAGCACGCGCGGCCGATGCCCGCGCGCGCGGCACACGTCGAGCAGCAGCCGCGACGCGTCCAGATTGATGCGCATGCCAAGTTCGAAATCGGCTTCCGCCTGGCCGCTGACGATCGCCGCAAGATGGAAGATCGCCGCCGTCTTGTCGTCGATCAGACGTTCGAGCACGCTGCGCTCGGCAATATCGCCGACTTCGACGCGCACCCGTTCGTCTTTCGGACCCTGCGCCGCGACGACGTCGAGCAACACCAGTTCGGTGATCGGCTGACGCTGTCCGTCTGCGCCCTTCAGTTCACCGCGCGCGAGAAGCTCGCGTGCAAGACGCTGGCCGAGAAATCCCGCGCCGCCCGTGATCAGTACTTTCATGTTTCTGTTAATCCTCAGTGTGTCTGTCGAACGCGCTCAGGTACCACCTTAGCTGCGTGCCTTCACGTACGGCCTGATCCATCCAAGTCCATCGGACGTGCCCGCGCGCGGCCGGTATTCGCAACCGATCCAGCCGTCGTAACCCAGTTCGTCGATCAATGAAAACAGATACGGATAGTTCACTTCGCCGATATCCGGCTCGTGCCGCTCGGGCACGCCCGCAACCTGGATATGGCCGATGCCCTTGATGTCGCGCTTGAGCTTCACCGCGAGATCGCCCTCGACGATCTGGCAGTGGTAAAGATCGAACTGCACTTTCAGGTTCGCCGCGCCGACTTCCGCGCAGATCGCCTGCGCATCGTCCTGGCGGTTCAGAAAGAAGCCGGGGATATCGCGCGTGTTGATCGGCTCGATGACGACGGTGATGCCGTCAGCCTGCGCGGTCTTCGCCGCATACGCGAGGTTGTTCAGATACACCTCGCGATGCGCCGCGCGCGATTGCTCCGGCTTGATCAAGCCCGCCATCACGTGCAGTTTGTCATTGCCGAGCACGCGCACGTACTCGAGCGCCGTATCGACGCTGCGGCGAAACTCGTCCTCGCGGCCCGGCAACGACGCGATGCCGCGCTCGCCCGCCGCCCAGTCGCCGGGCGGCGCGTTGAAGAGCGCCTGGGTGAGACCGTTTTCGGTCAGACGCGCCTTCAGATCGGCGGCCGGAAAGTCATACGGGAACAGAAACTCCACGGCCTCGAAACCATCGCGCGCCGCAGCGGCGAAGCGATCGAGAAACGCGTGTTCGTTGTACATCATCGTCAGGTTGGCGGCGAAGCGAGGCATCGAAGCAACTCCTTTTAAAGCGCGTTCAGCGGTTCACGAGCCGCGCGGGCGTCAGCCAGGTGGCTAGCGCGCCGATCACGAGCATCGTGGCGAGCACGTACATGCCGGACTGCGTGCTGTGCGTGAGGTCCTTAAGATAGCCGATCATGTACGGGCTCGCGAAGCCCGCCAGATTGCCGATCGAATTGATGATCGCAATGCCCGCCGCCGCCGTCGCGCCCGACATGAACGCCGTCGGCAGCGACCAGAAGAGCGGCGCACAGGTCAGCACGCCCGCTGCCGCGATCGAGAGGGACGCGATCGATACGACCGTGTTGTCAGCAAACGAAGCCGCAACCGTAAAGCCGACCGCACCCGCAAGCGCCGGACCGATCAGATGCCAGCGGCGCTCGCGACGCTTGTCCGCGCTGTGGCCCATCACGTTCATCACGACGATCGCGACCAGAAACGGAATCGCGCTCAACAGGCCGATCTGGAACGCGCCCGTTACGCCCGTCGACTTGACGAGCGTCGGCATCCAGAACGTCAACCCATATTGACCCGTGACGAACGCGAAGTAAATCAGCGACATCCACCACGTGCGCGGATCGCGAAACACGGCGCCGACCGAATGCGACTTCGTTTTTTCTTGCGGCTGCGCGGCGATTTCATCGGCGAGCAGTTTTTTCTCGCGCGGCGTCAGCCATTTCGCGCTGGCGATGCCGTTGTCGAGATACAGAATCGTCGCGATGCCGATTGCGATGGCGGGCACCGCTTCAATCACGAACATCCATTGCCAGCCCGCGAAGCCATGATGCGAATCGAAGCTTTGCATGATCCAGCCCGACAGCGGATTGCCGAAAATGCCCGACACGGGAATCGCCGACATGAACACCGCGATGATCTTCGCGCGACGATGCGACGGGAACCAGTAGGTCAAATACAGGATCACGCCGGGATAGAAACCGGCTTCGGCAAGACCGAGCAGAAAGCGCAGCGCGTAGAACTGCGCCGGTGTCTTCACGAATACGAAGAGCGCGGACATCACGCCCCAGGTGATCATGATGCGCGCAATCCAGATCCGCGCGCCCAGCTTGTGCATCAGGATGTTGCTAGGCAATTCGAACAGGAAGTAGCCGACGAAGAACACACCCGCGCCCAAGCCGAACACGGTTTCGCTGAACGCTAGGTCCTGCGACATCTGCAGCTTCGCAAAGCCGACGTTGACGCGGTCCAGATACGCGACCACGTAGCACAGCATCAGGAACGGCACGATGCGCCAGAACACCTTGCCGTAGGTGCGTTCGACTTCAGCCGCGCCGGGTTGCCCGGCTGCGTCGGCAGTTGATGCGGGGCGTGCGGATGCCGCCTGATAGCTTGTCATGCACTGTCTCCTTCGAATGGCGCCGGTTATTAGCCCGCCCGCTTCATGGCGGTCGGTCCTCCGGCTTTTTGCCTGGTTGGTCATGCGGATGGCCCGCGGCGTGCGCGGACCGTTGAGCTTCTATGCTTCCGGGCGTATCACCAGCGCGCGCCGAATACCGTGCGCAATTCTTCAAGCGCTGTTTCGTCGAGCGGCGCGGGACGCGGGTTCGTCATCAGCCACAGGCGCGCCGTCTCTTCCAGCTCTTCGAGCACGTACGAAGCCTGCGATACCGACCGCTCCCACACGACAGGCCCGAGCCGTTCGAGCAACACGCCGCGCACACTTTCAGCGAGCGCCGCGATCTGCTGCGCGACTTGCGGATCGCCGGGACGCCGGTAGCGGATCAGCGGAATGTGGCCGACCTTCATCACGTAGTACGGCGTGATGGGCGGCAACACGTCGGCGTCGCTCCAGACACCCGCGAGCGTCAGCGCGACGAGATGCGTCGAATGCGTGTGTACGATGCCGCGCGCCTCGCGGTTGCGCTCGTAGACGCCGCGATGCAGTGCGAGCGTTTTCGACGGCTTGCCGCCTGAAACGGCGTTGCCTTCAAGATCAACCTTCGCGATCTGCGCAGGGTCGAGACGGCCGAGACACACGTCTGTCGGCGTGATCAGCCAGCCGTCGTCGAGGCGCGCGCTGATGTTGCCCGCGCTGCCGACGGTGTAGCCGCGCTCATACAGGCTCGCGCCCGTCACGCAGATTTCTTCGCGGACTTTTGCTTCGCTGCCTGTGTGGATGGCGAGCGTCATTGCGCGCCTCCGTCGAGTTGACGCAGCGCCTTCGCGAAGAAATCGACGGCGCCGAAGTTGCCCGACTTGAGCGCAAGAGCGAGCGGCTCAGCGCCGATGGTCGCGGTCGCGGGCACGCCGGGATCGATCTGCTTGCCGATGCGCAGCATTTCGACGTCGAGCGCCTGCACCACGGCGCCCGATGTCTCGCCGCCCGCGACGACGAACTTGCGCACGCCGAGATCGTGCAGCCCGCGCGCGATTGCAGCCAGCGTGCGTTCGACCAGTTCTCCGGCTTGCGCGACGCCGAGTTCGCGCTGCGTGGCCTTCACTTCATCCGGCGACGCCGTTGCGTAGATCAGCACGGGTTGAGGCTGCGCCGCGTTCAAATGCTCGCGCGCGAAGGCGAGCGCCTGATCGACGACGGGCTCGCCGCGCGCGGCCGCCAACGGATCGATGCGGAACGCTGGGCGCGTTTCGCGCCACGCGGCAACCTGCGCATTGGTCGCTTTCGATGCGCTGCCCGCCAGCACCGCCGACGCGCCTTCGACGCGTGGCAGTTCACCGGCATCGGCGGCATCGTCGAGCAGACCGGCGCGGCGGAAATTGCCCGGCAAGCCGAGCGCGACGCCCGAGCCGCCCGTGATCAGGGGCAGGTCCGCGCAGGCTTCGCCGAGCGTGTAGAGATCGGCGTCCGACACTGCATCGGCGATCGCCATACGCACGCCGTCGTGGCGCAGCGCATCGATCGATGCGCGCACGGCTTGCGCGCCTTGCGCCACGGCGTCATAGCGCACGAGGCCGACTTTCGAGCGCGTTTGCCGCTGCAGCACGCGCACGAGGTTCGCGTCCGTCATCGGTGTGAGCGGGTGATGTTCCATGCCCGATTCGTTGAGCAGCGCGTCGCCGACGAACAGGTGCCCGCGATAGATCGTGCGGCCATTCTCGGGAAACGCCGGGCACGCGATCGTGAACGGCGTGCCGCCGTCGATCGCCGACAGCGCATCAAGCAGCGCATCGGCGACGGGGCCGATGTTGCCTTTATCGGTCGAATCGAAGGTCGAGCAGTACTTGAAGAAGAACTGGCGGCAGCCTTGCGCGCTCAACCAGTCCAGCGCGTCGAGCGATTGCGTGACGGCATCCGCGGCGTCGATGGTGCGCGACTTCAGCGCGACGACCAGCGCGTCCGCTTCGATGCGGGTATCGGCAGCGGGCACGCCGATGGTCTGGACGGTGCGCATGCCGCCGCGCACCAGCATGTTCGCGAGATCGGTTGCGCCCGTGAAGTCGTCGGCGATGCAACCGAGCAGGGGCTTGCGGGTAGAGGTGGTCATCTCGTTCGGCTCCGCTTAGCGCTTCGGCGGCACGTCGATGCCGGGGAAAATCTTGATGACGGCAGAATCGTCTTCGCCGCCATGCCCTGCCGTCGACGCCATCATGAACATCTGATGCGCCGCCGCCGACAACGGCAGCGGAAACTTCGAGCGGCGCGCGGTATCGAGCACGAGGCCGAGGTCCTTGACGAAGATATCGACGGCCGACAGCGGCGTGTAGTCGCCGTTGAGAATGTGCGGCACGCGGTTCTCGAACATCCACGAGTTGCCGGCGCTGTGCGTGATCACGTCGTAGAGCGCGTCGGCGTCCACGCCTTCGCGCAGGCCGAGCGCCATCGCCTCGGCGGCGGCGGCGATGTGTACGCCCGCGAGCAGCTGGTTGATGATCTTCACTTTCGAACCCGCGCCATGCTGATCGCCGAGGCGGTAGACCTTGCCCGCCATCGCTGCGAGCACGTCGTCACATGCGGCGTAGGCGGCGGCGGGGCCGGACGTCATCATCGTCATTTCACCCGATGCCGCGCGCGCGGCGCCGCCCGACACGGGTGCGTCGAGCATCTGCAAACCGGCCGCTTCGATGCGGCGGCCGAGGTCGATGGCGAAGTCGGGCGCCACGGTTGCGCAGCCGATCACGACGCCGCCGGGTTTCATCGCCCGAATGGCGCCCTGCTCGCCGAATAGCACGGTTTCGGTTTGCGCCGCGTTGACGACGAACGTGACGACGACGTCGCATTGCGCGCCGAGTTCAGCGGGACTTGCGCAAGCCTTGCCGCCATCGGCGACGAACTGGTCGAGCACATCGCGGCGCACGTCGCACGCATGCACGTTGAAGCCGCCGCGCAGCAGCGAGCGCGCGACGCCCATTCCCATCGCGCCAAGACCGATCACTCCGACATTTCTGGACATACCATTCCTCTACGAACAATGCTTGGGACGACGGCTCGCGCGTGTCGCGAGCAGACGTGTGTGGATCAGCAGATACCGGCCTCGGCCAGGCGGCGAGCGGCGTTGTACATGTGCGTTTGCGCGGCGTTGCGGGCGGCCAATGGATCGCCTGCGCGGATCGCGGCGACAATTGCCGCGTGCTCGTCGCGCACCTGACGCGAGAAGTCCTCGCGCAGCGCTTCGTTGCGGCGCGTGATGACGGTGCCTGCTTCGAGGTACTGGTTGAGGAACGTGAGGGTCTTCAGGAAATACGGGTTGCCCGTCACGGCAGCGATCGTGCGATGAAACGCGACGTCTTCAGCGACACCGTCGCGGCCCTCGGAGACGGCTTCGTCGATTTTTTTGAGTACGGCGTCGATTGCCAGCATGTCGGCGTCCGTGCGGCGCATGGCGGCTTCTGCTGCGACTTCGGCTTCTATTGCGCGGCGCACTGCGAGGATGTGCAGCACTGAGCCGCCTTCCATGGCTTCTGCGTAGTCGATTCGCAGTGGACGGATCGCGCCGTGGGCTGACACATAGACGCCGCTGCCCTGGCGGGGCTCGACCACGCCTTCGTTCTTCAGGCGCGAGATCGCTTCTCGGATGACTGTGCGGCTTACGCCGAATTCTTGCGATAGCACGGCTTCTGTGGGCAGCTTGCCGCCGCGGGCGAAGGTGCCTTTGTCGATTTGCGCCAGCAGCTGTTGAGCGACTGTGTCGCTTAGCGCCCGGCTCGGGATTTTTTCGAACATATCAGTGGCTTTGCCATGTCATAGGGTCATCATACAAATTTGCCTGCGGCGGGTGGTATGGGGAAAAACCCTCGGGGTTTGGGTTGGGCCTTCGGGGCGCGGGCGATGCCGATTGGTGTTTTTTGGCCTTTGCGCTGGCATTCGCGGTTGAGGCTTCGGGGTGCGGGTGGTTTGGTTTGGTTTGCTTGGGTTTTCGCTGGCATCCGCGTTTTGTTAGCTTGCTTCACGCGTCGCCCCTGTGCGGGGCGGCACCTACTTTTCTTTGCCGCCGCAAAGAAAAGTAGGCAAAAGAAAGCGGCTCACACCGCCAACTCTTGTTCCTGCCTGAGGGCCCCCAAAGGGTCTTACGCTTCAGACGGCAACCTTTCTGTTCGCGTTCGTCGCCAACGCTTCGAATAAGCGCCTCACCCACTTCAAACACCTGCACAACGGCTAGCGGCAGCGAATGGTATATGCCGCCCTGGTGGCAAACTGTGTGTAGGTTGTCGCGGCGTATAGCCTGGCGCTCTTACAGGGTGGAACGCCTGCGCTATCGGTTCGGAGTGAGGCGTGTGCGGCGCTACGGCCTACACACAGTTTGCCACCTGGGCGGCGGAGGAATATCTGGCATGACGTGCCGCAACGCGGGTGCGTGAAGCGGGTGAGGCGCACCGCAAGAGCGTTGGCAACGAACATGGGTCACGTGATTGCCGTGTGAAGCGTAAGACCCTTTGGGGGCCCTCAGGCAAACACTAGAACTGGCGGTGTTAGCCGCTTTCTTTTGCCTACTTTTCTTTGCGGCGGCAAAGAAAAGTAGGTGCCGCCCCGCACAGGGGCGACGCCTGAAGCACGCTAACAAATCGCGGATGCCAGCGCAAAGACAAAAATCCAAAAGCGACGCCAGTTACAGGCAAACCCAAAAGCAAACCCAAACAGCGTCGCCGACAACAACCAAACCTCACCTCTCCATCATCTCCCGAGCCCAAACCACAGCAGCACGAGCCGCCGCAACGCCAGTTACCTTAACCCTCTCAGCAAGCTCAAAAACCCGCGGCGCGATCATTGCAACCTCATCCAGCACCGCCTGCTTATCGGCGGAGCCGAGATACTCCCGCACACAGCTAATAATCCCACCTGCATTGACGAGAAAATCCGGCGCATAAAAAATCCCACGCTGATGCAGCACATCGCCCTCAGCCAGCGACATCAGCTGATTATTAGCGCCACCAGCAATAACCTTAAACTGACAACCAGCCGCTACAGCCTCGGTAATCGACCCACCCAGCGCGCAAGGCGCAAACACATCAGCGTTGACGGATGCAATCCGCGCCGCATCAGCGATCTGCGCGCCAAACATCTGCTGCGCGCGCCCGGTCTTGCCTGCATCGATATCCGACACGATCAGTTCCGCGCCCGCGCGATGCAGCCGTTCGCACAAATCCCAGCCGACCGAACCCAAACCCTGCACGGCAACCGAAATGCCTTCCAAAGTGTCACGCCCAAGCGCAACCTGCACCGCCGCCTTCAGGCCCACGAACACACCATACGCGGTACGCGGCGATGGATTCCCGCCATACACGTCGTTGTCGCGCGGAATGCCGCTCACATACGGCGTCTCGCTCTGCACCGCGCGCATGTCGTCGGCCGTCGTGCCGACGTCTTCAGCCGTCAGATAAACGCCGCCGAGCGATTGCACGAGCCTGCCGAACGCCTTGAACAGCGCCACGCGATCCATCTGCTCCGGACGCTTCAGGATCACCGCCTTGCCGCCGCCGAACGGCAGTCCCGCGAGCGCGTTCTTGAACGCCATGCCCTGTGACAGACGCAGCGCGTCGTGATACGCCTCGTAGTCCGAGGCGTACTGCCAGTAGCGGCAACCACCAAACGCAGGGCCGCGCGCAGTGCTGTACACCGCGATCACGGCTTGCAGGCCGGATTCGGCATCGCTGGCCACGACAATGCGTTCGTGGGCCGGTTCGCCGTGAAGCCCGAAAAGCGTTCCGGCAAAGTTCGTCGTCAGTCGGTCCATCAGTGTTCCTTCCTTGTGGGCAGGCAGTTGAGTCCGCGCGAAGCGATCGCCTCGCGCCGGCTGGCCGCTCGTCGTCCGGGTCGCGGACACAGGCAGCAAAGTTCTCGGGACCCGCGCAAGGCAAGGTCATCCGTCGCAAAAGTGTATGCGGTCAAATTGGGAATTTTGTGCTGTTGATCAGGCACAGAACGGGATCGTGGCAGAATAATCGACTATCAGAACGTCATTACAGAAGACGAATCGTCTTGACCCGGAGACTGCATGAAACTGGACGCCACTGATCAGCGCATCCTGCGCGAACTGCGCACCGACGGACGCCTTTCAAACGCGAAGCTCGCCGAACGTGTCGGCCTGTCGGCGACGCCTTGCTGGAACCGCGTGCGCGCACTCGAAGAGGCGGGTGTGATCGAAGGCTATGCGGCGCTGCTCAACCAGAAAGCGCTAGGCTTGCCGGATACCGTCATCATCGAAGTGAAGCTCGCGAAGCACGATGAGCGCACGCTGGACCGCTTCGGCGAGGCGCTCGCCGATCTGCCGGAAGTGGTCGAGGCGTTTCTCGTGTCGGGGGAATACGACTATCTGATCAAGGTCGCCGTGGCGGGCACGGAAGGCTACGAGTCGTTTCTGCGGCGCAAGCTGTATCGCCTGCCCGGCTTTCAGGACAGCCGCTCTTTGTTCGCACTGCGCTGCCTGAAGCGCTCGGTGTCCGTCGAGCCTTGAGCGCCGCAGCCATCACACCGCAAACGACTGCTCTTCGAACGGCATTGGCATGCCGAAGTAGAAACCCTGCATGACCGTGCAGCCAAGCCCACGCAGCACGCTCGCCTGCGCCTCCGTCTGCACGCCTTCGGCCACGCATGTCAGTTCAAGCGAGCGGCACAGATCCACGATGCTGCGCACGATGTCCTGCGCCGCCGGATCGGCGTCGATGCGGTCGAGAAAGCCGCGGTCGATCTTGATCTTGTCCAGCGGCAGCCGGTGAATGCAGGTAAGGCTCGAATAGCCCGTACCGAAATCGTCGAGCGAAATGTGAACGCCTAGCTGCTTGAACGCATCGAGCGACGCAAACGCCTGCTCGAAATCCTGAATGACGGCCGTCTCCGTCACTTCGAAGGTGAGGCGATCAGGCGCGACGCCACTCTCGCGAACGATGCCCGTAATGTTCGCAACCGCGTCCACCGAGCCGATATCGCGCGCCGACAGATTGAAGGCGACGCGCACGGCCGGATCGCACTCGCGCATCGTCGCGAGCACCTTGCGCAATAGCGCCGCCGTCACGGTATGAATGAAATCGCTGCGCTCGGCGACCTTGATGAACAACGCCGGCGGCACGTCGCCGAGCGTCGGGCTGGCCCATCGCGCCAGCGCCTCGTACGACACTACATGCTCGCGCACCGTGTCGACGATAGGCTGGAAATGCAGCGTCATTTCGCGCTCGAGATCCGCATGCCGCAGCGCCTGTTCAACTTGCCCAAGCTCGCGAATCTGCTTTTCGTGCTCCGCCGAGAAGATCGTCGTGCCGCCGCGGCGATGCTCCTTCGCGAAGTACAACGCGTAATCCGCGCGCTCGAACAGTTGCGCGGGCGAGCGGCCCGCATCGGGATAGATCGCAAAGCCGAGCGATCCCGACAGCCGCGCAGTCGCGCCAGGCCACGCGTAAGGCGCGCGCAGCGTTTCGCAGATCGCCGCGCCGATGTCGCGCAAGTCCTGCGGCTCGCGCACGTCCGTCACCAGCAGGCCGAACTCGTCGCCGCCGAGCCGTGCAAGCTGGATATGCGGCCCCGAAACGTCGAGCAGCCGCCGGCCGACTTCTTCGAGCACGCGGTCGCCTGCGCCGTGGCCATATAGATCGTTGACCTGCTTGAAGCCGTCGAGATCGATTACGCCGACGGCGAACCGCGCCTGCCCTGCCTGCGCCGTTTCAAAGAGCGCGTCGAGATCGGCCAGAAAGCGCCGGCGGTTCGGCAACCCTGTGAGGATGTCGAGATTGGCGAGGCGCGAATTTTCGTCGCTCAGCCGTTGCAGTTCGGCCTGCTTCGCCTGCAATGCATGCTTCGATCCAACGAGGTTCGCAAAGTCGCGATAGTAGGTGACCAGAACGAAGATCATCGCGACGGCAACGAGCAGCATGTTGATCGCAATCGCGACCAGCACCGCGTTATGCGTCAGCGAAAAGAACAGCGAGAACGGCACGATCACGATGGCCGTCAGCAACAACGCGGCCTTGCGCATGTGCATCAGACAGAAGATGCAGCCGATCACCGTAATCGACATGTAGAACGCCACGTGCGCCCGTGCGTACGGGTCGCCATACGGGAAAAGCAGCAATCCCCAGCCCGTGAAGATGACGCCCAGCAGTGCAATCAGCCAGATCGTCGTCTTGAGCCGCGACGCGACCTGTTCGTCCGTCAGCGACGCGAGGAAATTTCGTCGCCTCACCCACACGACCAGCCGGATCGCGCAGGCCGTACACATCGCGAGCGGCACCCAGATGGCGAGCCACGCCGGCGCAACGGCAACATGCGTCGCGGCCACGGCGACGCTGTTCACCACGAGGATCACATACAGCAGCGGCAATTGCCGTGAGAACGCGTCGAACTGCGAGCGTGACAGCGCGGCCTTCACGGCAGGAACAGTACGAAACGAGGCGAGGTCCTGCGGGCGAATCATGGCTCGGCAGCGTGAATGGGTCGACAAGTCCGGGGCGCCGCCTGTTGGTACGTCCAGGCTGCGAGAGGCGATGGCGTCTGTCGCGTACCTGCATGTTTACGGCAGTTTCGCGGCGAACCTGATGATACGAGACCGACTATGTTCGTCAGTAAAGAAAGCAGCGAGATGCGCCGCGCTGTCTCGACGGCGCCACACACGCTTGCGCAACACACACGCGTAATGCTCGCGAAAAGCCCTTTTTTCGCGGGGTATTCGTCAGATTAATAACACGTGAACAGCGAACCGGTTTATCCGCCCAAGATCACAGCTGCAATCTCGACGAACAGAATTTTCACGATCGTCATCGATGGAAAGATCATCGCGTAGCCGATATCGGGGCGATCGGTCGGCGCGATGCGGTTCGCGAACGCGAGGATCGCCGGGTTGCCCGTCGCGCCGCTGATCACGCCGACGGTCGCGTCGAACGGCAGGCGAAAAAGCCACAGGCAGCACGCCGCCGTGATGCACACGAGCGCAATCAGAATGGCCGCGCCGTACAGCAGGAACGAGATGCCAGTGAGGCCGATCGTCGCAAAGAACTTCGGTCCCGACGACAGCCCGACCTGCGCGAGAAACACCGTCAGTCCGAAGTTGCGCAGCACGAGATTCGCCGAAAGCGGCATCGTCCAGACGAGTCCACCCATTCGCCGGATCTTGCCGAGATAGAGCGCGACCAGCAGCAGCGCGGCGAGCCCGAGCGACAACTTGCCGACGCCCGGTATCGGCAGCGGAATCAGGCCGACCAGCAAGCCGAGCGCCGCACCGATGCCGATCGAGATGTAGCTCAACTCCGCCGTTCCCTTGATCGAATCGCCGAACAGCTTGCGCACCGCATCGCGTTGACCGGGACCGATCAAGAGACCGACACGGTCGCCGAACTCGAGTATCAGATCGGGACTCGGCAGCATGTCGGCGTCGCCGCGACGCACGTGCGCGATCGAGCACACCATGCCGTCGGGAAATCGGATATCGCGCAGCGCATGGCTGACCACGGTGCGACTCGACGCGAACACGCGCAGATAATCGAGATCTTCGCGGAAACGCGTCATGCGTCCGGGGTGCAATTCGCCGAGCAGTTCGGTGGCCTTGCGCAGTTCGTCGCCATCCATCGACGTCGCGAGCAGCACGTCGTCGGTTTGCATGACGAAATCGTCGGCGGGCAGCTGGTTGTGATGCGCGCGGCGCACGGCTGCGATGCCGAGGCCCGCGGGCAGACGCGCTTTCAGTTCGGGAAACGTGAGGCCGACGAACGCCTGGTTGCGCAGCGCGATCTCGGCCGTCTCCATGATGTGCGCGGGCGGCGCTTCGATCTTGCGCGCCAGCGCGACGCTCAGCAGATAGAGAAACAGGATCGGCCCGGCGACGCCGAACGGATACGCGACGCTATAGCCGACGGCCGCCCCTTCGCCCTTCAGCACGGCAAGCACCGCTTGCAGGCTTGCCGTGCTGGTGCCCGCGCCCGCATACAGGCCGAGCGCCTGATCGAGCTTCACGCCGAATAGCGGCCCGAGTGCGAGCGACACGAAGCCAGCGCCGATGACGCCGAGCACGGCGGCTGCGTTCGCCTTGAGTCCATCGGTACTCGACAAGCCGGCGAAGAACTGCGCGCCGTACTGCACGCCGATGCCATAGAGAAACAGCAACAGACCCAGCGTGCCGAGCACCGCGGGCGGCGCGGACTTCGGCGCAAAGCCGCCGATCGCAAGCCCGACGAACAGCACCGCGCCCGAGCCGAGCGCCACGCCTTTGATGCTGAATTCGCCGATTACATAGCCCAGCGCGATGGTGAGGAACAAAGTGAGCAACGGTTGCGATTCGAGCAATGTACGGATTGCATCCATGTTCGCTCCATGGGTCGTGTGCAGCGCCTGCTGTTAGCTAACGGAAGAGCACGATGCGACTGGAATGGGCGCACGCCGCTTTGAGGCTATCCGCCCATGTATTGCCAGATCAATCATAGACGCTGTGCGCGGCCGGGTTGGTTTGGTTTGCTTGTGTTTTTGCTGGCATCCGCGATTTGTTAGCGTGCTCCAAGCGTCGCCCCTGTGCGGGGCGGCACCTACTTTTCTTTGCCGCCGCAAAGAAAAGTAGGCAAAAGAAAGCGGCTAACACCGCCAGCCCTTGTGTTTGCCTGAGGGCCCCCAACCGGTCTTACGCTTCACACGGCAGCTTTTCTGCTCGCGTTCGTTGCCAACGCTTCGAATGAGCGCCTCACCCACTTCAAACACCCGAACAAGAACTAGCGGCAGCGAATGGTTTGCGCCGCCCAGGTGGCAAACTGTGTGTAGGTTGTCGCGGCATATAGCCTGGCGCTCTTACATGGAGGTATGCGCGTGCTATCGGGTCCGAAGTGAGGCGTGCGAGGCACTACGGCCTACACACAGTTTGCCACCTTGGCGGCCGTGGAATATCTGGCAAGGCGTGCTGCAACGCGGACATATGAAGCGGGTGAGGCGCACCGCAAGAGCGCTGGCAACGAACGTGGGTCACGTGATTGCCGTGTGAAGCGTAAGAACCTTTGGGGGCCCTCAGGCAAACACAAGAGCTGGCGGTGTTAGCCGCTTTCTTTTGCCTACTTTTCTTTGCGGCGGCAAAGAAAAGTAGGTGCCGCCCCGCACAGGGGCAACGCGTGAAGCACGAAGGCATAGCGCGGATGCCAGCGCAAACCCCAAAAAACGAAACCGGCCGCGCAACGAAGGCGCAAACGCGGATGCCAGCGCAAAGGCCCGATGCCAGAGAAAAACAAGCAAACCACAACATTACCGAAATGTAATCAGACACCACACACATCTCGGTATGATTGAAACGTCAAAATCCAGCAGCAAAGCGGAGCAGAACGATGCGCATCCTTGTCATCGAGGACGAACCAAAAACAGCGGCCTACCTGAAGAAGGGACTGGAAGAGTCCGGCTATTCAGTCGAGGTAGCGAACGACGGCTCGCACGGCCTGATCCTCGCGCAGGAGGAAGACTACGACGTCATCATTCTCGACGTGATGCTGCCGTGGATGGACGGCTGGACCGTCGTGAAAACGCTGCGTGCCACGCGCACCACCCCCGTGCTATTTCTCACCGCACGCGACGACATCGACGACCGCGTACGCGGCCTCGAACTCGGCGCCGACGATTACCTCGTCAAGCCATTCGCGTTCGTCGAACTGCTCGCGCGCGTGCGCACGCTCGCACGTCGCGGGCCGCCGCGCGAAAGCGAACTGATCCGCATCGGCGATCTGGAGATGGACGTGAACCGCCGTCGCGTCAAGCGCGGCACCACGCGCATCGATCTCACGCCGCGCGAGTTCTCGCTGCTGCAACTGCTCGCGCGCCGCCACGGCGAAGTGTTGAGCCGCACGCAGATTGCGTCATACGTGTGGGACATGAACTTCGACAGCGACACGAATGTCGTCGAAGTCGCGATTCGCCGCTTGCGCAGCAAGATCGACGACAACTTCCCCGTCAAGCTGATTCATACGGTTCGCGGTGTCGGCTATGTGCTCGAAATCAAGGAAGCGGATTGATGCGCGGCCGTTCGATCACCACCACGCTCGCGCTCGCATTCGGCGCGACGACGCTCGCCGTGTTCGTGCTGGTCGGCAACTTTCTCTATCGCGCGCTCGAACGTGAGATCAGTTCGCAAGACGACATGAGCATCGTGCTCGCTGCGCGTCACGCGCGGCGTCTGGCGCAGGAGATCGAAGCATCGAAAGGCATTCGCGAGCATGGCGACCGGATCACGAGCATCGTGCTGGGTAATCCGGGCATGTCGATGGAAGTGTTCGATCCCAACGGGCAACTCGCCATCGAGCACAATCTGACGAGCACGCTCGGCATGCCCGTGCCCGCCAGCGACACTTCAATTCTCGCCACCGGCCGCTCCATTCAGCGCGTGCCGCCAACGGCGCGCATCACGGCAGACGACATCGTCGCGTGGCACAACAACACGGGCGCGCCGATTCGCGGTGTCGCCACCGACGTGACCTTGCGCGACGGCGAAATGGTCAGCATCCTGATCGCGCGCAACCTGAGCGACCGCTACGAACTGCTCGATCAGTACCGCGACCAGCTCAAGATCTACGGCATCATCGGCGTGCTGCTGACCACGGTGCTCAGCTATCTGCTGATTCGCGCGGCGATGCGGCCGGTAAACGATATCGCCGCGAGCGCCGCGCAAGTCACCGTGAACCGCCTGAATACGCGCATTGCCGTTAAACGCGTGCCGCGCGAACTCGAAGCGCTGGTGACGACGCTCAACGCCATGCTCGAACGCATGGACCACGGCTTCAAACAGATGTCGCGCTTCACCGCCGATCTCGCGCACGACATGCGCACGCCGCTCAGCAACATGCGCGGCGCAACGGAAGTGGCGCTCGCACGCACACGCTCCGCCGACGAGTACGAAGCGCTGCTCGCATCGAACCTCGAAGAGTGCGAGCGTCTGTCGCGCATGATCGAGAACGTGCTGTTTCTCGCGCGCGCGGAGCATCCGCAGTTCGTCAAGCACATGCGCGTGTTCGATGCCGTGCAGGAGTTGACGCGCATCGGCGAGTATTTCGAAGGCGTCGCGGAAGACGCCGGCGTGCGCGTTCGCGTGACTGGCGCCGCAATGCTCACCGCCGATCTCGAACTCTTCCGCCGCGCCATCGGCAACCTGCTCGCGAACGCGCTGCGCTATACGCCGCGCGACAAGGAGATCGTGCTCGACGCGCATGAGATTGACGGCGGCGCGCGCATCACGGTGTCGAACGAAGGCGAGCCGATTGCACACGAACATCTCGAACGGATTTTCGACCGCTTCTATCGCGTCGATCCGTCGCGCAGTTCGTTGCCTTCGTCCGGTTCGCCACAAGGGTCGCCGGGATCGACGGGGCTGGGCCTCGCGATCGTGCGCACGATCATGGAACTGCACGGCGGCACCGTTCACGCGGAGAGCGACGCGCGCAGCACGCGCTTCGTGCTGACGTTTCGTTGAGTGCGCGCGCCAACCCGGCCGCTATTCAGCCGTTATTGCGCCCGCAGTCCCGACAGCGTCACGCGCAGTCCCGCGCCGTTTTCGTTGTTGTCGACGCTGAGCGTCGCCTGATGCCGTTGCGCGATTTTCAGCGCAATCGCGAGGCCCAGCCCGCTGCCATGTTCCTTGTTGCCCGCGCTGCGATAGAAGCGGTCGAACACGCGTTCGCGCTCCGCGTCCGGAATGCCGGGGCCGCTGTCCGACACGCATAGGCCGATGCCGTCGCCGCTGCGCTTCAGGATCACATCCACCTTGCCGCCGCGCGGCGTATAGCGGATTGCGTTGTCGATCAGATTGTTGAGCAGCACCTCGATACCGGCTGGCTCGGCGCTGACCTTGTAGGCATCGTCGGAATCGCGGGAGGGATTGAACTCCAGGCCGAGGTCGATCTGCCTCTCCTCGGCGAGCATCGAAAAGTCGCCTACGGCGCGCTCGCATAGCCGGCGCAAGCTCACCGGCTCGAAATGCGCGCTGCGTTGCGCGTCTTCGCGCGCCATCGTCAGCAGTTGATGCACGAGATGGATCAGCCGGTTCAGGCGCCCTTCGATGCGCTCGAAAGTCTGTTTGCTGCCGACCAGCGAACCGTCGCGCTCCGCCGCCTGCAATTGCAGCTTCAATGCGGCAAGCGGCGAGCGCAACTCGTGCGCGGCATCGCCGACAAAGGTGCGTTGCGATTGCGACGCGACGTTCAGGCGATGCAGCAGATCGTTGAGCGCATCGACGAGCGGCTTCAGTTCGACGGGCATGCGTCCGTCCAGTCGCAACGGTTCGAGCGAATCGAACGAACGGGTTGCGAGCGCGCGCGAGATGCTCCCGATCGGCGCAAGACCCCGGCCGACCACGAACAGCACGATCAACACGATGACGGGAAGAAACAACGCGAGCGGCCACAGCGTGCGCAATGCGAGATGCCGCGCGAGATCTTCGCGCACAGACACGGGTTGCGCGACCTGAACGAAACGGTCGCCTTCCTGCACGCCGAAGACCCGCCAGTGATACTCGTCGCGCTCGATGGTGCGCAGGCCCGGCGGATAACGCGGCACGTCGAGGCCTTCGAGCGACTTGTACACGCTCTGGCCCGCGTCGTCCCACACTTCGATGAACAGGCGATCGTCGGCGAGGCCCGCGAAATCCGGCGTGCGCTGCGCGAGCGCGTTGCTACTGCCTATCGTCGCCGGCACGGAGAGCGCCACCGTGCGCAATTCGTAGTCGAACAGTTCGGTCGCTTCGAGCCGCGCCGTGTAGAAGATGCCGTACGCCGCGACCAACGCTGCGAGCGCGAGGCCGGCGATCAGCCAGCCGAGCAACCAGCGCCGGATCGACGTCATACGGCGCGCTTGAGCCGATAACCGACGCCCCGCACCGTCACGATCTGGTCGGCGCCGATCTTGCGCCGCAGGCTATGCACATGCACTTCGATCGTGTTGCTGCCCACTTCCTCGCCCCAGCCATACAGCTTGTCTTCGAGCTCGGAGCGCGTGAAGACGCGCGTCGGCTCTTCGATCAGCGCCTGCAGCAGGCTGAATTCGCGTGGCACGAGCGACAGCAACTCGCCCTTCAGCGTCGCTTCGTGTGCGGCGGGGTTCAAGGTCAGATCGCCGTACGCGTACTCGGGATGGGCATGCCCCGTGCGCCGGCGCAGCAACGCGCGCACGCGCGCCGCGAGTTCGTCGAGATCGAAGGGCTTGACGAGATAGTCGTCGGCGCCAGCGTCGAGCCCCGCGATACGGTTCTCGACAGCGTCGCGCGCGGTGAGAATCATCACGGGCGCGCTGCCGCCGCTGCGCCGGTAGCGGTTGAGCACGTCGATGCCATCTGCCTTCGGCAGGCCGAGATCAAGCAGCACCAGATCGTAGACGTCATGGGCCAGCGACAGCTCGGCTTCGCGCCCGTCATGCGCCCAATCGATGGCATAGCCCGCGCCACGCATCGTATCCACGACGGGCTCGCCAATCATTTCGTCATCTTCCACCAGCAGCAAACGCATCGCGCACTCTCTCCGTCGATAGCCTCCGTTCTCCGAACCCGTAGCTTAGCGCGCCCTTAAGCGCTTCTTCACCGGGAACGCGCTCATCCGCTCGCTCCGAGACGCCTGGGTATCGCGGGCAGGCCCTCGCAGGCTTCGCATCGGCCGAAGATCACCAGGCTCGACGTCACGTAGTGAAAGTGCTGATCGGCGGCGATCTTTTCCTGCTGCTGTTCGAGGCCTGGATCGTACGCGTCCTGAATGCGGCCGCAGCGGTTGCAGACGAGGTGATAGTGGCGCTGGCCGCGATTGAGTTCGTAGATGATGCGCGCATCGCCCAATGTCGCGCTCGAAATGAGGTCCGCCTCATGCAGCTGCGAGAGCGCGCGGTAGACGCTCGCCAGGCTGCAAGGCTCCGGCTCGCGCGACAGCTTGCGGTACACCTGATCGGCAGTGAAGTGCTCGTGTGGGAGCTCGTGAAAAAGCCTCAGCACGGACGCCCGGCTCGTCGTCGGGCGCAGGCCGGCCGCTTTTAGCGCAGCGTAGATCGCAATCATGTGGAAGCCCCGTCCGGTAACGCGAAGCCTCTGTCGGGCTTCGCAACGGGCCATTCTGGCCGCGCGATCCTTAAGAATCGCTTATCGGGGCTTGTGGAGCGCGCGCAGCGCGCGTCTTGGGCGCTTCGGCGCGCTTTGCGTGCGGCGCTCAGAGGAGTTCCAGGGTCCGCTCGTCCGGCTTGCCGGCGAAGTATCTGGCAAGCGCATCGGTGAACACCGGCTCGTCGGGCGCGGCTTTTGAAAACAGCGTCATCGACGAGTGGAACTTCAGGTAATCCGGGTAGCCGAAGATGGTCTCGATCGACCGGCCCTCGACTTCGTTGACGGCCCGCGTCACTTCCGTTAAACGGGGACCGAGCACCGGATGTTGCAAATACGCGACAGCTTCGGGTAATGAGTTAATGGCAAATTTTTGGGCCATTTGACTCGTTCCGAGGCCCTGAAACTGGGGAAAGACGTACCACATCCAGTGGGTTTGCTTGCGCCCGTTGCGCAATTCCGCTAGCGCCTGCCCGTAAATAGGTGCCTGAGCATCGACGAAGCGTCGAAGGTCGAATTTATCGTCCATCCCGTCCTCCGCAGTTCTGTTGCGTGCCGCAGCAAATGCATCCGGCATGCCCATCATCTCCCTACGAAAACCTTTCAAACCAGTCCTTCCTGCCGTCAGCACACCGCAAAAGGGTCTCCGATGCGGCATTGCGACACTATGTCTCACCTCTGATCGCGCAATAGTTCGTTCGCATCAAAGTGCTGTACTGCAACACGTGTCTTTCGTATTATGCGAGCGCTTATAAAAGGAGCAAGGAAATGCATGCGTTCGTTCGTTTGTTTTTGTAGAGGGCCGCGATGACGAAAAAAATCGCGGGCCGGCTAGCCGGTCTCGTCTCAATTGCCCCAGCCCTCCTGCTTTCGGGGTGCAACAACCTTGATCTGCTCGCGCCGAAAGGTCCCATCGGTGCCGCCGAGAAGTCGCTGATCGCGACCTCGACGTGGGCGATGCTGATCGTCGTGGTTCCTGTCATCTTCCTGACGCTGCTGTTCGCATGGCGCTATCGCGCATCGAACAAGTCCGCCGAATACCGTCCGAACTGGTCGCATTCGACGGCAATCGAAGTCGCCGTCTGGACGATCCCCGCACTGATCATTCTGTTCCTCGCCGTCCTGACGTGGAAGAGCACGCATGAGCTCGACCCGTACAAGCCGCTCGAATCGAACGTGAAGCCGATCAACGTCGAAGTCGTCGCGCTCGACTGGAAGTGGCTGTTCATCTATCCGGATCTCGGCATCGCTTCCGTGAACCAGCTGGCGATTCCCGTGGGCACCCCGGTGAATTTCCGCATCACGTCGGACACGGTGATGAACTCGTTCTTCATCCCGCAACTGGGCGGCCAGATCTACGCGATGGCAGGCATGCAGACGCGTCTGCATCTGCTGGCTGATGAACCGGGCGATTACGCCGGCACTTCCGCCAACTTCAGCGGCAAGGGCTTCTCGGACATGAAGTTCCGCACGCTCGCTGAGTCGCAGCAAGACTTCGACGCATGGGTCGCGAAAGCACGCGCATCGACGGATCACCTCTCGATGGACCGCTACTACGCAGTGGCGAAGCCGGAAGAAAAGGCGTCTGTGTCGTACTTCTCGTCGGTCGATCCCAAGCTCTTCAACAACATTGTTGCCCGCTACAACAACGGTCACGTCATCGACAACATGAAGGACGTGAACTGTGCACCTAACGGGACCAAGGGGTAAGCATGTTCGGTAAATTAACCCTGGAAGACATTCCGTATCACGAGCCGATCATCGTCGTCGCCGGTATCGGGATGATTTTCGGCGCGCTGGCTGTGCTCGGCGCAATCACGTACTTCGGCAAGTGGCGTTACCTGTGGACCGAGTGGCTCACGTCGGTCGACCACAAGAAGCTCGGCGTGATGTACATCGTCGTGGCCATGATCATGCTGCTGCGCGGCTTTGCCGACGCGATCATGATGCGTACGCAGCTCGCGCTCGCGTACCACTCGCCCGGCTATCTGCCGCCGCACCACTACGATCAGGTCTTCACGGCGCACGGCGTCATCATGATCTTCTTCATGGCAATGGCCTTCATGGTCGGCCTGATGAACCTGATCGTGCCGCTGCAGATCGGCGCACGCGACGTCGCGTTCCCGTTCCTGAACTCGCTGTCGTTCTGGATGACAGCGATCAGCGCGATCCTGATCAACATCTCGCTGCTGGTCGGCGAATTCGCGCAAACGGGCTGGCTCGCGTATCCGCCGCTGTCGGAGCTGCAGTTCAGCCCCGGTGTCGGCGTCGACTACTACCTGTGGTCGCTGCAGCTTTCGGGTATCGGCACCTTGCTGACGGGCGTGAACTTCTTCGTCACGATCATCAAGATGCGCGCGCCTGGCATGACGCTGATGAAGATGCCCGTGTTCACGTGGACTGCCCTTTGCACGAACGTGCTGATCATGGCGGCGTTCCCGATCCTGACCGTCACGCTCGCGCTGCTTGGTCTCGACCGTTACCTCGGCATGCACTTCTTCACGAACGATGCCGGCGGCAACGCCATGCTGTACCTGAACCTGATCTGGGCATGGGGCCACCCTGAGGTCTACATCCTGATCCTGCCTGCGTTCGGTATCTTCTCGGAAGTCATCTCGACGTTCGCGCGCAAGCCGCTGTTCGGCTACAAGACGATGGTCTACGCAACCTGCGCGATCATGGTGCTGTCGTTCCTCGTGTGGCTGCACCACTTCTTCACGATGGGTTCGGGCGCCGACGTCAACGCGTTCTTCGGCATTGCGACGATGGTCATCGCCATCCCGACGGGCGTGAAGGTGTTCAACTGGCTGTTCACGATGTACAAGGGCCGCATCGAGTTCACGACGCCTGTGCTGTGGACGCTCGGCTTCATGGTCACGTTCACGATCGGCGGTATGACGGGCGTGATGATGGCGATTCCGGGCGCGGACTTCGTGCTGCACAACTCGCTGTTCCTGATTGCTCACTTCCACAACGTGATCATCGGCGGCGTGCTGTTCGGCTACCTCGCTGGCATGAACTTCTGGTTCCCGAAGGCGTTCGGCTTCAAGCTGAACGAGAAGCTCGGCAAGGCTGCGTTCTGGTTCTGGCAGATCGGCTTCTGGGTTGCGTTCACGCCGCTGTACGTGCTCGGCTTCATGGGCATGACGCGCCGTCTGAACCACTACGACAACCCGGCATGGCATCCGTGGCTGCTGGTTGCTGAACTGGGCGCAGTGCTCGTCGCAATCGGTATCGGCTGCCAGCTGCTGCAAATCGTCGTGTCGATCCGCGATCGCAACAAGCCGGAAAACCGCGACCTCACGGGCGACCCGTGGAATGGCCGTACGCTCGAATGGGCAACGACCTCGCCGCCGCAGATCTACAACTTCGCAACGGTGCCGGTCGTGCATGAGCTGGACGCATTCCACGACATGAAGCAACGCGGCAATGTCGAGAAGCCGGTGTACCGCGACATCCACATGCCGTCGAACACGAGCGCTGGCTTCTTCATCGGCGTGTTCAGCCTTGCGCTGGGCTTCGCGTTGACGTGGCACATCTGGTGGCTGGCTATCGCGGCCTTTATCGGCGCGATCGGTACGTGGATCGCACGCAGCTTCGATAACGACACCGACTACTACATCCCCGCCGAAACCGTTCGCCTGATGGAAGAACGCAACGGCGCTGGTTCGGGCGCGGCGATCGCCAAGCAACTGCCCGAAGCTGAGGAGATTGCCTGATGCTACAAAAAGCTATTGTTGCGGACCCGCATCATCACGACGCGGAACACGCACCGTCCAATTCGGTGTTCGGCTTCTGGCTGTACCTGATGACCGACTGCATTCTGTTCGCGGCGCTGTTCGCGACGTTTGCAGTGATGAGCCATCAGTTCGCCGGCGGTCCGAGCGGCAAGGATCTGTTCGAGATCCAGGGCGTGGCGATCGAAACGGCGATCCTGCTGTTCTCGAGTATCACGTACGGTTTCGCGATGCTCGGCGCGCACAAGAACAACAAGAGCACCACGTTGTTCTGGCTGGCTGTGACGTTCGTGCTGGGCGCGTCGTTCGTCGCGCTGGAAATCCGCGAGTTCTCGCACATGATCGCGGACGGCGCGGGTCCTGACCGCAGCGCGTTCCTGTCGGCGTTCTTCACGCTGGTCGGCACGCACGGCCTGCACGTCACGTCGGGGCTGGTGTGGATGCTGGTGATGATGATTCAGGTCGTGCGCGCGCCCGCTTTGGGCGAGCGCGAACTGCGCCGTCTGACGTGCCTGAGCCTCTTCTGGCACTTCTTGGACATCGTGTGGATCGGTGTTTTTTCGTTTGTCTATCTTGCGAGCGTGATCTAAATGAGCAGCCATTCTCACTCATCACATTCGGCGCACGGTGACGAAAGCCACGGCAGCTTCGGCAGCTACATGATCGGGTTCGTGCTGTCCGTCATCCTGACGGCAGCCGCATTCGGCGTGGTGCTGGCGGGCTGGGCAACGGGCACGCAGGCGCTCTACGCGATCGCCGGTCTGGGCCTCGTGCAGATCATCGTTCACCTGGTGTACTTCCTGCACATGAACACGTCGTCGGGTCAGCGCTGGAACGTGACCGCGTTCGCGTTCACGGTGCTGACGGCTGTTATCGTGATCGGCGGTACGCTGTGGGTCATGCATAACGTCAGCATGAACATGATGTCGCGCTAACCTTGCGTTAAGCGCACATCCTCGCGCCGGTTGCACATGCCTTAGCGTGCGGCCGGCGCGGCTTCCCTGCCCTGCTTCATCTGCGCATCAACTGTTGGTCAGTTGCGCGCCAGCATCTCCATCGGACGGCCACGGCCCGTCACCAGACATCCCGACCTGAACGCATCGCCCTGACTGCTCGCGGCGGCGTCGCCAAACCCTCTGCCCAGCGCATCCAGCTTTACCTGTTCGGCACCTTGCGCGCAAGCGAACGTGCTGGCCTCCCGCGCCTGCGCATGCAGCAGCGCCCGATCGGCAACCAGGTAAGCCAAGACGGCGATAACGGCGATGTGGAAAACTTTTCTCATGGGTTCGTCTCCTCGCGACTTAAGCGTACAGCGAACAACGGACGCATAAATCTAGGGCAACCCCTGTAGGCCGCCATTGCGCCCAATCGTGTGGAAGCGCTTCCAGTGCTACTTTCTTGTGCAGCGCACTTTGCCTGCGCAGGACCGCCCAGCAATGTCAATGCCGACTTTCGCAATAAATAAAAAACGCACTTGTGGCAGCGCAACATTATTATTTTGAGTTATCCTCGTTAACCCTGACCGTCATGCGTTTTGGTTACGCGCGTGCGCAAGCTGCGCATCGTCCCGCGCCCCTCGGGGCCGTCCGTCGAAATGTCCATGTAAGGTTTTTTGATCCTTCGCCCCAAGGGCGAGGGCCTGCTATTCGCGTTCAGGCGTTTCATCAAAGAGCAAATGCACCTCCCATCAGTCCTCGACCTCCTGATCTGGGTCCCCATCGTCGCCGGTATCGTCGTGCTGCTCGGCGGCTCTGACAGCGCGCAGAGCCGCACGCGCTGGCTTGCGCTGATCGGCGCAGCCGTCAGCATCCTGCCAGTCATTCCGCTGGTAGCGGGTTTCGATTCGTCGCTGTCGACGATGCAGTTTGAGCAGCAGTCCGCGTGGCTGCCCGAGTTCGGCATCTCGTATCACCTCGGTGTCGACGGCATTTCGCTGTGGTTCACCGTGCTGACGGCCGTGACGACGCTGATCATCGTGATCGCGTCGTGGGAATCGATCACCACGCGCGTCGCGCAGTACTACGGCGCGTTCCTGCTGCTGTCCGGCTGCATGCAAGGCGTGTTCACTTCGCTCGACGGCATGCTGTTCTTCGTGTTCTTCGAAGCGTCGCTGATTCCGCTGTATCTGCTGATCGGCACGTGGGGCGAAAAGCGCCGCGTCTATGCGGCCGTGCGTTTCTTCTTCTTTTCGCTGGTCGGCTCGCTGGCAATGCTGGCCGCGCTGATCTACCTCTGGGCGCACTCGCACACGTTCGACATCGCCACGTGGCGTACGCTGAAGCTCGACTTCATGCCGCAGATCATGGTGTTCATCGGCTTCATCGCGGCGTTCTCGGTGAAGGTGCCGATGTGGCCCGTCCACACCTGGCTGCCCGACGTCCACTCGGACGGCCCGACGGGCGCGGCCGTGCTGCTCGGCATGCTGAAGATGGGCGGTTACGGCCTGCTGCGCTTCGCGCTGCCCATCGTGCCGGACGCCTGCCACTTCTTCGCACCCGCGATGATCGCGCTGTCGCTCGTCGCGGTGATCTACGGCAGCCTGCTTGCGCTCGCGCAGACCGACATGCGCAAGCTGCTCGCCTACTCCGCTGTCGCGCACATGGGCCTCGTCACGCTCGGCCTGTTCACGTTCGACCGCATGGGCACGGAAGGCGCCGTCGTGCAGATGCTGTCGTACGGCATCGTGTCGGGCGCGATGCTGCTGTGTACAGGCATGCTGTTCGACCGCACGAAGAACGGCTCGATCGACGCCTACGGCGGCGTTGCCAACTCGATGCCGAAGCTCGCGACGTTCGCGATGCTGTTCTCGATGGCGAACGTCGGCCTGCCGGGCACGTCGGGTTTCGTCGGCGAGTTTCTGGTGCTGATGGGCGCGATCCGCTTCAACTTCTGGGTTGGCGCGACGGCTGCGCTGACGTTGATTCTGAGCGCCGCGTACACACTGTGGATGTACAAGCGCGTGATGTTCGGCGCGGTCAAGAACACGCGCGTGTCGAGCCTGCGCGATCTGGGCCGCCGCGAGTTCGTGCTGCTCGGCGCGATGGCCGTACTGGTGCTCGCGATCGGCGTGCGTCCGAAGACGTTCACCGACGCGATCGGTCCGGCAACGGAAAACCTCGTTGCGCAAGCACAAGGCTCCGCGCTGCCTACGGACACGGGCGTCGCTTCGAACAACCGTGCGCCGGCTGCTTCGCCCCGTATGCCGGGCTGATCGGCTTCGACTGCAAGCATTCGACGGGCGTCCATTGGACGCCCGTTTTCATTTGCGTTGGCGCGTTTGCACTGACGCCACAAAAAACGGCCTCGCATTGCTGCGAGGCCGTTCTTGTATCCCATGTGAAATCAACGCTTACCCGCCGCGCTTCTCCATGAAGCCGCCGAAGAACGCACGCGCATTCGCTTCGAGGCTCTCCAGATGATAGCCGCCTTCCTGCACGATCACGGAAGGCAACTTCAGCGAGCCAATTGCTTCACCGAGCCGCGCGAAACCTTCCGTCGTCACGGCTACCTGCGATTGCGGATCGTCCTTGTAAATATCGAAGCCAAGTGCAAGCACCAGCGCATCCGGTTCGAAACGCTTCAACACGCGCAGCGCGTCGTCGAGCTTGTCGAAGAACACCGCTTCAGATGAGCCATGCGGCATCGGCAGATTGACGTTGAAGCCGTCGCCCGAACCCGCGCCGCGCTCTTCCTCATACCCCGCGACCACGGGATAGAAGTTGGTCGGATCGCCGTGAATGGAGATGTACAGCACGTCGTTGCGTCCGTAGAAAATCTCCTGCACGCCCTGGCCGTGATGCATGTCGGTGTCGAGAATCGCGACGCGCTTGAAGCGGCTGCGCAACGACTGCGCCGCAATCGCCGCATTGTTCAGATAGCAGAAGCCGCCCGCCGCATCGGCGCGCGCGTGATGGCCCGGCGGCCGGCACAGCGCGTACGTTTCGCGCGCGCCCTCGTTGACGGCCGACGCCGCCGCCAACGCGCTCTGCGCCGACCAGTACGCGGCACGCCACGTATTCGCGCCAACAGGGCAACTACCGTCCGCGAGATAGCGCGCCGCCTTCGCAAGCACGCCGCGCAACGGGTTCGGATCGCGCACGTAGATGTTCGACATCACTTCGTCGCCCCAGTCGTCGGGCATCTTCTTCCAGTCGCGATGCGCCTCTTCGAGAAAGCGCAGATAGTTCATGTCGTGTACGGCGGCGATCGCGGCCGTACCGTGATCGGCCGGTTCGACGACATCGAAGTCCAGCGATTTCGCAGCAGCGACGAGCCGCGCAGCGCGCTCGGGCACTTCCTGCGGCTCGCGCATCTGTCCACGCGACAGATACGAGCGCGGATGATGCAGCAGTTGTTCGGGGTGGAAAAACGTTTTCATTGCTGGTCCTTTCTTGTTACGCATCCGCGGTGGCCGTCACGCCCGCACGCGCGAGCACTGCATTGAGCAGCACGTTCGCGCCGCGCGTGACGTCGTCGGGCAGCGCGTCTTCCGCTTCGTTGTGCGACAGGCCATCGACGCACGGAATGAACACCATCGCCGTCGGGCAATAGCGCGCGAGATGAATCGCATCGTGACCCGCGCCGCTGACGATGCGCTCGTTCGAATAGCCGAGCGCTTCAACCGCTTGCGCCACCAGATCAACGCATGCGGTATCGAACGGCGTCGCGGGGCTGCGCCAATACGTTTCGACGCTGAGCTGCACGCCGCGCGCCTGCGCAACGCGCTCGAATGCGGCGCGCAGATCGCGCTCCATCGCATCGACTTCGCTGTCTTCATGATGACGCAGATCGACGGTGAACGACACTTCGCCTGCAATCGTGTTGCGCGATGCGTTCCTGATGCCAACTTGTCCGATCGTCACGAGTCCACGCGGCGCGTAGCCTTCGACGATACGTTCCAGTTCCGCCGCCATCTGCGCGCTCGCAAAGTAGGCGTCCTTGCGATACGGCATCGGCGTCGTGCCCGCGTGCGCGGCCATGCCCGTCACCGTCACGTCGAGCCAGCGGATCGCCTGGCCGCCCGTCACCACGCCAATCGTCGTGTCGTTCGCTTCGAGCACGGGGCCCTGTTCGATGTGCGCTTCGAAATACGCATCGACGGCCTGGCCGTTGACGGCGCGCGCGCCACGATAGCCACTGTGCGTCAACGCATCCGCCAGCGTGATGCCGTCCGCGTCTTTCTTCGCAAGCGCTTCATCGAGCGACGTGATGCCCGTGAACACCGCCGAGCCGAGCATCGCAGGCGTGAAGCGCGCGCCCTCCTCGTTGGTCCACGAAACGATTTCGATCGGCTTCTCCGTCACGATGTTCGCGTCGTTCAGCGCGCGCACTAGTTCAAGCGCGGCGAGCACGCCGTAGACGCCGTCGAAACGCCCGCCTTCGGGCTGCGTGTCGAGATGGCTGCCGATCAGCACGGGCGCCGCATCCTTCCGCACGCCTTCGCGGCGCGCAAACAGATTGCCGATTTCGTCGACGCTTACTGTCATGCCCGCGTCGCGGCACCATGTGGCGAACAGATCGCGGCCACGCACGTCTTCATCGGTGAGCGCGAGACGCCGCACGCCGCCCTTCGGTGTCGCGCCGATTTGCGCCATGTCCATCAGGCTTTGCCAAAGGCGCGTGCCATCGATTTGCAACAGGTCTTTCATGAGTCTTCCGGGTCGTTCAACGTGAGTTCAGTTCAATGCGCGCCGACGGCTTCAGCCTGTTCCGCGTGGGACGCGCGCCGTGCGTCGAGCGCGACGATGCATACCAGCGAGATGCCTGCGAGGCACGTATAGAACACGGCGAGCGGCCACCATTGGCCCGTATAGCGATGCGCGAGCCACGTGCCGACCAGCGGCGTGAGACCGCCCGCCACCGCGCCGCACACCTGATACGCGAGCGAGATGCCCGAGTAGCGCACACGCGTCGGAAATATGCCGCTGACGAAGCCCGCGATCACCGAGTAGAAGCTCGCCATGCAGACCACGGCAATCGCGATGCCGATCACCATCGGCACAGCCGAGCCGCTTTGCACGAGCACGAACATCGGATACGGCGAGATCATCGCGAGCAATGCCGCGATCTTCAGGAAGCGCGCGCCGCCGATGCGTTCGGCCAGCCATGCCGCGATCGGCTGCGACACGAACTGGATGATCGCGACGGCGAACAGGCAGTCGAGAATCAGCGAGCGCGTCACGCCGACGTACTGCGTCGTGTACGCGATCATGAAGGTGTTGGTGAAGTACACGCCCGCAATGCCGATCGTGTTCGCGCCGATGCACAGCAGCACGAGACCCCACGCCGAGCTGAACACTTCGGCGATAGGCAGCTTCGCCGTGCGGTTCGATTCCTTCACGCGCTGGAATTCCGGCGATTCGTTCACGCCGAGACGAATCACGATGCCGACGATCAGCAGCACGGAACTCGCGAGAAACGGCAGACGCCAGCCCCACGACATGAAGTCCGCCTTATCCATCGACGTCACCGCGCGAAACGCGATCAGCGACAGGATCAGCCCCGCCGGACTGCCAAGCTGCGCGAACGACGCGAAGAACGTGCGGCGCCCCTGCGGCGCGTGTTCACCCGCCATCAGCACCGCACCGCCCCATTCGCCGCCAACGGCCACGCCCTGCACCACGCGCAGCAGCACCAGCAACACCGGCGCGAGCATGCCGACCTTCGAATAGTCGGGCAGCAGGCCGACGCACACGGTCGCGACGCCCATCATCATCAACGTGGTCATCAGCGCTTTCTTGCGGCCGATGCGGTCGCCGAGGTGGCCGAACACGATGCCGCCCAGCGGCCGCGCGAAAAAGCCCACGGCGAAGGTCGCGAACGACGCCATCGTGCTGACGAATCGGTCATTCGACGGAAAGTACAGCTCGCCGAATACGAGCGCGGCGGCCGTCGCGTAGATATAGAAGTCGTACCACTCGATCATCGTGCCGATGAACGCGGCCGTTGCGGCACGTCCCGGCTGACGGGTGGTACTGATGGTTTGGGTCATGCTGGCTCCTGATGCACGTCTGACGTGGGTTAAACCCGTGGCATTGCGCGCGGTGTTGGAATCGGTGTGCCGCTCGCTTCTCAGAGCGGACGCGCATGTGTCATTTATCGGCGGCCAGAAAACATTAGTCAAATTTCGAGTTATTATTCGCCGCATAAATTCAACTTATACTTTCCCTCGATGCGCACCGACATCGCCCGCTTTCTGAATGACCGGCTCGACTGGAATCTGCTGCGCACCTACCTCGTGATCATGCAGGAGCGCAGCCTGAGCCGCGCCGCCGCGCGCCTGCACGTGACGCAACCGGCCGTGAGCCAGGCGTTGCGGCGGCTCGAGGAAACGCTGGAGCGCAAGCTGATCGACCGCCGCGGCCCGTACTTCGCGCCGACCCAGGCGGGCGAAGAGGTCTATCGCATTGCCAGCGATATCTACGGCAATATCTCGCGGCTCGAAACCGAGATCGACGACCGAACCGAAGACATCAGCGGATCGATTCGCCTGTTGACCATCAGCCGCATCGAGTCTCCCGTGTACGACGAGTTTCTCGCGGACTTTCATCGCGCGTATCCGCGCATCGACTTGCAGATCGAGGTGATGCGCTCGTCCGACATCATCTCGTCGCTGCTGCAAAAGACGGCGACCGCGGGCCTCGGCCTGTGCCGCTCACCGCACGACAAACTGGAGATGCGCTGCTTCCTGCGGCAACGCTATGCGATTTTCTGCGGGCGTCATCACCGGCTGTACGGCAAATCGCCACTGACGATGGAAGACTTGCTCGCCGAAAACTTCGTGTCGTTCACGAGCGACCAGATCGGCGACAGTCTTTCGCCGCTCACCGTGTTTCGCGACCAGAAGGGCTTCACGGGGCGCATCGTCGCGTCATCGCCGAGTCTCGACGAAGTGCGGCGGCTGATCTTCGCGGGCTTCGGCATCGGCTGCCTGCCCGAGCACATCGTGCGCGACGACATCGCGCAGCAGCGCCTGTGGCGCCTGCCGCCCGAAGAAGGACTCGTCGATGTCGACGTGCATCTGCTGTGGCATCGCGACCGCAAGATGAATGCGGCGGATCACGCGTTTCTCGACAGCATGGAGCGCTGCATGCGCCGCTATGCGCTGGCGGAACGACTGGGCAAATGACGTTTATGTGAAGCACCCGACTGGTGCGAACACGCGCGCGCAGATTGCGATCACGCTTCAACCTTGTGCATGAACCGCACACGAAATCCGCCGGACTCAGGTAAAGACGGCAATGGCATGCTTATCGCTTAGTAACGTACAGGAGCCGGTGCAGCATCCGGTTTAGCAGTCACAATCTGGCAAATGGACGACTAGGGTTCCGGTCCGCATCGATGCAAACACAAGCATTCGGTGTGCGACGCTGGTCCGAGAGTTGTCGACCTCGATGAGGTTACACGGCGGGATAAAAGCCCGGGAGAGAACGCGATGCGTCGCGCCGCTCCTGCCGTCGATAACCGTCCCTGCGAGGTCAACCTCATGCGCAAGCTCCGATTTTTCGCCGCTGCCGTCGCTCTCTCCCTGTGTTTTTCCACGCCTTCATTCGCTCAAGCCCGTAAGGACTTCAAGGTCTGCTGGACCATCTACGCCGGCTGGATGCCGTGGGGCTATGCGAAGACGCAAGGCATCATGTCCAAATGGGCGAAGAAGTACGGCATCAACGTCGATGTCGTGCAGTTGAACGACTACATCGAATCGATCAACCAGTACACGGCCGGCAAGTTCGACGGCTGCGCGATGACCAACATGGACGCGCTCACCATCCCTGCGACGGGCGGCGTGGACAGCACGGCCTTGATCGTCAGCGATTACTCGAACGGCAACGACGGCGTGCTCATCAAGGGCGCGGGCAAGAAAGTCGCCGACCTCAAGGGTCAGCCCGTCAATCTCGTCGAACTCTCCGTCTCGCACTATCTGCTTGCGCGCGCACTCGAATCGGCAGGCATGAGCGAGCGCGACATCAAGACCGTCAACACGTCCGACGCCGATATCTCCGGCGCGTTCGCGACGCCCACCGTACACAACGCCGTCACGTGGAACCCGATGCTCGCCGATCTGAAGGCGAAGCCGAACGTCACCGAAGTGTTCGATTCGAGCCGCATTCCCGGCGAGATCATGGACATGATGGTCGTCAACACGAAGACGCTGCATGACAACCCGGCGCTCGGCAAGGCGCTGACGGGCGCATGGTTCGAAATCATGCAGACGATGCACGGCACGTCGCCTGACACGGAGGCCGCGCTCACGTCGATGGCCAAGGCATCGGGCACCGATCTCGCCGGCTACAAGGCGCAACTCTCCACCACGGCACTCTTCTACACGCCGCAACAGGCACTCGATTTCGCCACCAGCCCGAACATGCCGAAGATCATGACGCGCGTCGCGCAGTTCTCGTTCGATCACGGTTTGCTCGGCAAGGGCGCGCCGAACGCGGGCGCAGTGGGCATGGCGTTCGACAACAACGTGGTGGTCGGCAGCAAGAGCAACCTGAAGCTGCGTTTCGATCCGACGTACGTGCGCCTCGCCGCGCAAGGCAAGCTGTGAGCGCGGCTTCAATCTGAGCAGGAGAGGCCCATGCGGCTCATCAACCGACATCCTGGCCGCACCGGCAGTCTCATGCTGTTGCTGCTGCCCTTCATCGTGCTGATCGCGGTTTACTTCACCGGCTCGTCGCTGCGGTTGCAAGCCAACCCCGACGACAAGCTGTTGCCGTCCGCCACGCAGATGAAGGACGCGCTGCACGAATACGCGTTCACCGAGGACAAGCGCACGGGCGAATACATGATGTGGGACGACACGGTGTCGAGCATGAGGCGGCTCGGCATCGGGCTGGTCGCGAGCGCGGCGATTGCGCTCGTGTTCGGCATCGTGACGGGCAGCATTCCGCTCGCGGGCACAACGCTGTCGCCGTTCATCACGGTGATATCGATGATTCCGCCGCTCGCGGTGTTGCCGATTCTCTTCATCGTGTTCGGTCTCGATGAGCTGTCGAAAGTCGTGCTGATCGTGATCGGCATCACGCCGATGATGATCCGCGATCTTCAACAGCGCACGCGCGAGATTCCCGAGGAATTGTGGATCAAGGCGCAAACGCTCGGCGCATCGAGCTGGACGCTGATTCTGCGGGTGATCGTGCCGCAACTGCTGCCGCGTCTGTTGATCGCGCTGCGTCTTGCGCTGACATCGGCGTGGCTGTTTTTGATCGCGGCGGAAGCCATCGCGTCGACGGACGGGCTCGGCTATCGCATCTTTCTGGTGCGCCGTTATCTCGCGATGGATGTGATCCTGCCGTACGTCGCGTGGATCACGCTGCTCGCGTGGCTGATCGACGCAGCGCTGCGCCGTCTCACGCAATGGGCTTTCCCCTGGTACAACGGAGGCCGCGCATGATCGAGATTCGCAACCTGTGGAAACAGTATGGCGATCAGGTCGTGCTGGAGCGGCTCAATCTGCGCATCGCGGAAGGCGAGTTCTGTTCGATGGTCGGCGCGTCGGGCTGCGGCAAGTCGACATTCCTGCGTCTTCTACTCGGCCAGGAACGCCCGACGCGCGGTGCAATCCTGCTCGACGGCGAACCCTTGCCGCCAGAGCCGGACCCGCATCGCGGCGTGGTGTTCCAGCGCTATTCGGTGTTTCCGCATCTCACCGTGCTGCGCAACGTGATGCTCGGCCTCGAACTGCCGCATGCGCCGCTCACGGGACGGCTGTTCGGCGCGCGCCGCCGTCTCGCACGCGATGAAGCCGTCGCGATGCTCACGCGCGTCGGCCTCGCCGACTCGCTCGACAAGTATCCGCATCAACTGTCGGGCGGCATGCAGCAACGTCTCGCGCTTGCGCAGGCGCTGGTGATGAAGCCGCGCGTGCTGCTGCTCGACGAGCCGTTCGGCGCGCTCGACCCGGGCATCCGGCGCGACATGCACGAACTGCTGACCGGGCTGTGGCGCGAAGCGAAGCTGACGGTCTTCATGGTCACGCACGACCTGAAAGAAGGCTTCACGCTTGGCAGCCGCGTGCTCGTGTTCGACAAGGTGCGCGTCGATCCGCAAGCGCCGCAGGCGTACGGCGCGCGCATCACCTACGACATTCCCCTCGAACGCAACGGTGTGCGCGAAGCGCATGCGGCGATGACGATTCCGCCGCTGCTCGCCGTACCCGCATGATCGAAAGGACAAAACACATGAACGAAACATTGCTCGAAGAAACCGTGCCCGGCGGCGGACATGCATCGCTGATCGTCAAACGCGGGCAGTTGCTGCGCATCACCGATCCGCGCGGCGGCGCGAACGTCGCGATGCTGCTCTTCAACGCCGCCGAAAAAAGCGAACGCCTGAATCTGCCCGATACGCTCAAGTGCCAGCACACGGCCAAGCTGACCAAAGGCCATTGCCTCTATTCCGACATGGGCCGCGTGCTCGCCGCGATCGTCGCGGATACGTGCGGCTGGCACGACAGTCTCGCGGGTGTGTCGAATGCCGCGGAAGTGTTCGAGAAGTACGGGCAAGGCCGCTATCAGGAATTGCGAAACGCGTTCTATCGCAACGGCACCGACAACCTGCTCGTCGAACTCGGCAAATGGGGACTCGGCATTTCCGATCTGCTGATGACGCTCAATCTCTTCAGCCGCGTCGATGTGACGGATGCGGGCGCGCTCAGCTTCGTCGAAGGCAATTCGAAAACGGGCGACTACATCGAGCTGTATGCGCCGATGAACACGCTCGTCGTGCTGACCGCGATCCAGCATCCGCTCGACCCGAACCCCGAATACGCGCCGAAACCCGTAAAGCTCACGCTGCGCGCCGCCGACAGCCAGGTCGCTGAAATCTGCCGCACGTCATGCGATGAAAACGCGCGCGGCTTCATCAACACCGAACGATTCTTTCTCTGAGCGGAACGCGCGCCATGACGACATCCATCCTCACGACCAGCACGCTCGACCCTGCCGACGCGATCTTTCGCGAAACCTTGCCCGCGGGCGAGCCATGGCTCAAGGAACTGAAAGCGGGCCAGACGCTGCGCATTCGCGACGTAGAAGGCAATCAGGCGATCGACACGCTGTTCTACAGCCTCGCCGATTCGCGCGAACGCTACGACGCGCAACGCACGCTGCGCCGTCAGCAAAGCCTCTATCTGACGACGGGCACCGTGCTCTACTCGAATCTCGGCAACCCCATGCTGACCATCGTCGCCGATACCTGCGGACGTCACGACACGCTCGGCGGCGCATGCGCGCAGGAGAGCAACACCGTGCGCTATGCGCTCGAGAAGCGCTACATGCACAGCTGCCGCGATAACTACCTGCGCGCGTGCGCGCATGACCGCCGTCTGTCGAAAACCGACATCGCCGCCAACATCAACTTCTTCATGAACGTGCCCGTCACATCCGAGGGCGGCCTCACATTCGAGGACGGCATTTCCGCGCCCGGCAAATACGTCGAAGTACGCGCGGAAATGGACGTGATCGTGCTGATCTCGAACTGCCCGCAACTGAACAATCCGTGCAACGCATACAACCCCACTCCCGCGGAGCTGACGATATGGAACTGAGCACGCTGCGTCTCTGGCTCTACACGGTGATGAAAGTGCGCGCGGAGCGATTGATGCGCATCGACGAATCTACGAAATATATGAAGCACTGAGCCCGCTTTCAAGACCTGAAACGAAGCGACCTGCCGTGGACGACCTCGGCATGCATGCCCACGTGGCGGGACGACCCGCCCACGCATTGAACATCCACTCATGTTCGATAAAGTCCTCATTGCGAATCGCGGCGCGATTGCCTGCCGCATTCTGCGCACGCTGCGCGAACTGAACGTCGAAGGCGTCGCCGTCTATAGCGAAGCGGACCGCGCGAGCCGTCACGTCAGCCTCGCCGATACGGCATGCAGTCTCGGCGACGGCGCGGCGAGCGTCACCTATCTCGACATCGCGAAGATTCTGGAGATCGCCCTTGCGCAAGGCGCGCAGGCGATTCATCCGGGCTACGGTTTCCTGTCGGAGAACGCGGCGTTTGCCGAAGCGTGCGAAGCCGCGGGCATCGCGTTCATCGGGCCGACGCCAGCGCAATTGCGCGAGTTCGGCCTCAAGCACACGGCTCGCGCGATCGCCGCTGAACAGGGCGTGCCGATGCTCGAAGGCACGGGCCTGCTCGACGGCCTTGATGCTGCGCTCGAAGCGGCGCAACGCATCGGCTATCCGGTGATGCTGAAAAGCACGGCGGGCGGCGGCGGCATCGGCATGCGCGTGTGCCGCTCGGCGGATGAACTGGCGTCGCAGTTCGACAACGTGAAACGCCTCGGGCAGAACAATTTCAGCGATGCCGGCGTGTTCCTCGAAAAGTACATCGAGAAAGCGCGGCATCTCGAAGTCCAGGTGTTCGGCGACGGCAAGGGCGCTGCCATTGCGCTCGGCGTGCGCGACTGTTCCGTGCAGCGGCGCAACCAGAAGGTGCTCGAAGAAACGCCTGCGCCGAATCTGCCCGACGGCGTCGAAGCCGCGCTATGCGACGCGGCGATCCGGCTTGCGCAAGCGGTGTCGTATCGCTCGGCGGGCACCGTCGAATTCGTCTACGACAGCGACGCCGCACGCTTCTACTTTCTCGAAGTGAACACGCGGTTGCAGGTCGAGCATGGCGTGACCGAACAGGTGTGGGGCGTGGACCTCGTGCGCTGGATGATCGAACTGGCAGCGGGCACCCTCGCGCCGCTCGATGTGCTGTCGCGCGATCTGAAGCCGCAAGGCCACGCGATCCAGGCGCGTCTCTATGCGGAAGATCCGGGCCGCGATTTCAAACCCTGCCCTGGGCTGCTGACCGATGTGTCGTTTCCGCATGCCGATGGCCGCGCGCTGCGCATCGACACATGGATCGAAGCCGGTTGCGAAGTGCCGCCGTGGTTCGATCCGATGCTCGCGAAGCTGATCGCATGGCAACCGACTCGCGACGAGGCACGCCACGCGTTAGATGCCGCGCTCGAAGCGTCGCGCATCTATGGCGTCGAAACGAACCGCGACTATCTGCGGCAGATTCTCGCCGACGCACCGTTCGCGAGCGGCCATCCGTGGACGCGTTGCCTCGAAGGCCTGCGTTATCGCGCATCGACATTCGAAGTGCTCGGCGGCGGCACACAGACGACTGTGCAGGACTATCCGGGCCGTCCCGGCTACTGGGCCGTGGGCGTGCCGCCCTCGGGACCGATGGACGATCGCGCGTTGCGTCTCGGCAACCGTCTGCTCGGCAACGACGCGCAAGCGGCCGCGCTCGAAATCACGATGAGTGGGCCGACGCTCCGTTTCAACACGGATGCCGTCGTCACCGTGACGGGCGCAACGCTGCCCGTGATGCTCGACGAGATTCCGCAACCGATGAACACGACGTTCTTCGTCGCAGCCGGTTCGACGCTCGCGCTCGGCACGATTCGCGGCGCTGGCGCGCGCGCTTATCTGTGCGTGCGCGGTGGGCTGGACGTCGCGCAATATCTGGGCAGCCGCAGCACGTTCACGCTCGGGCAGTTCGGCGGCCACGGCGGACGCGCGCTGCGTGCGGGCGACGTGCTGCATCTCCATCCGCTCTCCGATCGCGATGCGGGCGCTTTAATGCCCGCCGCGCTCGCGCATCGCCTCGACGATGTACGCGTGCTGCGCGTGATCTACGGTCCGCACGGCGCGCCCGAATACTTCAGCGCGCGTTATATCGAGCAATTTCTCGACACCGACTGGGAGATCCATTTCAATTCGAGCCGCACGGGGGTGCGGCTGATCGGTCCGAAGCCCGAATGGACGCGCGCGGATGGCGGCGAAGCGGGACTGCATCCGTCGAACATTCACGACAATCCGTATGCCGTCGGCGCAGTCGATTTCACTGGCGACATGCCCGTCATTCTCGGGCCGGACGGTCCGAGCCTGGGCGGCTTCGTGTGTCCCGTTACGGTGATCGAAGCGGACCTGTGGCAGATCGGCCAGTTGAAGGCCGGTGACAAGGTGCGCTTCGTACCCGTCGATATCGCCACGGCGCGTGAAGCGGCGCGCGCGCGTCTCGCGGAAGTGGAAACGCTCACGGTACAAGCCACGTCACTGCATACCGAAGAAGAACGCGCGGATTTGCAATCACCGATCGTGCTGAACGTCGGCGAAGGCGATGACCGGCTCGTCGCGCGACTGTCCGGCGACACGCACCTGCTGCTCGAAATCGGACCGTCCGAACTCGACCTCGTGCTGCGCTTTCGCGGCCATGCGTTGATGCAATCGCTCGAAGCGTTGCAGTTGCCCGGCGTAATCGATCTGACACCCGGCATCCGTTCGCTGCAGGTCCACTATCAGCCAGAGCAATTGCCGCTCGCGACGCTGCTCGATCATGTCGCGGCGACATGGCAACGCGTGCTGCTGCAAAAGGATCTGCGGGCGCCGTCGCGTGTAGTGCATCTGCCACTGTCGTGGGACGACCCCGCGTGTCAGCTTGCCATCGACAAATACATGACGACCGTGCGCAAAGATGCGCCGTGGTGCCCGAGCAATCTGGAGTTCATTCGCCGCATCAACGATCTCGATTCGATCGATGCCGTGAAGCGCATCGTGTTCGACGCGAGCTATCTGGTGATGGGTCTCGGCGACGTCTATCTCGGCGCGCCCGTCGCTACGCCGCTCGATCCGCGTCATCGCCTAGTGACGACGAAGTACAACCCGGCGCGTACATGGACGGCTGAGAACTCGGTCGGCATCGGCGGCGCGTATTTGTGCGTGTACGGCATGGAAGGGCCGGGCGGCTATCAGTTCGTCGGACGCACGCTGCAGATGTGGAACCGCTATCGCGAAGTTGCGGATTTCGCGGGGCGCCCGTACCTGTTGCGCTTCTTCGACCAGATCCGCTTCTACGAAGTCTCCGCCGACGAACTGCTGCGTATCCGCGAAGCGTTTCCGCTCGGCCGTTATCCGCTGAAGATCGAAGAGACCGAGTTGTCGCTGGCCGACTATCAGGCGTTTCTCGAACGCGAGGCGGATGACATCGCGCAATTCCGCACGCGTCAGCAAGCCGCGTTTCAGGCCGAGCGCCAGCGTTGGCACGAAGCGGGCAGCAACGAAGACGCGCTGGAGCCGCCCGTCACCGCCGACGCGGAAATCGCGCCGCTCACCGACGGCCAGATCGCCGTCGATAGCGAAATCGCCGGCAATCTGTGGCAAGTGCGCGTCGAGCCCGGCGCGACCGTCGAAGCGGGCGACGTGCTGCTCGTGATCGAATCGATGAAGATGGAGATATCCGTTATCGCGCCTTGCGCGGGCACAGTCGGCGAGATTCACGTCGCGCCGGGTTCGCCCGTTCGCGCGGGGCAGCGCGTCGTCGTGATCGAACAGCACGCATGAGACACCTCATTTGACACCTCATTTGACACTTCATTTCAACGCATTAAGGAACCATCGGACATGGATTCATTCGATCTGCGTCTTCCCGCTGTGCGCGCCGCGTATCGCGAAGGCCGCGTCACGCCGCGCGCGCTGATTGGCGCATTGCGCGAGCGCGCCGCCGCGCTGAACCCGGACTATCACCTGTTCATTCATCTGCTGTCCGACGCGGAAATCGAGCCTTATCTCGCGGCGCTCGACGGGCATGATGTCGATTCGCTGCCGCTTTACGGCGTGCCGTTCGCATTGAAGGACAACATCGATCTCGCCGGTATTCCTACCACGGCCGCGTGCCCCGCTTTCGCATATACGCCGCAAGAGTCGGCGACGCTCGCCGCGCAACTGATCGCGCTCGGCGCGGTGCCGATCGGCAAGACCAATCTCGACCAGTTCGCGACGGGCCTCAACGGCACGCGCTCGCCGTACGGCAAGTGCCGCAACAGCGTGCATGCCGCGTATCCTTCGGGCGGATCGAGCGCGGGCTCGTCGCTGGCGGTGGCGCTCGGCGTCGCGAGCTTCGCGCTCGGCACCGATACGGCCGGCTCGGGCCGCGTGCCCGCCGCGCTGAACAACCTCGTCGGCACTAAGGGAACCAAGGGCTTGCTGTCGACGGCGGGCGTCGTGCCCGCCTGCCGCACGCTCGACTGCGTGACGTATTTCACCGCGACGGCCAGCGAGGCGAGCGAACTGCTCGCGCTCACCGCCCGCCACGATCCCGCCGACGCCTACAGCCGCGCGAACCCGCAATGGAACGACGCAGCCGCGTTTGGCGCCGTTGCGCGCTTTCGCTTCGGCGTGCCGCGTCAACTCGAATTTGCCGGCTGCGAAGAAAGCCCCGCGCTGTTCGCGCAGGCGCGCGCGGCGCTCGAGGCGATCGGTGGCGAGGCCGTCGAGATCGACTTCGCGCCCTTCGTCGAAGCGGCGCGACTGCTCTATGAAGGACCGTGGGTCGCCGAGCGCTACAGCGTGGCAGGCGCGCTGATGGAATCGCAACCCGAAGCCGTGCTGCCCGTGATTCGCGACGTGCTCGCCAAAGCGCCGGGCACGACCGCCGTCGATGCATTTCGCGCGCAGTACCGGCTCCAGGCGCTCAAGCAGCGGTGCGATGCCGTGCTCGCGGAACTCGATTGCGTGCTGACGCCGTCCATGCCGCGCGCGGTCACGCTCGATGAACTGGAGCGCGATCCGATCGGCCCGAACTCGCTGCTCGGGTACTACACGAACTTCATGAACCTGCTCGATTACGCCGCCATCGCGACGCCCGCGGGTTTCATGCGCAATCGGCTGCCGTGGGGCGTGACGCTGTTCGGCCGCGCGTTCACCGATCAATATCTGCTGAGCGTCGCCGATGCGCTGCATCGCAAGCTGGATGTGCCGCTGATCGGCGGTGCGCAGCGGGATGCGGACGTGCCTTTAAGTGCCGCCCGCAGTGACAGGATGAAGCTCGTCGTGTGCGGCGCGCATCTGCAAGGGCTGGCGCTGAACGGACAGCTAATTGCGCGTGGCGCGCGGCTCGTCGAAGCGACGGCAAGCGCGCCGCACTACCGGCTGTATGCGCTGGCGGGCGGCGGCGCGACGCAGCGGCCCGGCATGATGCGAGACGCGACGAACGGCGCGGCCATCGAAGTCGAAGTCTGGGAGTTACCGAGCGCCGAAGCCGGCTCGTTCCTCGCGGGCATTCCGGCGCCGCTCGCGCTCGGCAAGGTCGAGCTCGCGGACGGGCGCTGGGAAACCGGCTTCGTCTGCGAGGCATACGGCCTCGAAGGCGCCGTCGATATCACGCAATACGGCGGCTGGCGCGCCTGGCTGCAACGGGCTGCCTGAACCACGCCGCAATCAGGCCTCTTCGTATTGCGCCGCATAAAGCCGCGCGTGCCGGCCCGTCACCGTGCGGCTCCAGATATCCTCGTCGTCGAGGACGGTCTGGATCAGCTCGACGGGCATGCCGCCGTCGATGATCGCGGCCACGCGAAACCCGTCGATCGGTTCATACGGACCGAGCACGACCTCTTTCCCGTCGATCGCCCTATCGAGATCGTCGACCTTGAACGCCAGATGCGGCATGCGGCGCATCAGTTCGTGCAGCGGGCTATCGGCGTCGAAGCGGTGGTACTGGATGCGCGCGAGCTTGCAATCGCTGTCGTTCGTGTACATCCGGTACTGCGGGCTGTAGCGTTCGCCTTCGCGCACTGCGCTGGTTGGAATGCCGATGTGATGAAACTCGTAGATCACGTCGTCGCGCATGAACATGATGGTCTCCTTCTTCCTTTACGCTTCCGTTGCCGCGCTTACAGCGTCACGCGCGTCACGCCGCCTTCCGACAGCAGCCGCACGCGTTCGCCCGCGTAGAACATCGGGCCGTCGGTGCTTTGCGTGATGGCGCGCAGCGAGCCGTCGTCGAGCCGCACGGTGATTTCGACGCCTTGCTTCTTCTCGAAGTGGTTCTGCACCTCGTTGCCCGCCACCGCGCCCGCAATACCGCCGATGATGCCCGTCAGGATCGAGCCGCGTCCGCCGCCGATCGCGCTGCCGGCGATGCCACCAATCGCGCCGCCGCCGAGGGCGCCGAGAAAGCCGGGCTGGCCGTTGCTCGTGTCGATGGTGACGGGGCGCACGCTTTCGATGGTGCCGAAGCGGACCGTTTCCTCACGCTGCGCCTGCGACGCGCTGTAGACGTTGGCGGAGCCGTCGAAGGTTGCGCAGCCGCTCAATGCGAGCGAGACGACGAGCGCGGATGCACATGCTGTAACGAATGACCTGTTCATGATGTTCCCCTCTATGAGCAGCGCGCCGTGTCGTTCGGGGCGCTGCAGGTTCTTTCGATGTGTGAATCGTAAGCTCGAAGAATGAGAGGAAAATGAGGCGCGCATTTGCGCATTCGCACCCGTCATTTCGTGTCAGCCTGAAACGTCGGCGCGCGGTCCGGCGCTACGATGGCAGCCAGATCATGCAAACGGAGCGCAGTCATGAAACGCGAGATCATCCGGGTGGAGCCGCTGTCGAGCTGGCTCGAACGCTGGAAGGCGCCGACTTCCGTCGTCACGCGGCACGGCGACACGATCTATGTGTCGGGCCTGCCGCCGTTCGATCCCGAGACGGGCGAAGTCGCAGAAGTGCCGCTCGAACGGCAAACCGAGCTCGTGCTCGAACAGCTGATGCTGTGCGTCGAGACGGCGGGTTCGTCGCTTGAGAATGTGCTCAAGTGCAACGTCTATTGCACGTCGGTCGAGCAGTTTGCGGCCGTCAACGCGATTTACGCCCGCTATTTTCCGAACGATCCGCCTGCTCGTATCTTTGTCTGCGTGCCTGCTTGGCCGGGGCGCTTCGACATTGAAATCGATTGCATCGCGGCGGTTTGAATCGCCTTCGCATAAGTGGAGAACACGATGTTTTCAGTGCTGTTCGAAGTGCAACCGCGCGCCGATCGTTGGGACGCGTATCTCGGCTACGCGAAGATGCTGAAGCCGGAACTGGAACAGATCGACGGCTTCGTCGACAACGTCCGTTACGGGAGTCTCACGCGCGACGGCGTGCTGCTGTCGCTGTCCGGCTGGCGCGACGAAAAGGCGCTGGTGCGTTGGCGCACGCAGGCGACGCATCATGGCGTGCAGGAAAAAGGCCGCACGCAGACGTTCAGCGACTATCGGCTGCGCGTAGGGCAGCTGACGCGCGACACGCGTCTGCCCGCTGGCCAGACGTTGCACGAACAACGACTCGACGAAACGGAGACGGGCGACGCGACCACGATCGTGCTGATTGATGCGCGGCGCGACCCTGACTGGGTAAAACACGCGGGCGCGCGCGAAGTTGCGAGCAGGCTGGGCTTGCGCGAAGACGCGACAGGTCTCGTTTCGTGGGATGTGTTCGACGCCGTGCTGACGCCGGGCGACGTCATTCTGCTCACTGCATGGCGCGATGCGCGCGCCGCCGAGGCCTTTGCAAACGCGCTCGCATTGCCCGATGGCGCACGGCTGCGCAGCGTGCGCGTGGTGCGCGACTATGGGATGTTCGACCGCCGCGAAGCGCCGCAATACTATCCGGACGCTTCGCGGCCTGCCTGAAGCTTACTTCCCGCTGTCCGGAAAGTCCGCGCCGACACTCGTGTCGCGCCACGCTTCGATATCGGCGAGTGCCGAATGCAGGCGCTTCGATACCGCGTCGACGCCGAACGCGCCAAGCACCAGATGACGCGGCGGTTGGTCCGTCTCGGTGATGCGGATCATCGCCTGTGCGGCGCGCGCCGGATCGCCGGCCTGATGGCCGCTGTTTTGCGCCGTCGCCTGCATGCGCTTGCCCGCCGTGTCCGCGTAGTCGGCGATACGGTTGGGCGTCTGCCTGAGCGAGCGGCCTGCCCAGTCGGTGCGGAATGGGCCCGGCTCGACGCAGGTCACGCGGATGCCGAGCGGCCCGGCTTCCGTCGCGAGCGAATCGGACCAGCCTTCGACGGCATGCTTGCTCGCCGCGTAGTAGCCCGAGCCAGGAAAGCCCGCGATGCCCGCCACCGACGTGATGTTCAGCACGTGCCCCTTGCGCCGCGCGCGCATGCCCGGAAGCACCGCGCGTGTCATCGCGAACAGGCCGAACACGTTCGCGTCGAACTGCGCGCGTATCTCCGCTTCGTCGCCCTCTTCGACCGACGACTGATAGCCGTAGCCTGCGTTGTTCACCAGTACGTCGATCGCGCCGAAGCGCTGTTGCGCGGTCTCGACGGCAGCGGCGATCTGCGCGGCATCCGTCACGTCGAGCTTCACGCGGGCGAGACGCGCATCGGCGTCGCTGCCGGGCTCGGCCAGATCGGCGAGCGACGCGACGTTACGCGCCGTCGCCACGCAGCGCCAGCCCCGTTCGAGCACCGCGCGGACCAGTTCCTTGCCGAAGCCGGTTGAACAGCCAGTGATGAACCAGACGGGCGTCGTGGACGTGGGCATTCAAAACCTCCTCGATGATGGAAACGAGCGATCTCGCATCGACGCACACACATTGCGTCGATGCTTCGAAAAAAATGGTAGCTGCTCGACGCGAAACCTGCAGGCGGTCTGACCAATTTCACCGAGCCGATGTCGCCGCGCTTATTTACGGCCGACCAGATACTGAACACCTTCGGGCCCGTAACGTTCCGAATGGTTTACATTGGCTTGCAGATGGAATACATCGCCCGTTCTGTAGATCTGTTGCGCGGCGCCGATGCGTATCATCAGTTCGCCGTGCAGGATCAATGCCTTGGCTTCAAACGAGTGGACATGATCGTCCACCGTGCCGTTCGCGTCGCGCGTGACGCTCGCGATTTCCGCGTAGCCTTCGCGCTTCAATGCATCGATGAATTCGTTGCGTTCCATGATAGCGACCTTCCTTTCTCGTGTTTGCGATGACGCTGAAGCATCAGCATAGCCGCTTTTGCATTAAGGGATCGGCAGCGCGGCTCGCGGTAAACTCTGCAGCAACCGTCATTTCATATCGCACAACGGAGAACGATTCATGCGCCAGGCCATTCGCCATCTGAACGTGCGGGCGCGCGCTCGCGGACTGTTCGATTTCACCACGGAGGTCGCCGCGTTCGTACGCGACGCGTCGATCGAGACGGGTGTCCTGACCGTGTTCTGCCGGCACACGTCGGCCTCGCTATTGATCCAGGAGAACGCGGACCCTTCGGTGCAACGCGATCTCGAACGACACTTTGCGATGCTCGCGCCCGAAGATCCCAAGCGCTATGAGCACGACACGGAAGGTCCTGACGACATGCCCGCGCATCTGCGCACTGCGCTCACGCAAGTGCAACTGTCGATACCCGTCGAACATGGCCGCATGACGCTGGGCACGTGGCAAGGCATTTATCTGTTCGAGCATCGCGCGTGGCCGCAGGAGCGCGATATCGTGCTGCATCTGATCGGCGAATGACATTTCAACGCACAACACCAACAAGGAAGTGAATCATGATTTTGCGCGCGCCTGTTCTTGTCGCGGCGGCCTCGCTCGCGATGCTGACCGCAGCCTGCACTCACACCGGCCCCGTCGAGTTCTCGCTGTCAGGCGCGGACGCGCCGATGACCAACAACGCGAACGACATGGACTTCGGCCCAATGGATCACTCCATAGCGCAGTGCAAGACGGTCTCGCGCAACGCAGGGCCGGGGCAATGCACGAAGGTGCGCGCCTACGAGTCGTGCATGAAAAGCAAAGGCTATATCACCGTGCTCGGCCCGGAAAATCCGAAGGGCTGCGGCGACCCCGACTGGGAAAAAGACGTACGCAAGTGGCTTCAATAGCCGTGCGTCGGTTGAGGCCGACTTGCGCCCAAGTTATCCACAATTTCTGTTGAAAGACCTGTGGAAAAGTTTTGGGCACACGCGCTATCTGTCTGATCAAACAGACTTTCCTCGCGCGTGACCCCGCTGCGCCCGCCGCGCGGGTCCACCGATTGCGAAGTTCTATTGGCATGCACGCATCGCATGTCCTTCAATTCAGGGTTCCGACTACCGAGTGATCACCGACTGACGCCAAGGAGCCTTGCATGAAGACGGAAGATTCGCAGAAGATCGTGCATGAAATCGCAGAATCCACCGACAGCCCGGAAGAAGTCGTCTCGCAGATGTACACCGATGCCGTGCAAGCGTATCAACGCGACGCGCGCATTCTCGACTATGTGCCGCTCTTCGCGGCGAAGCGCGTGCGCGAAACCTTGCGCTCGCGGACCGCGTCACGGCGGTGACGAAGCCGTAGCAACCGATCCGCAATCCATTCGCGTCACAACAGCTTCGCGGCGGCACGCATGCGGCGCTTGCGTTCTTTCGCGAGCGCATCGAGTGCATGGCCGGCCGCCGCTTCGTCGGCGAACAGCGTCTGGTTGTCGCGCAGCAACTGCTCGCTCGCGACGACATCGTTCAACGCGCCGAAGCGCTTCTGTAATTTCTTCAGCGGCTTGATGGCCTTCAGCTGCTTTTTGGCCAGCATCGGCTCGAAGAACTCGGTCAGATAGCGCAGTTTCTTGCCCGCCTTGCGGACCTCGTGATACGACGCATAGTCCGAGCGCTTCGCTCGCGCGGCGCGCTTCATGCGCTTCGCCATTGACTTTTGCGCCGCCCCGAGACGCTTCCGCGCGAACTTCGGCAGCGGCGTGCGTTCGTGCGCGGTGTTCAGTTCGCGGTTCGCTTCCTTCAGCGTGTCACGCAACGCGCCTTTCACGTCGGCCTGTTCGAGGGTCTCACGGCTCGAATCGAGCGACTTGGAGCGGGCGGCGTGCATCGCGTCGCGCGGTTGCTCCTCCGCGTCTTTCGTTTCATCGAGCAACGCGATCAGGATGTCCCAGTCGCGCGTCTTGCCAGCGGCGCTCGCGTAGAACTTGAAAAGCGCGCGCTGCTGGTCGTCGAACTGTTCGTTCAGCAGCGGCCGATACGCCCACAGCAACGTGCGCAGGCGCCGCAGCGAGACGCGCAGCTTGTGCAGGACTTCAGCGTCGGGATCCGCGCGCAATGCGGCTGCGCAAGCGAGCGCATTGTCGATCAGCGGCGCGGCGTAGTGCGAGAAATGGGCTTGCGCGTTGCCATCGTGCGGCAGCGCGGTCCGTGTGTCGTCGTTCATGGTGCTCCCTGAATGGGTTGCTGACCCGGTGTGTCTGTAATGATCGAGTAAGCAATTCAGGTTCCTGCATTCTGCACGTCACGTCCGTTGCGGCGCACGATGCCGCGCGGGCGTTGCCGCTCATTGGCAAATCACTGACCGCTGAGCAGCAGATCGCAGGCGTCCGACGTGCAGCTCGCCACGGCGGGCAGCTTCAGCGACGGCCACGGGCGGCGCTCGGCCGTGATGAAGTCTTCGACGCGCTTCAATATCTGCCAGAACGCGTTTTCGACCGCACCCGCAGCGGCATACGCGGACGGCGTGAGCGTCCAGTGACGAAGCGTGGGCTCGCCATGAAACGCGCGCATGTCGACGCGTGCCGACTCGTCGCACAACGTCACCACGAAATCCATCTGCGGCGCCCATTCGCTCGTGAATTCCAGCCAGCTTTTCGGATTCAGCAGTTCCAGACTGGAAAAACCATGACGCAACTCTCCCATGGCCGCCGCGTGAACCTTGTCGGCGGGCTCGAGACCTGCGCTAAATGCGTCGAAATGCAATCCGTCCAGCTCGCGTAGCAAGGCTTCCGCCAAAATGCTAAGCGCCGCGTTGTCCCTGCAAAGGAACAGCACTCTTTGTTTTCTGGTCACCCTACACCCCGTCATGCAGATTTTATTTTTTGCGGGATTCTGAGCGCACAGTTTTTCATATTGGTGACAGAATCCCAATCGTCCAACCGATTCGCCGCAAGACCGTTTAGGTATCACGCCAATTTGCGTTCAGCCAGCCAGCGTTAACGATAATCAGGCGCCCGATCCCAATTGTCGGGTTCGGCGAGCATGACGGGCGCCGGGTGAGGCGCGCTGGGCGGGGCAACCCGGCCTTTCAGAGGCCGGATTGCCCGTGGGGTTACGCGGTCTGAAAGACCGGCATTTTTGAAGTTACTTGACGATCGCGAGCAGTTCGACTTCGAACGTCAGATCGCTGTTCGGCGGGATCACGCCGACGCCGCGCGAACCATACGCGGTCGCAGCCGGGCAGGTCAGCTTGGCTTTCTCGCCCACTTTCATCGTCGCGACGCCTTGCGTCCAGCAGGGAATCACACGGCCGAGCGGAAACTCCGCGGGGCCGCCGTGCTTGGCCGAGTTGTCGAACTCGGTGCCGTTCGCGAGCGTGCCGCGGTAGTTGACGCGCACGACGTCGGCCGCCGTGGGTTGCGGGCCGCTTCCCTGCGTCAGGTGTTCGACGACGACGCCGGAGGGCAGTTTCTCCGTCGATGCAGCGTTTGCGGTGAACGACACCGATGCGAGCGCGGCCGCAGCGAGCAGGGCAACAACTGATTTCACGCGTATCTCCTTGGTGTGAATGGCGAGCCTCATTCTAGCGGATCGCCCGTTCGCGGCAGGAGACCTGAATCAACTTGCTACAAATACGCGCGCGTTGCGCCATTGCGCGGTTCCAGCCGCTATGCACCTGGAACGGTTACGCCCGCGACGGGCCAAGACCCGCCGCGGGAAAAGCCGCGATTCGATGCGGCTCACGTGCGGCCCGTTCAGATCTTCGGGAAATCGACGACCGTGTCGTTGACCCGGTTGAACAGGTTGGTGAACGTGATGTCGGCGATCGCGAGCAGCGTCTCCGTAATCTGCTGATCGCTGTAACCCGCCGCCTTCACGGCATCGACGACTGCCGCAGGCACCGTGCCGCGCGACGCAAACACGGTCCGCGCGAACGTGGCGATGGCATTCAGATGCGCGTCGGCCGAATCGCGTCCTTCACGCAACGCGACAAGGTCGTCAGCCGCGATGCCCACTTTCTTCGCTGCCAGCGAGTGCGCCGCGAGACAGTAGTCACACTCAGCGACGCCGCTGATCGCGAGCTTGATCGCTTCGACTTCCTTGCGCGACAGCGCGCCCTTGCCGAGCGCATCGCCCGTTGCGAGTACGATCTGCAGCGCAGCCGGACTGTTCGAGCCGATGGCCGCATAAGCGTTCGGCACCATGCCGACCGCGCGCTTGATGCCTGTAAAGAGTTCCGCTGCCTGGCCGGTGGCTTCGCTGACGGGTTGGCGATTCAGACGTTCCATGATGTTCTCCATATGTTGATGAGATCGTTGCGTTGCGCGACTGGGTCAGCGCATGGAAGTCATTCTAGGAACGCGCGTTGCTACCGTGAATGCTGGTTCAAATCACGTTTATGCTCGAACGGCTCATCGGCTGATCGGCGTGGTGTACTGTCTCTGCTATATTCGTGCGACGTTTGCCCAATAACAGCGCCGTCAGCGGGAGCGCGTGCCATGAGCACTCACGGGATCATGCGGATAACAAAACGATTCGTACTGGTTGTGTTCGCGCTAATGAGCCTCACGCTCGGCGCGCTCAGCTGGGCCGACGACAACGCGCCGGCCCTCAGGGACAAATACGACGCGCTCGCGCCGCAACTCAAGTCGAACGTGTTCAACCGGCCGATCCATCTGGATTCGGAGGAGACGTCGAACACGTTGAAGGGCGACATCTATGCCGTCGTCGATTATCCGTTCGCCACTGTCAACCGCGCGTTCAACGACCCACAGCAAGGCCCTGCGAACTGGTGCGAAGTACTGATCCTGCATCTGAATACGAAGTACTGCCGTGCGTCCACCGGCGGCAACGGCGCGACCATCAGCATGAATGTCGGCAAGAAGGCAGAGCAGGAACTCGGCGACACGTACCGCGTGCAATTCAATTACCGGTCAGTGGCGACGAACCCGGATTATTTCCAGGTCGACCTGAGCGCGGCAACGGGACCGCTCAGCACAAAGGACTATCGCATCGTGCTCGAAGCCGTCGATATCGGCAAAGGGCACACGTTCCTGCACCTCACGTATTCATATGGATTCGGCACGGCAGGCCGCATTGCGATGAAAACCTATCTTGCGACGATAGGCAGTGCGAAAGTGGGATTCACCAAAGCATCGGGCGACTATGTAGGCGGCGTGCGCGGGCTGGTGGAACGCAACACGATGCGCTATTACCTCGCCATCGACGCGTACCTTGCTTCGCTTGCGCTTCCCGCCGACAAGCGCGTCGATCAGCGTTTCGCCACATGGTTCGATGCGACCGAGCAATATCCGCGTCAGTTGCACGAACTCGACCGGCAAGAGTACTTGCAGATGAAAAAGAACGAGTACCAGCGCCAGCAAACGGCGCAATAGTTCTATTCATCATTGCGCGGCGCGATGCCGCGCAGCATGCTTGACGGCTAGCGGTCGATGGCCGCCATATCGTGAATGCGCAGGAAGTCTTCCCGCTCGTCGTAAAGCGCGGCGAGTATCGAGTGTGCTTCCATGGGATCGAGATTGGGATCGGTGACGGTCATCATGATGTCGTACATGGTCACCGCGCCCGAATAGAACGCCGTCTCCGACTCGCGAAGCTGCGCCTGCGACACGCCACGCGAAATCTGACGCGCGCAAAATGCTTTCCAGAACGATTCAATGGTCAATGCCGCGTTCATCGTGCCCTCTCCGCTTAAACGCCATGGCTCGACCACGCCACTGCGGCGTTTGCTCTCTCAGGTTCCGCGTGCAATCGGATTGCACTGCAAAGCGGTGCATCCGTGCACATCTGTTAAGCGCGATTGAATTGAGTACATCAAACGGCCGCGCATGTTTTCTCGACGCAAAATATGACAACGCGATTTTCATCACGCAATGTCTACGCCAGGATATTGCCGCTTGATTCGCCGATAAGCCGCGCACATGACGCGGCCCAACCGCCTTTGACACGCAGGCCTTAGCAACGCAAAGCCGCTTGAAACGCCGCAATACAAGGCATTCACGAGCACCTGGATCGAGACCCGCGCGTTGTTCTTATCATAGTAGGTTTATACCGCACTGCAACCTGTTTGCAATGCAGATACGTCAGGCATTTCGTTTTCTTCCCGAATGGAAAGTGAAGTGCATATATGACTTAATGATTTACCGGTTGTCGCGCGGGCACAAAGATAAAGCCGGAAAATCATTCGTCGTTTAGCGATGCGATACGTGTGCGAATATGCAACGCGGCGTGAATGAATCACGCCGCTTGCAACGTCGCGCAAAGTCCGAGTTCAGGCCGCAGCGAGCTTGAACGAAGAAACGGTATCGTCGAGTTCGCGGCCCTGATGACGCAGCGATTGCGAGGCAGCCGAAGCCTGCTCGACCAGCGCCGCGTTCTGTTGCGTCACCGTGTCCATCTGCGAGATCGCCTGGTTGATCTGTTCGATGCCGCGCCCCTGCTCTACCGAAGCCGCCGCGATCTCCTCGATGATTTCGGAAACGCGCGCGACGGCCTGGTTCACATCGGCCATCGTACGGCCCGCGTCATCGGCGAGAGAAGCGCCGCTCTGGATCTCATGCACCGAGCGCGCAATCAGCTCCTTGATCTCCTTCGCCGCTTGCGCCGAGCGCTGCGCGAGACTGCGCACTTCGCCCGCGACCACCGCGAAGCCGCGGCCTTCCTCGCCTGCGCGCGCCGCCTCGACTGCGGCGTTCAGCGCGAGAATGTTCGTCTGGAACGAAATGCCTTCAATGATCCCGGTGATCTCGGCGATCTTGCTTGAGCTGGAACTGATCGCATCCATCGTCGTCACTACGCGTTCGACGGTGTGGCTGCCGCGCTGGGAAATCTCCGACGCATTCGATGCCAGCGACTTCGCATGCTGCGCGCTATCGGCGTTCTGCTTCACGGTCGAGGTCAGTTGCTCCATGCTCGCCGCCGTTTCCTGCAGCGATGCAGCCTGCGCTTCCGTGCGGCGGCTCAGGTCGCTGTTGCCCGTGGCGATCTCATTCGTCGCCGTGGAGACGTTCGCGCTGCTCGATCGCACGCGGCCGACCGTTTCGGTGAGCCGGTCGTTCATGTCGCGCAGCGCCTTCAGTAGTTCGCCTGCTTCGTCATCGCGATCGACGACGATACGGCTCGTCAGGTCGCCCGTCGCAACAGTGCGCGCGACTTCGACGGCGCGCGTGATAGGTTGCGTGATCGAGCGCACCATGCGCACGGCCAGCACGAGCGATGCGAGTATCGCCAGCGCGCTCACGCCGAGAATGGCGTTGCGCAGCATCGCATAGCGCTCCTCGAAGTTCTGCACGATCTCGCCCTGGCGCGTCTTCGTGTAGGTCGCGTAGTCGTCGGTTGCCTTGACGAGCGCGGCCAGCAGCGGACGGCAATGGTCGTCCATTTCCTTGATCGCCTCGTCGTGATGGTTGTTGAGCGCGAGGCCCACGATGTTCAACGCAACGGGCCCATAGAGCCCTTCGACGCGATTCATCTCGGCGACCAGCGAACGAGCAGTGTCGCTCGTGTCGCTCGCGCTGTTGATCATGTCGTTGAGCTGCTTGAGCTTGATGCCGACATCCTCATGCGCGCGTTTTACGGCAGCCGTCTCGAGGTCGAGATCCGCCTGGGTCGTGACGAGCACCAGATTGCGCGCAGCGATAGCGCGGCGATCGACGGCCGCGCGCAGTTCGGCCGCCACCTGCGCGCGCGCGTCGATGCCATGCACATAGTGGCCGAACGCTTGCGTCGTGCTGGCAAGGCTGAACAGCGAAACAACGGAAATAACGACAGCTATGGCCGCCATCGACAGGAAACCGACGAACAGCCTCGTTTTGATGGTCAAGTTCTTTTTCACTACTGGCCCCCGGGTTTTGCAAGAAAATCTGCTTTCGCGATGAATCTTTTTATGCGAAAAAAACGCCTGCTCTCAGGTTTCAGGCGTTGTTCGTGCAGCGTCCGCGCTGCCTACGGGTTCTGCGCGCGGATTCGCTTCGACTTACTGGATATCGGCTTCCACCTCCCAAATATTTAACATTTGAGGGTTTTTACGAAGGCATTTGCTCGTCGTCGAGTGACAATCGGCAGGATTTCCCGACCAAAGTACTCAATGCGCGAAAAAGATGGGAGAAGCGGGCAGCGCCGATGCGCCACCGGCTGAGGCGGCAAAACGTATGCCGTGTAGGCTTTGGTGAAAGGGAAGGATCAATCCCAGTTTTCGTCGATCCATTCGATCGCCCACGTGCGCGCGCATATCATGGCGTCGGATTCGTCGACGAACGAATCGATGTCGCCCGATTGATGCACTTCGGCGGGCGTATTCGCCGTCGCCCCGCGAGTGAGCTTGGCTTGGGCGACGTAGTGGCCGTCTTCGTCGTGCCTGGCCCGGCAATCGATGTGAAATCCCTTGTAGTCGAAATGCATGGCAAACCTCCTGTAGCGAAGAAAGTGCGATGCAATCCGGGCTTGGGTTTCTCCCGGCGGATGAATCAATCGTAGCATGGCAAATCGCGTGCTCGGTTTTCCTTTTTCGTTGCATTGCACGCTAGCGGCCACCATTTCAGCCGTTGCAACCGTCGTGCGCCATGCAAACGCGATACCTTGCCGGTGTGGAATGCCCGTTGCTGCCTTCAATGACAGGACATCCGATAACAGCGTCAGACGAACAGGGGGCACAACATGCACGACAGAACCTTCACATCAACCCGAAGTCGCGTCTGGACGGCGGCACGCTTTGCCGCGCATTCGATGCCGCCGCGCGTGCTCGTCGTCGACGACTACATCGACTCGGCGGACGCACTCGCTGCGTTTCTCGCCAACAGCGGCTTCGACACACGCGTCGCGTACAACGGCTGCGACGCGTTGAAGATCGCCAACGAGTGGCACCCCGACAGCGTCGTGCTCGACGTCGCGATGCCGGGCGTGTCGGGGCTTGCGGTGGCGCGTACGCTGCGAGAGTCGCCGGGAACGGCTTGCGTGCCGCTGCTCGCCTACACCGCCTGCGAGACGGGCGACAACTACGCCGAGTTGCGCGCAGGCGGCTTCGACGGCGTATGTGCGAAGCCCGTCGATCCGCTGATGGTCGTCGACATCCTCACGACGCTGCTGGCCATGCCAGCACTGAAGCGCGGGTACTATCACTCATGATGGACTCGCGCCACAGCGCGTGACTCCTGCGCGACTTAACTTGTAAGGGACGTTCCGTCCCGTTAATCTGACGCGCATCGCCGTTGCGGAGCGCGTCCATGATCACACTACGAAGTCTTCTCGCGGCTTTCACCGTCGCCCTGCTGACTTCGTGCGCGAGTCTGCCGCCGCAGGCCGATCGCATCCAGACGCACGCCGTCACCGACACGCAGAACACGCGGCTCGCCATCGCGTTCACGCCGCAGGAACAACGGCATCCCGACGAAACCGCGTTTCACCTGCTGCCCGACGCCGTCGATGCGCTCGTCGCGCGCCTAGTGCTCGCGGAAGCGGCAGACCGCACGCTCGACTTGCAGTACTACATCTGGCACGACGATCTGACGGGCCGCGGACTGGCGTCTGCCGTGATGCGCGCGGCTGATCGCGGCGTGCGCGTGCGGATTCTGCTCGACGATCTCGGCACCAATGCCGACGACAATCTGCTGCTCGCGCTCGACTCGCATCCGAACGTGCAGATTCGCCTCTTCAACCCCGTTGCCAACCGCAGCTTCAAGAAGCTCGGCATGGCCGCCGAGTTCTTTCGCGTGAACCGGCGCATGCACAACAAGTCGATGATCGCGGACAACCAGGGCGCGATACTCGGCGGGCGCAATATCGGCGACGAATACTTCGGTGCTTCGAGCGACGTCGCGTTCGGCGATCTCGACGTGCTCGTGCATGGGCCTGTCGTACACGAGGTGTCGTCGGCATTCGACCTCTTCTGGAACTCCGAGGCCGCGTATCCGATCGACGGGCTGATGGGCCGCAAGGCGGACCCGGCGGCGCTCGCCGACGTACGCAAACAGCTCGACACGTATCTGGCCTCCGAGGAAAACAACCCGTACGTCGTGAACGCGCGCGCACGGCTCACGCAGGTCATCCATTCGCAGGATGCCGTGTTTTCATGGGGCAAAGCCACTTTGCTCTACGACGATCCCGCGAAAATCACGCGCGCGCCGGGCGACTCGCAAGGCCAACTGATGACGCAGTTCAAGGCACTCGAATTGCAGCCGACGCAGCAGATGCTCGTCGTCTCGCCGTATTTCGTGCCCGGAAAAGAAGGCGTCGCGTGGCTCTCGGGACTCACGCAAAAGCAGGTGCGCGTCACCGTGCTCACCAACTCGCTTGCCGCCACCGACGTCGCCGCCGTTCATGCCGGCTATCAGCGCTACCGCAAGGCGTTGCTCGAAGCAGGCGTGCATCTCTACGAACTGAAGCCCGTCGCGGACGACAAAACAGCGGACAAAACGGCGGACAAGACGGAAGACAAGAAGCATCTGTTCGGCTCGTCGAAGGCATCGCTGCATGCGAAGACTTATGTGTTCGACCGCAACAGCATCTTTATCGGCTCGATGAATCTCGATCCGCGTTCGGTCGAACTCAACACGGAGATCGGCGTGTATTGCGAGAGCGCGCCAGCTGCCGCGCAGGTTGTCGATACGCTCGAGCCGAACCTCGATCGCATCGCATGGCGGCTCGAATTGCGCGCGAATGCGAACGGCACGAGCAGTATCGTCTGGATCGACACGGCGCCCGACGGCACCGTCAAGGTACTCGATAGCGAGCCGGACGTATCGGCGATGCGCAAGGCGGGTATCTGGTTTCTGAGCATTTTGCCGATCGAATCGCAGCTGTAGCAGAGTCTGCGCGACGGCGCTGTCTTTACGCGGTCTTTACGCGCACCGTGCGTTTCTTTTGAAAATCTCGACGGCGATGTCCGTAGAGTGCTTGCATCCGGGCTCGTACCAGACGATATGCAGGAACAACACAATCTAGCCAAAGTACGGTGGAGGTACACGCTTATCAGGCTCGCATTGATGGCGGCGAGCCTCGCGTTATGCGCCGCGTTGCCGTTCGGCCATGCGCAAGCGGAAACCGCGCCTCAGGTATCTCAAGCTTCGCCAGCGCCTCTGGCACCTCAGGCCGCCGACACGCCCGTTCTTCCCTCTCCCGCCGACATCGTCGCGACCTTGCGAGCGCAATTCCGCGTCTCAGCCGCCGACGCGCTGACGATCGCGCAAGCCGTTCTCACTGAAGCCAACCGCTATTCGATGTCGCCCGTGCTGCTGCTGTCGGTGATGGCCGTCGAATCGGGCTTCGATCCGCGCGCCGTGAGCACGCTCGGTGCGCGCGGGTTGATGCAGGTGTTGCCCGCCGCGCATCCGCGCGCGTTCTCCAACGTGAAGGAACTGGACGATCCCGCCATCAACGTGCGAATCGGCTCGTCGATTCTGCGCGGTTATCTCGATGCTGCCGGCGGCGATATCGATGCCGCGCTGTGGCGCTATAGCGGCGGCGGGAAAGGGTATGCGCGCCGGGTGGCGCTGCATATGCGGCGGTTTAGTGCGGTGTTGGGCAGCAACGCGCAGCCGGTCGTGAAGGTATCCGCGGACACGCTTCCCTGACCTCACCCCCCGAGCGTCATCAACTGCTGCGCGAGCGCATGCGCGTGCGGCGTGAGCGCGGAAAAATCCCGCGCGCACAGATGCAGACGCCGCGTCGTCCACGCCTCCGACAACGGCAACACGACGATATCCGCATCGCCCAGCGCCTGCGTGCAGGCCGCAGGCAAAATCGCGATGCCCACGCCCGCCGCGATCAGCCGACCCAGATCGGCGACGTTGCGCAAGCGCACGCGGGACTGGAGCTGTCGTCCGAGCCGGGACGCGTGATCCGCCAGATGACGCTCCAGCGCCGCATCGGACAAACCCACGAACGCCTCATCGACGATATCGGCAAACGCAACCCGTTCGTCGTTCGCCACGCGATGCGTGCGGCTCACGGCCACCACCAGTTGATCGTCGGCAATCACATGCGTCTGCAGCGCAGCAAGATCGGCGCTATCCGCGACGATGCCGAGATCCGCCCGCCCTTCGGCGACGGCCCGCACGATGTCCGCGCTCGGACGCTCGTCGATATCGACGGATAGATCGGGGTGTGCGGTGAGGAAGCGGCAAAGCTGCTCGGGCAGGAACGACGCGAGCGCTGCCGTGTTCGACATCAGATGCACGCGGCCCTTGAGGCCCTTTGCGTAGTTGCGCAGTTCGCCGCGCATCTGCTCGATCTGCCCGACGATCAGCCGCGCGTGACGCACGAGCGCCTCGCCGGCGGGCGTCGCGCGCACGCCGCGCCGCGTGCGTTCGAGCAGCGGCGCGCCCAGCGCGGATTCCATGCCGGAGATGCGCTCGCTCGCGGAAGCGAGTGCGAGGTGCATCGCCTGAGCGCCGCGCGTGAGGCTGCCATGCTCGACGACCATCAGGAATAGCCGCAGGTCGGTGAGGTCGAAACGCGACGTGGTCGTCATCTTCGTCTAAGGCGAACTCTGGCATCGGAGAATCCCGATTGTATCCGCGAAGCGCGCGCCGCTATGATCCGTCGGATGAACAATCTATTCCTCGTAGCGGGCGCCGGGCTGGTCGCGGGCGGCATGAATGCGCTGGCGGGCGGCGGCTCTTTCGTCACGCTGCCGGCGTTGATCGCGGCCGGCGTGCCTTCGGTTCAGGCGAACGCATCGAGCACGGTCGCGCTGTATCCCGGCGGGCTCGCGAGCGCGTGGGCGTATCGCGACGGGCTCGGGCCGATCGGCGCCGTGTCGTTGCGCGCGCTGCTGATCACGACGCTCGTCGGCGGGATCTGCGGCGCGTTGATGTTGCTGCTCACGCCGTCGAAGACCTTCGATATCGTCGTGCCTTGGTTGTTGCTCGTCGCGACCGTCGCGCTTGCGTTTGGCCGGCGTTTCGGCGAATGGATGCGCGCGCGCTGGCACATCGGGCGAGCGGCTGTGCTCGTGGTGCAGTTTGCGCTGGGTGTGTATGGCGGTTATTTCGGCGGCGCCGTCGGAATCATGATGATGGCCGTGTGGGGACTGCTCGATAGTCGCGAGTTGAAGTTGCTCAACGCGCCGCGCACGCTGCTGGTGAGTGCGGCCAATACGATGGCCGTCGTTACTTTTATCGTCGCGCGGGCGGTGCATTGGCCGGAAACGATCGTTATGCTGATCGGGGCGTTGATCGGGGGATATGGAGGCGCGTTGGTCGGCCGCCGCGCGTCCGCGCCAGTTATACGTTATGGCACATTGCTCGTTACGGCTGGCATTACGATTGCGTTTTTTGTGCGTGCGTATGGATCGGGGAAATGACTTCAGCGGCGTGGGCACGGCGAGCACGATCGCCACGATGGTGTGAAAGGTTCTAAGTGGGGGTTGTGGTTTGTGTTTATTTGGGCGGTTCGGGTTTGCGCTGGCATCCGCGCGTCACGGTGTTTGATGTTTTGGCCTTTGCGCTGGCATCCGCGTCACGGCGTTTGCCTCTGCGCTGGCATCCGCGTTTTGTTAGCGTGCTTCAGGCGTCGCCCCTGTGCGGGGCGGCACCTACTTTTCTTTGCCGCCGCAAAGAAAAGTAGGCAAAAGAAAGCGGCTCACACCGCCAGCCCTTGTTCTTATCCACGGGCCCCCAACGTCCCCACGCTTCACACGGTAGTGGCCAGGCTGGTGCTCGTTGCCAACGCTTTGAATGAACGCCTCACCCGCTTCAAACACCCGCACTCGGGCAAACGGCAGCGAATGGTATCTGCCGCCCAGGTGGCAAACTGTGTGTAGGTTGTCGCGATGTGTACGTTAGTGCTCTTACATGGTGGGACACGTGCGCTATCGGTCCGAAGTGAGGCGGCTGAGGTGCTACGGCCTACACACAGTTTGCCACCTGGGCGGCCGCGGAATATCTGGCACGGCGAGCGGTGATGCGGGCGCGCGAAGCGGGTGAGGCGCACCGCAAGAGCGCTGGCAACGAGTATGGGTCACTTGATTGCCGTGTGAAGCATAAGAACCTTCGGGGGCCCTCAGGCAAATACAGGAACTGGCGGTGTGAGCCGCTTTCTTTTGCCTACTTTTCTTTGCGGCGGCAAAGAAAAGTAGGTGCCGCCCCGCACAGGGGCGACGCTTGAAGCACGATAACGAATCGCGGATGCCAGCGCAGAGGCCAAAACATCAAACGCCGTGACGCGGATGCCACCGCAAACCCCAAAAAACCAAACCAGCCGCGCCAGGCGCTCAGCCTGCATGCCCCTGCCGATGCAACGGCTGCTGCGCCTCATCGACATGCGGCGGACGTTTGTGATCGCGCGGGCCCACGTCATGCCCACTCTGCCCGGCCACCCGTGCCGACCCCGCCTGCGGACGATGCTCCGCGTGCCTCACAGGCGCACCATCATGACGATCCGACCGATGCGGATCACGCACATACGCGGAACGCTCGCCATGCGAATGCGCACGATGCTCGTCCCGACGCGGCGGCATTGCCGCATGCACGGGCGGACGCCCACCACGATGCGCCATCTCAACGCGCAAATGCTCGCGTCGGCGGAACACTTCGGCGCGGCGGTCGCCACGCGCATAGAAATGCCGATGACGCTTACCATCCGGGCCCACCACCCACAAATACGTGCTGCCACCGACGAACACCACATCGCGATCGATAACGCCCGCAATATAGACATCGCTCGGCGCAGACACATAAACAGGCTGCGCAGGCGCGCGCACCACAACAGCAGGCGGCGGTGGCGGCGGTGCCTGCACGGCAACGACAGCGGGCTGCGGCCTCGGCCGCGCGGGCGCCGCGGAGATCTGCTGCTCGCTGGTGACGCAACCGGCTAACGTCGCGAATGCGGCAACCGCCGCGAAAGATGTGGCCAGCTTCATCGTGTTCAAATGCGGCTCCCCGTTTTATGTGGTCGTTCTGATTCGCCCGCATTAACGGCAAAGTCTTACAGAAGCTTTAGCTCGACAGGTACGTGGCCGCATGGCCGCCGCCTGTATCATCGGCCTGTGTCGATCTGCGACACCCCGCACGAGCACAACGCAATGCCTTCGAGGAGCACCGCGTGAACGTCAGCGAAGCCGTCACCAGCCGCAAATCCGTCCGCCAGTTTCTTTCGACGCCCGTTCCACCCGACGCAATCCGCCGCGTGCTCGCCACCGCCGCGCGCTCGCCGTCGGGCGGCAATCTGCAGCCCTGGCATATCCACGTGGTAGGCGGCGACGCGCTCGCGCGCCTCAAGCACATCATGCGCGAACGCGTCGCGGATGCGCCGGACGGCGAAGCGATGGAGTACAACGTCTATCCGCCGGGCCTTCACTCGCCGTATCGCGAGCGGCGCTTTCAGGTGGGCGAAGATCTTTACCGCAGCATCGGCGTGGCGCGTGAAAACCGGCCCGCGCGCCTCGCGCAGTTCGCGCGCAACTTCACGTTCTTCGATGCGCCGCTCGCGCTCTTTTGCACCGTCGACCGGCGCATGGGCCCACCGCAATGGGCCGATCTCGGCATGTTCATGCAAACGGTCATGCTGCTGTTGCGCGAAGAAGGGCTGCATAGCTGCCCGCAGGAATGCTGGGCGCAGTACCCGCAGACGATCGGCGCGTTTCTCGACTTGCCCGCCGACCGCATGCTGTTCAGCGGCATGGCGATCGGCTACGAAGATACGGATGCCGCGATCAACCAGTGGCGCTCGCAGCGCACGCCGCTGGACGAATTCGCTCAGTTCATCGGCGTCTGACTATCAGCGGGAAAGTGTCACGACCCCATCGCGGGCATGAAGTTGAACGACGGTGTACGCATCAGCGGTCCTTTTGGCCCACGCGGGGCCACTCATGTTGCCAATACGACTGCTACGACTTTCGGTGATCCGGCCACTGTATTCTGACCGCGATCGATGAAAGCGCATGCATAAAAGCAGCCCGCCGTCGCGTTTCGCGCTTTGATGCGAAAATCATGGTTTCCTGAAGCCAACACGAGTGCATCCGATGTTCGAAGCCACCATCAATACCGCGTTGCCCAAGGCCGAGTTCTATCAGGAACTGGCGTCGCAGGCGCGCTCGCTGCTCGAAGGCGAGGCAAATCAGATCGCCAATGCCGCCAATCTGTCGGCACTGCTCTTCAACACCCTGCCGGAACTGAACTGGGCCGGTTTCTATTTCGCGATCGAAGGCGAACTGGTCGTCGGTCCGTTTCAGGGCAAACCCGCCTGCGTGCGTATTCCGATGGGCCGTGGCGTATGCGGCCGCGCAGCCGAAACGCGTGAGACGCAGGTCGTGCCGGATGTCGATGCGTTTCCAGGGCATATCGCGTGCGATTCGGCGTCGCGCTCGGAGATCGTGATTCCGCTGCAAAAGGCAACTGGCGAACTGGTCGGCGTGCTCGATATCGACAGCCCCGTGCTCGCGCGCTTCGACGACGAAGACCGCCGTGGCCTGGAAGAGGTCGCGCGGATTTTCGTCGCTTCGCTGAACTGAAAAGCTGAACACCTGGCGGGCGCCGCCTCTTCCCCAACACGAAGCCTATGCACTAAGATCGCGTTCACATCGTCTCTTCCAGGTGAAACGCGGTGGATCTCAACGACGTCCGCATCTTTGTCAGCGTCGTCCAGACTGGCAGTCTCATGAACGCAGCCAGCCGGATGGACGTGCCGCTCGCCACCATCAGCCGGCGCATTCGCGCACTGGAAAAAGAGCTGAACGTGCAACTGCTGGAGCGTTCGGCGCGCGGCACCCGGCTCACCGATGCCGGCGCGCGGCTCTACCAGCACGCAAGTCTCGGCGTCGAGATCCTGAAAGACGGCGAGGAAGCCGTCGTCTCCGATCAGGCCATGCTCAAAGGCCGGCTGCGCCTGTCGCTGCCTCCCGCGTTCGATATCTGGTGGGATCTCCTGCACGACTTTCAGCGCCGCTACCCCGACATTCGCGTGCATGTGTACACGACCGAACGGCGCGTCGATCTGATCGAGGAAGGCATCGACGTGGCGTTGCGCGTCGGCGCCATTGCGCATGAAGCGATGGTTGCGCGGCGCATGCTGTCGTATCGTCACGTGCTGGTTGCGAGTCCGCAACTGATCGAGCGTTTCGGCATGCCGCACGAACCGTCCGCGCTCACCCGTCTGCCCTGCGCGCTCTGGAACCGCGCGCCCAATGACAGCAGCACATGGCAGATCGGTAAGACGACGGTCGAACCGCACATCGTGCTGACCACCAACGACTATGCGCAGCTTCGTTATCGCGCGCTGAACGGCGAGTTCGTCACCGAGATTCCGCCCTTTCTCGCCGCCGAACCGATCCGGCAAGGACGGCTCGTGCCGCTGCTGCCCTCGTACCCGTTGCCGGATCAGCAGGTCAATCTGCTGTATCCGTCGCATCGGCATCCTTCCGCGATCGTGCGGACCTATCTCGAGTTCTGTCAGTCGCGCATTGCATGGTTCGTGGACCAGTGCGCGATCGAATGGAAATCTGCCTTACAGGAAGCGTCCGCGTCCGATTCGCTCGCGCAGTCGAAATAAAAACCCCGAAGGCCGTTCGACCTTCGGGGCAGTTTCAGCGCGAGCGGCAACAACCGTCAGATGCTATGCAATGCGCATCTCACAGCGCCTTGCCCGCCGATTCAAGCGCAGCCGCCACGCCTTGTCCATAGGCGGGATCGGCCTTCGTGCAGTGCTCGACGTGCAGCTTCCGGATCGGCTCCGACACGCCAGCCAGCGCGCGCGCCGTGTTGTCGAACAGTGCCTGCTGCTGCTCCGGCGACATCAGGCGGAACAGATTGCCCGGCTGCGAGAAGTAGTCGTCGTCGGTGCGGTGGTTCCAGTGGTCGGCGGCCCCTTCGATCGACAGCGGCGGCTCGCTGAAGTCCGGCTGATCGAGCCATTCGCCGCGCGTGTTCGGGTTATATGGCGTCGCGCCGCCCATGTTGCCGTCGACGCGCATGGAGCCGTCGCGGTGATAGCTATGCACCGGGCATCGCGGCGCGTTCACGGGAATCAGGCTGTGATTCACGCCCAGGCGATAGCGCTGCGCGTCGCCGTACGAGAACAGCCGGCCTTGCAGCATCTTGTCCGGCGAGAAACTGATGCCCGGCACCACGTTGGCGGGATTGAACGCAGACTGCTCGACGTCGGCGAAGTGGTTGTCCGCGTTGCGGTTCAGTTCCATCACGCCGACTTCGATCAGCGGGTAATCCTTCTTCGGCCAGATCTTGGTCAGATCGAACGGGTTGTACGAGGTCTTCGATGCATCCGCTTCCGGCATGACCTGGACGAACATCGTCCACTTCGGGAATTCGTTGGCTTCGATCGATTCGTACAGGTCGCGATGCGAACTCTCGCGGTCCGCGCCGACGAGCGCCGTTGCTTCCGCATCCGACAGGTTCTGGATGCCCTGCTGCGTGTGCAGATGGAATTTCACCCAGAAGCGTTCCTTGTCGGCGTTGATGAAGCTGAACGTATGGCTACCGAAACCGTGCATATGACGGAACGACTTCGGAATGCCGCGATCGCTCATCACGATCGTGATCTGATGCAGCGCTTCGGGCAGTTGCGTCCAGAAGTCCCAGTTGCTTTCGGCGCTGCGCAGGCCCGAGCGCGGGTCGCGTTTGATCGCGTGATTCAGGTCCGGAAATTTCAGCGGATCGCGCAGGAAGAACACGGGCGTGTTGTTGCCGACGAGGTCCCAGTTGCCTTCATCCGTATAGAACTTCACGGCGAAACCGCGGATATCGCGCTCGGCATCGGCTGCGCCGCGCTCGCCCGCTACCGTCGAGAAGCGCGCGAACAGCTCCGTCTTCTTGCCGATCTGCGAAAAGATCTTGGCGCGCGTGTACTTCGAAATGTCATGCGTGACGGTGAACGTGCCGAATGCGCCCGAGCCTTTCGCATGCATGCGGCGCTCGGGAATCACCTCGCGGTCGAAGTGCGCGAGCTTCTCGAGGAACCACACGTCCTGCAGCAATGCCGGGCCGCGCGGGCCCGCCGTCTGGGTGTTCTGATTGTCTACAACGGGTGCGCCAAAAGCAGTCGTCAGCTTGTTCACGTCTAGCCCTCCAACACTTATAGGAAGCTCCGGGGACACGCCACCGGATCGTACTGTGGGATTTCCAGCGACTGCGGTCGCCATGGCAGATCGGCAACCGCTGTCTCTGGAGGCGAAATCGGGGACGGTCATGCCGTCGTCATGTCGGTCCGCGAAGTGCTCACCACGTGCGGACCGGTTGCTGCGGGAGCGATCTTAGCGCCATTCGAACAAGCGAGCAGAGAAGGGGCGAGCCTTGAATTGCAAGGCATGCAGCGCGTGCAAGATGCGCTGCCGGAAGCGCATGGCGGATGAATGACGTTCAATGCACGCCGGGTCAAAGTGCTATGAGTTTGCGAGATCCGATAAAAATTTTAAGTTAGCGCTCGCTTTATTGTCCCTGTCATATACGTACCAGATTGCCGGACTATGACAGATAACTAACGAAGAACACGCCGAACGACACTCGATGTCCACCGCATTCGCCCACACAGTCGAAGCAAGCTTCGCGACGCTGACGCCCACGGCCAAGCGCATCGCCAGCTACATGCTGGCGAATCTGGAACGCCTCGGCCTCGAAACGGCGGACCAGATCGCGCATCAGACGGGCACGAGCGGGATATCGGTGGGGCGCTTTTTGCGCAGCGTCGGCTATCGCAATCTCGACGACCTGAAGCGCGAGTTGCGCGGCGCGCAATCGCGCCCATGGTTCATCACCGACCGGCTCGACGCTTACCGCAGCGAACGCGACGACAGCGGCGCGGACGGCATCGATACGGGCGACGCGGGCGATGCCACCACCGCGCGCTCTCTCGATCTCGAAGTCGATGCTATTCGCTACGTGTATCAACTTGCGCAAGGCGAGACGTTCGCGCGCATCGCGCAGCGCATTGCCGAAGCGGATGCTGTCTTCATCCTCGGCATTCAATCGACGCGCGGCATTTCCAACGCGTTCTACAGCTACCTGGAGTACTTGCGCCCGCGCGTGTTCTATTCGGACGGCATGTCCGGCTCGTACGTCGACTCGCTCAATTCGGAGTTCGCGTCGCCGTATCTGATCGTCACCGACACGCGCGCCTATTCGCGCATCGCGCGGCGCTATTGCGAAGCGGCGACGCGGCGCGAATTGCCGTTTGCACTCGTCACCGATCTCTATTGCCCGTGGGCACGCGAATATCCCAGCGACCTGATTCAGGTGAAGACGGACGTTGGCCAGTTCTGGGATTCGCTTGCGCCGCTTACGTGCCTGTTCAATCTGCTATTGACGTCGATCGTTGAACGATTGGGTCCGGCTATCGACCAACGTGTTGCGCGCAACCGCGAGTTGCAGCGCGAACTCGATCAATTCGACCTCTGATTCTCATGACCGATACCCCACAACTAATACATGTCACTCCCGAAACGCATGGCGTCGAACTCGACCTCGCCTATGCGACCGCCAACAACTTCACCGGCAAGCCGATTTACAAGGAAGCGCACTGCCTGTTGCTCGCGCCCGCCGAAGCGGGATTGCGCAAAGCGGTCGAACTCGCGGCCAGCATCGGCATGAAGCTGCGCATTTTCGATGCGTACCGTCCGCCGCAGGCGCAACAGGTTCTATGGGACTTCTTGCCCGATCCGACTTATATCGCGGAACTCGGACGCGGCTCGAATCATAGCCGCGGCACGGCGCTCGATCTGACCTTGATCGACAGCCATGGCGAAGCGCTCGACATGGGCACCGGCTTCGACGCGATGGTCAAGGAGTCCGAGCATTTTCACAAAGGGCTGCCGCAGCATGTGCAGCGCAACCGCTTGCTGTTGCTCGGCATCATGCACGCGTCCGGCTTCACGCATATTGCCAGCGAGTGGTGGCATTACGAAATACCCGGCTCGCGCGCGCTGCCCATCATCGACAACAGCGAAAGCGGTCCGTTGAAGCTGATGTAATCCACGTTCTTTTTGCAGCCTTCCCACGCATGTTCCCTCTCGATACGGAGCGAGTATGAATCTGGTTCTGCGCAATGCGCTAGCGGCAGTAGCCGTCGTTTCGGCACTGACGCTTACGATGACGACAACAAGCACTGCATTGGCGGCCACGCCGAAAGACATGCTGGTGATCGCCACCACGCTCGACGAGTTCTCGACGCTCGATCCGGGCGAAGTGTACGAGCTGGTGCCCGAGGAATATGTCGCGAACACGTACGACCGCCTCGTGCGCGTTGATCTGAAAGACCCGTCGAAATTCAACGGCGACGTCGCACAATCGTGGTCGGTCAGCCCGGACGGATTGACGTTCACGTTCAAGATTCGGCCAGACCTCAAGTTCCATTCGGGCAATCCGCTCACGGCCGACGACGTCGCATGGTCGATCCAGCGCTGCGTGCTGCTCGACAAGGGCGCGGCCGCGGTGCTGCAAGGCATTGGCCTGACGAAGGACAACGCGCTGCAAAACGTCAAGAAGATCGACGACTCGACCGTCAGCATCACGACCGACCAGAAATACGCGCCCACGTTCGTGCTCAACGTGCTGGGCGCGTGGCCTGCATCCGTGCTCGACAAGAAGCTGCTGCTGTCGCACCAGAAGGGCAATGATTTCGGCAACGAATGGCTGCGCACGAACGAGGCAGGCTCCGGCGCGTACAAGCTCGTCAAATGGACGGCAAACGACAGCATCATCCTGCAGAAGTACGACGGCTACCGTATGCCGCTGGCAATGAAACGCATCGTGATGCGTCACGTGCCGGAGGCATCGAGCCAGCGCCTGCTGCTCGAAAACGGCGACGCGGACGTCGCGCGCAATCTCAGCCCCGACGATCTCGCCACGCTCACCAAGGGCAACAAGGTGACCGTGACGTCGGTGCCGCAGGCCACGCTGCTCTATCTCGGCCTCAATGTGAAGAACCCGAATCTCGCGAAGCCCGAAGTGCAGGAAGCCATGAAATGGCTGATCGATTACGACGGCATCCAGAAGAACGTGACGAAGAACACCTTCAAGGTTCATCAAACGTTCCTGCCGGAAGGCTTTCTCGGTGCGCTGAACAGCAATCCGTATCATCAGGATGTGGCCAAAGCGAAGGCGCTGCTTGCGAAAGCGGGTTTGCCGAATGGCTTTAACGTGACGATGGACGTGCGCAGCGCGTATCCGTACAACGAAATCGCGCAGGCCGTGCAGGCCAATCTCGCACAAGGCGGCATCAAGGTCGAGATCATTCCGGGCGACAACAAGCAGACGCTCGCAAAGTACCGCGCGCGCCAGCACGATATTTATATCGGCGAATGGTCGGCGGATTACATCGACCCGCACAGCAATGCGCAGGGCTATGCGTGGAACCCCGACAACTCCGACAAGTCTTCGTACAAGATGCTTGCATGGCGTAATTCGTGGGACATTCCCGATCTGACGAAAGAGACCAACGCGGCACTTGCCGAATCGTCGACGGCCAAACGCGCGCAGCTCTATCAAACGATGCAGAAGGAAACGCTCGCGAAGTCACCGTTCGTCATCATGTTCCAGCAGGTGTCGCAAGTGGCGATGCGTCCGGGCGTGACGGGCCTCGAAGTCGGCCCGATCAACGATCTCGTGTCGTATCAACACGTGAAGAAGCAATAGGCACGCGGCAGATATGTCGACACCGCTCACTCCCATCGACCAGATCCGCGCTGCGTCCGCGCGCAGCGCGGGCTTGCGCTGGACGTTGCGCGTGCTGCGCTGGGTGCTCACGCTCGCCATCACGTTCACGGGCCTACTGGCCGTGACCTTCGTGATCGGCCGCAAGGTGCCGATCGACCCCGTGCTCGCGATACTCGGCGACCGCGCGTCGGCGAGTGCCTACGCGGCCGCGCGCATCCAGCTCGGTCTCGACAAGCCGCTGGCCGAGCAGTTCTTTATCTATGTGAGCGCGGTGCTGCACGGCGATCTCGGCGTATCGCTGCTGACTGCGAACCCGGTGATCGACGACATCAAGCGCGTGTTCCCCGCGACACTCGAACTCGCGACACTGTCGACGATCATCGGCGTGCTGGTCGGCGTGCCACTCGGAGTGATTGCGGCCGTCCGGCACAACCGCTGGATCGACCACGTGGCGCGTTTCATAGGCTTGATCGGCAGTTCGGTGCCGGTGTTCTGGCTCGGCTTGATGGGACTGCTGCTGTTCTATGCGAAGCTGCATTGGGTGTCTGGACCGGGCAGGCTCGACCCGGTGTTCGACGGCATGGTGGATACGCGCACTGGCAGCCTGCTGATCGATTCGCTGATAGCGGGCGAATGGGATGTGTTCTTCAATGCGCTGTCGCATATCGCATTGCCTGCCGCGATACTTGGCTACTACTCGGTCGCGTATCTGAGCCGGATGACGCGCTCGTTCATGCTCGACCAGTTGAATCAGGAGTACATCACCACGGCACGCGCCAAAGGTCTGTCCGAGCGGCGCGTGATCTGGGTGCATGCGTTCGGCAATATCGCGGTGCCGCTGCTCACGGTGATCGCGCTCTCGTACAGCTTTCTGCTCGAAGGCTCGGTGTTGACGGAGATCGTCTTTGCGTGGCCGGGCATTGGCTCATATCTGACGGGCGCCTTGCTCAACGCCGACATGAATGCCGTGCTTGGCAGCACGCTCGTGATCGGCATCACCTTCATCGCGTTGAATCTACTGACCGACGCGCTCTATCGCGTGTTCGATCCGCGCGCCCGCTGATGCAACGGAGACTTTCGACGTGCGACCTCCTGTTGACCGTTCACCATCGGACTGGCCGATGAACGCGCCCCGTCCGACCTGGAAGGAATGGCTGCTGACGGACACGCCCGCATCGCGCCGGCAAGCCACGCTCGGTCTCGCATACCGACGCTGGCGGCGCTTCAGGGGCAATCCGTTGTCGGTGTTCGGCTTCTCGATCCTCGTGCTGCTCGTGATCGTCGCGATCATCGGGCCGTGGATCGCGCCGCACGATCCGTTAATACAGGTGCTGTCCGACCGGCTGTTGCCGCCCGGCTCGGCGTCTCACTGGCTCGGCACCGATCAGCTCGGCCGCGATATTCTCTCGCGCATCATTTACGGGTCGCGGCTCACGCTCTCTATCGCGATACTCGTCGTGGTGGTCGTCGTGCCCATCGGTCTCCTGATTGGCACGGCGGCGGGCTTCTTCGGCGGCTGGGTGGATAACGTGCTGATGCGCGTGACCGACATCGCGCTCGCGTTCCCGAAGATCGTGCTCGCGCTCGCCTTCGCGGCTGCCTTGGGGCCGGGTGTGTTCAATGCCGTGATCGCCATTTCGATTACCGCATGGCCCGCGTACGCGCGACTCGCGCGAGCCGAAACCTTGCGGCTCGTGCAGACCGACTTCATTCACGTCGCGCGGCTGCAAGGCGCGTCTAACCTGCGCATTCTGCTGCGCTATATCGTGCCACTTTGTTCGTCGTCGGTGATCGTGCGCGCGACGCTCGATATGGCGGGCATCATTCTGACCGTCGCAGGACTTGGCTTTCTCGGACTCGGCGCGCAGCCGCCGAGTCCCGAATGGGGTTTCATGGTCGCATCAGGCCGCAACGTGCTGCTCGATTCGTGGTGGGTCGCCACCCTTCCGGGCTTCGCGATTCTGCTCGTGAGCCTCGCGTTCAATCTGCTCGGCGACGGATTGCGCGACGTTTTCGATCCGCGTCATGGAGACTGACATGAGCACGCACGACACGACGCCCGCATTGTGCGAAATCGACGATCTGCGCATCGCGTTCCGCACGCACGACGGCACGATGAACGAAGCGGTGCGTGGTCTTTCGCTGACGCTGAACAAGGGCGAGCGGCTTGGCATCGTCGGCGAGTCGGGATCGGGCAAGTCATTGACGGGTCGCGCGCTGCTGGGATTGTTGCCGCCCGCCGCGCATTGCACGGCGAAGACGATGCGCTTCGACGGAAACGATCTGCTCGACATGCGCGCCGACAAGCGCCGGAAGTTGTGCGGCCAGCAGATGGGCATGATCCTGCAAGACCCGAAATACTCGCTGAACCCGGTGATGACCGTCGCGCAGCAGATGCGCGAAGCGTTCGCGCTGCACGAGCCAAAGCTGGGACGGCGCGCGATGCGCGAGAAGATCATTGCCGCGCTCGAGGCCGTGCATATCCGCAACCCGGAGCGCGTGGTGGATTCGTATCCACATGAGCTCTCGGGTGGCATGGGGCAGCGCGTGATGATCGCGATGATGGTATCGACGGGGCCACGCCTGTTGATCGCCGACGAACCGACCAGCGCGCTCGACGTGCTGGTATCGATGCAGGTACTCGCCGTGCTCGACGAGATGATCGCGAAACATGATACTGGCCTCATCTTCATCAGCCACGATCTGCCGCTCGTGATGTCGTTCTGCGACCGCGTCGTGGTGATGTATGCGGGGCGCGTCGTCGAAACCTGCGCGGCGCGCGATCTCGTTCATGCACAGCATCCGTATACGCGCGGCTTGTTGGCGGCGAATCCGCCGCTTGCCAATCCGCCTGCCGAGTTGCCCGTTCTCTCGCGCGATCCTGCATGGCTCAACGATGTGCAAGGAGCATCCGCATGATCGAGGTCGATGCAGTGACCGTTCGCTTCAAGACGGCCGCAGGCGCTGTCGACGCGGTGCGCAATGTGAGCTTTCATGTCGCGCAGGGCGAAGTGTTTGGTCTTGTCGGAGAATCGGGTTCCGGGAAGTCGACGATCTTGCGAGCGTTGAGTGGGCTTACGCCAATTGCGCTAGGCACGATGCGCATCGCGCAGCACGAGCAAGCGGCGCAAAAGCGCGATGTGCAAATGGTGTTTCAGGACCCGTATGGCTCGCTGCATCCGCGCTTCACCGTCGATCAGACTCTGCGCGAACCGTTGCGTATCAATGGAATCGATCGGCATGAAGAACGCATCGTCAATGGGCTGCGCGAAGTGGGGCTGAATGCGTCGTTTCGGTTTCGCTATCCGCATCAGTTGTCGGGTGGGCAAAGGCAACGGGTTGCGATTGCGCGTGCGCTGATCGTGGAGCCGCGTGTGCTCTTGCTCGACGAGCCGACCTCGGCGCTTGATGTTTCCGTGCAGGCTGAAATATTGAATCTGCTCAAGCGCCTGCATCAAGAGCGTAATCTGACGATGATTCTTGTTAGTCACAATCTCGCCGTGGTCGGTTTCTTGTGTTCGCGTGTCGCGATTATGCGTAATGGCGAGATTGTCGAGGAACTCGATATCGGGTGCGTTCGCGCGCAGCAGGTTGAGAGTGAGTATTCGCGCAGTCTGCTGCTTGCTACGGGGGGTTATCGGCGGAAGGTTGTGGAGGTGATCGGGGTCGATGCTTCGCTGTGAGTGAGTGTTCCGGGTTGTGGTGGTGTTTGGGTTTTTGTTCTTTCGCTGGCATCCGCGGTTTGCCTTCGTGCCTCATGCGTTGCCGTTCGGTGTTTTGGCCTTTGCGCTGGCATCCGCGATTTGCCTTCGTGCCTCATGCGTTGCCGTTCGGTGTTTTGGCCTTTGCGCTGGCATCCGCGTTTTGCCTTCATGCTTCATGCGTCGCCGTTCGGTGGTTTGGCCTTTGCGCTGGCATCCGCGTTTTGCTTTCGTGCTTCATGCGTCGCCGTTCGGTGTTTTGGCCTTTGCGCTGGCATCCGCGTTTTGCCTTCGTGCTTCATGCGTCGCCCCTGTGCGGGGCGGCACCTACTTTTCTTTGCCGCCGCAAAGAAAAGTAGGCAAAAGAAAGCGGCTAACACCGCCAATTCTTGTTCTTGCCTGAGGGCCCCCACAGGTTCTTACGCTTCACACGGCAGCATTTCTGTTCGCGTTCGTTGCCAACGCTTCGAATGAGCGCCTCACCCACTTCAAACACCCGAACAAGGGCAAGCGGCAGCGAATGGTATCTGCCGCCCAGGTGGCAAACTGTGTGTAGGTTGTCGCGACGTACACGTTAGCGCTCTTACATGGTGGGACACGTGCGCAATCGGTCCGAAGTGAGGCGTGTGAGGTGCTACGGCCTACACACAGTTTGCCACCTGGGCGGCGTAGGAATATCTGGTACGGCGTGTTGCGACGCGGACGCATGAAGCGGGTGAGGCGTCAATTCAGAGCGTTGGCAACGAACATGGGTCACGTGATTGCCGTGTGAAGCGTAAGACCGGTTGAGGGCCCTCAGGCAGGAACAAGAATTAGCGGTGTTAGCCGCTTTCTTTTGCCTACTTTTCTTTGCGGCGGCAAAGAAAAGTAGGTGCCGCCCCGCACAGGGGCGACGCGTGAAGCACGTTAACAAATCGCGGATGCCAGCGAAAACCCGAAAAAACCAAACCGACCGCGCCAAAAAGGCATAACGCGAATGCCACCGCAAACAAAAAACCACAACGACAAACCGCTTCACTCCACGGCTGGCGTCAATTCGGCCGCTTCGATTCCCGACGCCCGCACACGCCCTGCCACTGCGAAGACACCCAAGGCAGCGATCATCGCAGGAACCGCAAGCAGACTGAACACCGATCCAAACTGCCACCCCAGCCCCATCAACGCAGCACCAACGAGCGCACCCGCCACGCCACCGATACGCCCCACACCAAGCATCCACGCGACGCCCGTAGCACGCCCTTGAGTCGGATAAAAGCTCGCAGCGAGCGCCGACATCGACGTCACAGCGGACGTCACGACCGTACCCGTCAGAAAGATCAGCGTGCCGAGCCAAACCTGGTGCCCAAGGCCGCGCCCGACGAGCATGACCAGCACCGCAGCCATGACATACGTACACGCAATCACGCGATTCGCCCTGAACCGATCCATCAACCAGCCGACACTCAGATTACCGAGCACACCACCAAGCGGAAACAGCGAAGTCATCAACGCTGCATTTTGCCCCGAGAACCCAGTATCCTTGAAAAGCGTGGGCAGCCAGTTAGTCAGCAGGTAATAGATCAAAAGCCCCATGAAATACGCGAGCCACAGCATCAGCGTGCCAAAACGGAAACGCGACGAGAGCACCACGCGCAATGCAGACCCACGATGCTCCGCGACCTGCTCACCCGTTACGAACCGGCATTCGCCGAGACGGACATCCATTGCGATACGCGAAAGAACCTTTGCGATACGCGCGTCGCCGCGCTTCCTCGTCACCATGAATTGCGCGGATTCAGGCAGCAGCAGAATGAGCACAAGTGTCAACACGATCGGCCCAACACCGCCTGCAACCAGCACGCTATGCCAGCCGAAATGCGGAATGAGCCATGCGGACGCGATACCGCCAATCGCAAGTCCGCATGAAAAGCCGCAGAACATTGCATTTACGGCGACCGCGCGAATTCGGGCCGGCGCGTATTCGGACATCAACGTGACCGCATTGGGCATCGCGGCGCCGAGTCCGAGTCCCGTCATGAAGCGCAGCGCCGTCAACGATTCAATAGAATCCGCGCGTGCCGCAGCGAGGCTCCAAAGGCCAAAGAAAAACACCGACAAAACCAGCACCGTTTTGCGTCCAACGCGATCAGCAAGCGGCCCCGCACCCAATGCGCCAATACCCAGGCCGACGAGCGCAGCGCTCATCACGGGCCCTAACGCCGCGCGCGTGACGCCCCAGTCCTGCACCAGCGAAGGCGCGATAAAGCCGACTGCGGCCGTGTCGAAGCCATCGGCTGCAACGACCAGAAAACAGAGGACAAGTATCGTCCATTGAAAAGGCGAAAAGCGTTGGCTGTCGATGAAGTTCTGCACATCGACCGTGTGTTTGGGCTGCTGCATTGCGTGTCTCCTTGAATGCGTCTGATGCTTCTCGCGCATATATGTGATGTCGCTGCCTGTTCTTTTTCTTCTAGCGCAACGCGGTAAGGCTTCTGAATTCGACGCGCCGGATAATCCTGCTTTCCTGCGCGACGATCAGATGCGCCGATGCCTGCAAATAAGCGGGCCATTCCGGGTCCGCGTCGCGTGCGGTGCGGCGCTGGTCGTAATCGCCGATGCTCTCGTAGCCCCACAGATGCACGACCTGGTTGAGCGCGCCGATATCGCTCATATAGAAACCGACCGGCGCGCCGAGGTACTTCAATTGAATAGGCATCGCGAGACGATCGAATACTTCGATGAATTCCGCCATGCCGCGCGGCCGGATCGTATAGATGCGATGGTCGATAAAAGGTTTGCCGCTACTCATGGTTCTGTCCTCTATACCGTTTCGGATTGGCGCTTCTTTTGCGCGTTCGTCGCGTTATCCGCAATACCCGCAAGGCGTCGTCCCGTGATGTAGCCGAAGGTCATGATCGGGCCGAGCGTGATGCCCGCGCCTGGATAATTGCCGCCCATCACGCTCGCGCGGTCGTTGCCAACTGCGTACAGCCCGTCGATGACGGCACCGCGTGCATCCAGTACTTCTCCCGTGACAGCCGTGGTGATGCCGTCGAAGGTTCCCAGGTCGCCCATCACGACTTTGAGCGCGTAATAAGGGCCGTTGCCGATCGGCGCGACGCATGGATTGGGCTTGCACTCGGGATCGGCGAGATAGCGGTTGAATGATGTCGAACCGCGCCCAAATTCGGGGTCTTCGCCGCGCGCTGCGCTTTCGTTGTAAGTGCGTACGGTGGCTTCGAGCGCCTCGGCCTCGATACCCGCGCGTTGCGCAAGTTCAGCAAGCGTGCGCCCTTTGACGAGATAACCATTGCGCAGCAGCGGCCCCAATGGCACCGGCGCTGGCTTTGCGTATCCAAGCCCATACTTGCGAATCGTCGCGTGATCGCAGATCAGCCACATCGCCGTATCTTTCTCGCCGCGACATGCCTCGATCATCGCCGCGCCAACGTCGTGGTACGAGTTCGCTTCGTTCGTAAAACGCTTGCCCTTGCGCGTCACGCCGATAATCCCCGGCTTGTAGCGATCCAGAAGATGCGGAAACACACCGAACGTGCCGTCGCGCATCAGCACACGCGATACTGGCATCCACGCAGCGGGCTGCGGATAACGTATGGGTACCTGAGCGCCGACGCTTTCGGCCATGCGCGCGCCGTCGCCCGTGTTGCCTTTCGGCACGGGCGAACAATGCTCGCCGCCGCGCATCACATGCGGATACGCCTTGGCAATGCGCGCGACATCGTGCGAGAAGCCGCCGCATGCAAGCACGACACCACGCCGCGCGGTGATACGCATCTCGCCTTGCGGACCTTTGACGATCGCGCCTGTCACGCGCTTATCCGAGAGCGTGAGTTCTTGCGCAGCCGTATTCGTGTGGATCGGAATGCCAAGCGAAAGCGCTGTTTTCGCGAGCCGCGCCGCAAGCGCATTGCCGCTCGTGATCTGCACGCCGCGCCGGTAAAGCGCGAGATCCTTCAGGTGGCTCGCCAGGCGCTTCGTCACATAGGCGGCGGACTTCATAGAGCGCGTCGCGTTGAAGAAATGCTTGAGGTCGGCATTCGACGAATTGAACATCATGCCGATGAACGTGATCGTCTTTAGCGGCGGACGCAGACGCACAATGTCGTCGCCAAGTCCTCGCGCGTCAAACGGTGCGGCGACCACTGAGCGGCCAATATCGACGCCGCCTTGCGCATCCGGGTGATAGTCGGGATAAAGCGTCGGTACGAACTTGACTTCCGTTTCGCGCTCGAAGAAATCGAGCATTTGCGGGCCGGTGTCGAGGAATGCATCCACGGCCGCTTCGTCGTAGAACGCGCCTGTTTCGTTGCGCATATACGTCTTCGCAGCCTCGCGCGTATCGTTGACGCCGTTCGCGCGCGCGTGCCGGTTGCCCGGTATCCACAGCACGCCGCCCGAGAACGCCGTCGTGCCGCCGAAATACGCTTCCTTTTCGATCACGACGACATCGAGCCCGTGCTTGCGCGCCGTGATCGCCGTCGATAATCCGCCTGCGCCCGAACCGATGACGAGTACATCGCACGTCAACGGCGCGGGTGAATGGGTGTTGGAATTCATGATGACTGTCTCCTGCCGAATGTCTTTTGGTCTCTAGCGCGCCGGATTGGTCTTTGCGTCATAACCGGGTCGCGGCACCAGATCCATCAGCATGCATTCCAGTCCGCCGTCGACGACGAGTTCCGTACCGTTCACATAGCCCGCGCGTGGGCTCGCAAGAAAGGCGACCACTTCCGCGATATCGACCGGCTCGCCGATGCGTCGGTTCGCCGTCATCGCGCTGCGGCGCTGTTCGACATCGCCTTGTGCGTAGAAAGACGCCGACAACGGCGTACGGATCATCCCCGGGCAAACCGCGTTGCTGCGCACGCCACGCGGTCCCCACTCGGCCGCGATCTGCTTCGACAGCATCGCAACGGCTGCCTTGCCGGGGCTATAGGCACCGCTCCAGGTCTGCGGATGATGCGCGGCCACCGACGCAACGTGAACGATGCTGCCCGCGCCTTTGCGCAACATCGCGCGGCCGAACGCCTGCGAGCACAGCATGTAGCCGGTGAGATTGACTTGCAGCATCGCGTTCCATGCATCGAGCGCGATGTCTTCGATGCCACCCGGCCGCAACAGCCCCGCATTGTTGACGAGCACATCCGCAGTGCCGAGTTTTTCTTCGACGCTTGCCGCTGCCGCTTCAACGCTTTTCGCATCGCCGATATCGCACTCAAACGCAAACGCTTCGATGCCGTTCGCGCCGAGTGTCTGCGCGAGGTCTTCGCACTTGCCTGCTTCACGGTCCAGCAATGCGAGACGCGCGCCGCTTTCACCGAGCACTTTCGCAATTGCACTGCCGATACCGCCCGCTGCGCCCGTGACGACACAGACCTTGTCATTCAGAGCGAGCCATGCATCGCCATTTTGTTTAGTCATCCCAATCTCCATGTACTGTTCTTTATCGACGAACCCCGAAAAGGTCCGCTCGGTTCATGGAGAAAAGTATAGGGACGCGCCGCTCGCCGAGATTGGACAAAGAGCACGCATCGCAGGACAATCCGTACACGGCAGAGGAAAAAGCATGAGGAAAATCCCTAACTACGATTTGTACGGCGAATCCGCCCGGCCGCCGTGGTTCGATGCCTTCAATTTCGAGTGGATTGCCGAGCGCAGCCGGCCCAACGACTGGCATATCGCCGCGCATCGGCATGACGCGTTGCTGCAGGTTCTGTACATTCGCAGCGGCAGCGGGCATGTCGTGATCGAAAGCGAGAAACACGCGCTCGCGCCGCCGTGCATCGTCGTTTTGCCCGCGCAAACCGTACATGGTTTCGTGTTTTCGCCCGATATCGACGGGCTGGTGATTACGGCTGCGCAGCGCGCGCTGGAGTCGATTTCGAAGGCGGTGTCGCCGGGTCTGCTGCCCGTATTTCAGCGCGCAGCCGTGATTCCCGTGAAGGCGTCAGCGGGCAACGACACATTGATGCCGCTCTTCACGCTGCTCGAACAGGAATACCGCGGTAATGCACGCGGCCATATCGCTGCGGGCATGTCGTTGATGATTGCACTTTTCGTGCAAGTGTCGAGATTGGGCGATGCGGCGGCGATGCCCGCGACGAGCGCCGTGGCCGACCGTCGAAGCGGGCAGATCAAGCGCTTTCGCGAGCTGGTTGCCGCGCATTTCCGCGAGCATCGGACTGTCGAGTTCTACGCGGAAAGGCTCGGCATTACGACGGCGCAGCTAAGCCGCATTTGCCGCGACGAACTCGGCCATTCGCCGATGTCGCTCGTGAATGAACATCTGATACGCGAAGCACAGCGCGATCTCGTCTATTCGGGCCTGACGATCAAACAGATCGCGCACGCGCTCGGTTTCGAGGACGCGGCGTATTTCAGCCGCTATTTTCGCAAGCAGACGGGCGCGACGCCGAAAGAATTCCAGGCCGCCGCGCACACCGATCTGTCCTTGAACTGATTGCAGGCCGCTTATACGGGCACCGCGCCGACATAGTTCTCAGCCATCGAAATCGCCGCGCTGCGCGAGGTCGTCACGTGCTCGAGTTCCGCGACCTGCAATTGCTGTTCGAACGGCGACGCATCGTCGAGACGGTGCATCATGCGCGTCATCCAGTACGAGAAATGTTCTGCGCGCCAGATGCGCTTGAGCGCCGTTTCGCTATAGCTATTCAGCAAATCGTTGCGGTCTTCCTTGTAGAACGCGCGCAATGCGTCGGACAGAATGCGCACGTCGGAGACGGCCAGATTCAGGCCTTTGGCGCCCGTCGGAGGCACGATATGCGCGGCGTCGCCGGCAAGGAAAAGACGACCGTGCTGCATCGTCGTCGATACGAAGCTGCGCATGCCCACAATGTTCTTCTGGAAGATCTTGCCTTCTACAACCTTGTGGCCGTCGTCGGAGTCGACGCGCGCGTGCATCTCAGCCCAGATACGATCATCCGACCAGTTGTCGGCGGTATCTTTCGGATCGCATTGGAAGTACATACGCTGCACATTCGGCGAACGGGTGCTGACGAGTGCAAAGCCGCGCTCATGGCGCGCATAGATCAATTCATCCGATGAAGGCGGTGCTTCGACCAGAATGCCGAACCAGCCGAACGGATACACGCGCTGATAATCGCGGCGCAGTGCTTCGGGAATCGCATTGCGCGAAATGCCCTGAGAACCGTCGCAGCCAATGATGAAATCGCATTGCAGTTCGTGCGCCTCGCCTTGATGGCGATACCGGATAGTCGGCGTCGTACCGTCGATACCGTGCAGCGACACGTCCGACACTTCGAATTTCAGCGCGCCTTGCGCCGCCACTCGTGCCGCGACGAGATCCTTGATGACTTCGTGCTGCGCATACACCGTGATCGCTTTGCCCGTGAGATCGGTGAGATCGATGCGGCGGCGCTTGCCTTCGAATGCGAGCTCGAAACCATGATGCAGCGCGCCTTCTGCTTTCATGCGCTCGCCCACGCCTGTTTCGGTGAGCAAATCCATCGTGCCCTGTTCGAGCACGCCCGCGCGTATCGTCGATTCGATCTGCTCGCGGCTGCGCGATTCGAGCACGACAGAATCGATACCTTGCAGATGGAGAAGATGGGAAAGAAGCAGTCCAGCGGGACCGGCGCCGATGATGCCGACTTGAGTACGCATGTGTGTCTCCTAAATGCGTGGTGCGTGTCTTTGATGTGCGTCAAAGTGTGCCGTCGGCGCCTCTATCGAGCAACGCAATAGCGTGAATAAGCGTTATCTAAATTCGAGATAGTAGATGGATGCGGGTTTTCCCTGAGAAAGCAAACGCAGCTTTGGTGGAAGCGGATTGTTGGCTTATCTTTACTGAGCGGTCCCACAAGCAAACAAGGAGAAGCAACCATGAAGATCCGCAATGTCCTGACGCTGCTCGCCGTCATCGGTTGCGTCACGCTGACGTCGAACGCGTACGCGCAAGCCAGTGATTCGATGTCGATGGCCTCCACACCGGCGGCGCCTTCGAAGAAGGCGACACCTGCCGACAAGAAGCTCGGACGCGATGTGCGCAAGGCGTTGTCGAAGGCACCGGGCTTCAACGTATCGAACGTCTTCGTAAAAGCGCGTGGCGGCGCGGTAGTGCTTTCGGGCAGCGTCCCGGATGGATCGCAGATTCCGCAGGCAGCGGAAGTGGCCAAAGGCGTGCCCGGCGTCACGTCGGTCAGCAACAAGCTGACGCTGTACTCGCACGGAAACAACTAGACGGTTGCGACAGGCGAGACGGGGTAACGTCACGTTCGTTTGGCTTGCCCCGTCGCTTCGAGAATCGCCTGCCTGATGCGCGGATAGGTGCCGCAGCGGCAAATGATGCCGTGCATCGCGCAGTTTATTTCCTTCACGCTCGGCGTCGGATTGCGCTGTATGAGCGCGCTTGCGGCCATCAACTGCGCGCTCTGGCAATAGCCGCATTGCACGACATCGACATGCGTCCACGCTTCTTTCAGCGCACGCGCTTGCGTCCCTTGCAGACCTTCAATCGTCGTGACGTGGTTTGCGCCGATATCCGAGAGTTTTTCCTGACACGAGGTCTTCGCCTCTTTGCCGACGTGTACGGTACACGCGCCGCATACCCCGACACCGCAGCCGAACTTCGTCCCCGTCATTTTCAGTTCGCAGCGCAAGACCCAAAGCAGCGGTGTCGCTGGATCGGAGTACACATCCACTGTCTTGCCGTTGATGTTCAGCTTCAGCATGTTGCGCCCCCGGGATACAGCTTCATGTTCAGCGGCAACGCGTAGCTGCGCGTGCCCGTCAACGCGAACAACGCATTCGCGACGGCAGGCGCGACAGGCGGCACCGCAGACTCGCCGACGCCTTGCGGATGGTTTCTCGACGGCATGATCTCGACGGATATGTCGGGGCACTCGTCCATCCGCACCACGTCGAACTGGGTATACAGGCCCTCTACGACTGCGCCGTTAGCGAGCGTGATTTCTTCCTTGAACGCAGCGGAAAGCCCGAACACAATCGCGCCTTCCACCTGCTGACGGATCAGATTCGGATTCACCGGCAAGCCACAATCGATCGCGCAATACACGCGATTGACCTTCACAGTGTTGTCCGCTTCGAGCGACACATCCGCGACTTGCCCGACCACGCTGCCGAATGCCTCATGAAGCGCGACACCCCGTGCATGTTTGACGCCCTTGTCCGACCAGACGGCGGACGCTCGCCAACCCGACATGCTCGCCACTTTCTGCAACACGGCGAGATGACGCGGATGCCGCCTCAACAGGCTCGCGCGAAATGCAACGGGGTCCTTGTGCGCCAACACAGCCAGTTCGTCGATAAAGCTTTCGATAAAAAACGCCTGATGCGAATGCCCGACCGAGCGGAAAAAGCCGACGGGCATCGGCAATTCGATCACGCGTTGCCCGATCCACACGTTCGGCATTTCATAGGGTTGATCGAACGCGCCTTCAGAAATGGTCTTGTCCAGGTTGAGGCCGAGATCGGGAATGCGATAGTTGCGGGCCAGCCACTTCGCGACGACCGACTGGCTCACCGACGTGTTGTGCCACGCAACCAGCTGTCCCTGTGCATCGAGTCCCGCCCTGAAGCGCGACAGACACGCGGGACGGTAGAAGTCGTGTTGCATGTCCTCCTGGCGCGTCCAGAGCGTTTGCACAGGACGCCCGCCCGCTTCGCGCGCGATCGCGACCGACTGCGCGATGAAGTCGACTTCGAGCCTGCGTCCAAACGCGCCGCCCGGCATCTGCTGCTGCAAATCGACATCGTCCGTGCCGATGCCGAGCACCCGCGCGACATGCATGCGCGCGACAGCGGGCACCTGTGTCGCCGCCCATACCGTTGCCTTGCCGTCTTTCACCTGCGCCGTGCAATTGACGGGTTCCAGCGGCGCGTGCGCGAGATAAGGTGCGCGATACGTTGCCTTCCACGTATGCGCGGCATGGCTCAGCGCATCTTCGACATCGCCATGGCGATACCATGCGTGGCCTTCGCTTTCGTCGAGCGCCTGCACGAGGCGCCGGTCGACCTCTGCGTTGGTCAGCCCTTTGGTCGGCCCATCGTTCCAGTGGATCGTCAGCACGTCGAGCGCGTTCATCGCGATGAACAGGTTGTCCGCGATCACCGCGACGCCGCCCGTGCCGCCGTTGTAGGCATCGACGGCCAGGACCTTGCGCACGCCGGGCAATGCCGCAGCCGCCGCGCCGTCGAAATCCCGAACCGTGCCGCCGAGCGTCGGACACATCTTGATGCTTGCGTAGAGCAGGCCATCGGGCACGACGTCGATGCCAAAGATCGCGCTGCCGTCCATCTTCGAAGCGGCTTCGATGCGCGTAAGCGGCTTGCCGATCAGTTGGAACGTGGCGGGATCTTTCAGCGCGGGATTGCGCGGCAGCGGCTGGCGCGCGGCCTCCATCGCGAGTTGCCCGAACGACGCGCGATGTCCCGCGTCGTGTACCACGATGCCCTTTTCGATGCGGCAATCGGCGGCTTTCACGCTCCAGCGTTCGGCCGCCGCTGCGATCAACATGGTCCGCGCGCACGCGCCTGCTTCGCGCATCGGTTGCCAGAGATCGTTGATGGTCGACGAACCGCCTGTCATCACCGTGCCGAAATCGCGCGCGAGCTTGCGCGTGAGCCATACCGCGAGTTCCTTGACGACGCTGTCGTCGTCGGGACGAAACGGCAGATCGCCGATCACGCTTTCGACGTTGTTATAGATCTGGTCGAGCGGCGCATTGGCAACGCGAATGTCCGCCCAGTTCGCATCCAGTTCTTCCGCGACGAGCATCGCGAGCCCCGTATGCACGCCCTGCCCCATCTCCGTCCTGCACATGAGGACCGTGATGGTGTTGTCGGCGGCGATCTTCACGTAGCCATTGAGCGCCGCTTCGCCGGGACGCACCGGCAACGGTTCCGACGCGACGAGCCGCTGACGCGGCGGCAGCGCCGACCAACCGACCACCAGCGCGCCGGCCAGGCCCACGCCGCCCAGCAGGAAGGTTCGACGCTTCAGCATGGCATCTCTCAGAGGAATCCAGCATGGACACCAGTAAAACGCACCAGCCGCGGCTCAACTGAAATGGCGTGTTCGAATACCCGCGTCACGTCGCTTCATGAGTCCGCGTTTGCCCGGTTCGACAAGCGTCAGTCGATCCCGTCAAAGATCATATTAGTGCGCGTTCTGAATTTCGCCGCATTGAATGAGCGGGAATACAGGCTGAAAAGATTGCGAAGAAGCGGCAATTCGCGCAGTGCTGACCCGTGCAAAGCGGTCGCAAAGCCTTTGTGAAGCGCAATAGGCGCACGCCGTCAAAAGGCATTTAAAGCCTGCTAAGACAAGGCTTTAGCGTGTGCCGACGCATATGCTGCGCTGCAATTCGAGCGCAGTGGCATATCGCTTGCATCAATGATCGCCACAAGCGCTGTGTACGACGACCGCCTGGTCTCGGCAGTCGCACAGGGAGAAGGAGATGCCTTATCTGATCGGTTGGTTGCTAGGTGTGCCGCTTATCGTCCTTGTGATTCTGTATCTGATTTTCCACTAGGACGCACAGCGATCGCGGTCATTGCGACCGCATCTTTTCAGCAGAACCGCGCCTGTCTGCGGTTCATTGCAAGGGCGGCGACTGCGCATTGATTGACGCACAGTCGCCGCACTGCTTTCCAGCATCAGGTTCCGCCAGCCTGCTTTTTCAACGCGCCGAGAATGCGTTTTTCGAGCGCGGCATAGTCGTGTCCGAAATGATGATCACCGGAAGTGCGGATCACTTCGACGCCCGTCTTCGTGAGCGTCGGGCACAGCGTGTCTTCCTCATGTTCGCCGTAGAAGCACTGCACGATCTTCGGCGGCAAGCGCGCGAACTCGGGTTGCACCTGCAGCGCCTTGTCGCTTGCAGGCATGCCGAGCCAGCCCGTCACGCGAATCTGGAAGTCCGCGGAAGGCGCGAAGCCGAGCAGCGAAATCAGCGAAACCTTCGCGCGCACCGCATCGGGCAAGCGGTTGTACGCGAACGGCATCACGTCGGCGCCGAATGAATAGCCGATCAGCGCGACATGATCCGCATGCCAGCGCGTCGTATAGGTTTTCAGCACGCGCGCGAGATCGTTGCTCGTCTGCTGCGGCGAGCGCTCCGACCAGAAGTAACGCAGGCTGTCCCAGCCGATCACGGACACGCCATCCTTCTGCAGTTCCTCGGCGATCGTCTTGTCGAGATCGCGCCAGCCGCCGTCGCCGGAAATCACGATCGCCATCATGCCCGTCGGATGCGCGGCGGGCAGTTCGATCAACGGCAGGTCCGAGACGTCCTCTTCTTTCATTGCGGCGACGCGCAGATGCGGGCTCGTCAGCTCGACGATGCGCTGCGTGCCACCCGATGCGTTCGCGTCGGTTTCGGCAAAGCCCGGCAGGCCGGGGCCGTGCGTCACGGTCGGGTCCGGCGCGCACGGGTTGAAACGCTTGTCGAGATCGCGTTGCGCGGCAACGGATACCGCGCCCGCCACTGTGTTTTCAGGCGCCTGCTTCAGCACTTGCATCGCGAGCGTCGCGCCCTGGCCCGAACCGGCGACGATCGGCATGAAGTAGCGGTTCGACTGCACCTGCCGTTCGAGTTGATGGCTCACGGCTTCGGCATCGCCCACCAGCTGATGACACGCTTCTTTCTTCGCAGCGAGATTCGCCGCGTACTTCGCGGTATCGACACCCACCACCATCGCGCCGTTCTTCGCGAGCGCGTCGGCGGCCTGCTGGTCCGCCGGGTTCCAGCCGCTCTCGCGCGAGAACAGCACGACGAAGCCACGCACGTCGCCCGTGGGCTTGGTCACCGTGACCTGGCCGTATCGGCCGCCGGACACGGTCTCATAGGCGTGCGCCGTCGGCACGACGCCTGCGAGCGAGCACAACGAAACACTCGCCAATGCGGCGAGCCGGTAAAACTTTTGCATGATCATGAACGCCGGCCCCCTGCCAGCAGCGAAAGGTCCGCGAGCGTGAAGAACACGCCGACAGAACCGGATGCAGCGAGATAGCGCGGTTCCCATTGAGGCTGGAATTTGCTCTTGAAAGCGCGCAGTCCGCGAAAATTGTAGAAGCGGCCGCCGAAGCGCCACACGATGTTCGCGAGCCGGTGCCAGCGCGACGCGAGCGGCGTCGGCGACATGCCCGAGAACGGCGCGATGCCGAGGCTGAGCGAGCGGAAACCCGCGTGCTTCAAATGCAGCGCAAGCTGCGTGAACAGATACTCCATCGCATACGCCGAAGCCTGCGGCACGTGGCGCATCACGCCGACGGTGGCCTCGGTGTTGAGGTCCGTCGTCATGAACGTGACGAATGCGACAGGCGCGCCGTTCTGACGCACCAACATCACCGATTGCGCAGCGAGATAGTCTTCCGTGAACGCGGCGACCGAGAAGCTCTTCTCGCGCGCATCGCGGCTGTCGAGCCAGCCATCGGAAATCTCGCGCAGCGTCGCAATCGATTCGGGCACGCGCGCCGGTTCGATCACTTCGACCGCGAAGCCATCGCGCTCGCCGCGCTTGAGCGCATAGCGCAGATGCGCGCGGTGCGAGCCCTTCAGATCGAATTCGTCGAGCACGACATGCGCTTCCTCCCCGAGCTTCATCAGCGTGAGACCGGCGTCGAGATAGAGCGGCAACGCATTCGCGCGCACCTGATAGAACGCCGCGCGGCCGCCGTGCGTATGCGCGAGCGCGACGAACTTGCTGATCAGCTCCGCCCATTCCGCGCGCGGACCGACGGGGTCGTGCAGCGCGGCCCACGTGCGGCCGTACTTCGCGTACATCAGGAACGCCTGGCGCGACTCGGAGAAGAGAAAGCTCTTGTCGCCCATCAGCGCGAGGCCCGCGTCGCTGCGCTCCTGCGCGCGGAAGATACGCGCGGCGTCTTCGAGGTCCTGCTTGACGGGCTTCACGAAGCGGCCCGCAGCGGGTCGCAGCAATTGCCAGAAAGCGAACGTCGCGGCAAACAGGCTTGCGGCGAGCGTCGCGCGCAATGCACGGGGCGCGCGTTCGTCGAATGCGAATTGCCACCACAGGTCGCGCGTATAGGCCACGTCGCGGAACGCGAACAGCATCACCCACACGGCGAGCATCAGCACCATCGCCACCGAAACCAGCCAGCCCGCCGTGAAGGGCTCAGAGAACAACGACGAGCGGCGATTGAAGCGCGAGCGCGTCGCGATCAGCAGCACGATCAACGTCGTCAGAACGCCGGCTTCGACGAACGCGAGACCCTTGGTCAGCGACAGCGCGAGACTCACCACAGCGAGACCCAGCGTAAGCCACCATGCGGCATCGAGACGCCGCGACAGGCCACGCGCGACGAACAGCAACGCAACGCCGACCACGCTGCACAGCATCTGCGAGCTTTCGAGCACCCACAGCGGCACGAGGTCTCGCAGGATCGCGATGCGTTGCCAGAACGCGGGTGTCGCGCTCGAAATCACCAACATGCCGCCGACCACGAAGGTCACGAGGCTCAGGAACAGCGGCGCGAGTTGCGAAACAGTAGCCGCGTGATGCAACGGCAGGTGCTTCTTCAGCGCGCGTCCTTCGAAACCGGCCAGCAGACCCGCCGACACGATCAGCGGCAAACCGAAATAGATCGCGCGGTACGCGAGCAGCGCGGCGACCATCGAATGCGTCTGCACGCTGCCGCCGAGCGCGAACACCATCGCCGCCTCGAACACGCCGACACCGCCCGGCGTGTGGCCGATCAGGCCCAGCAGCATCGCAGCCGAATAGATCGTGATGAACGACACGAAGCCCACGTGCGCATGCGGCAGCAGCGCCCAAAGCGCGAGACCGGCTGCGACGACGTCGAGCACGGCCAGCAGCACCTGCTCGACGAAATCGCGGCGCGCGGGCACGTCGAACGCCAGCCAGCTCCAGCGAGTGCGGATCTGGCGTGTCTGCTTGCCGCAGGCGAGTGTCAGCAGACCGAGCACCGTCAGAAGCGCCGCGCCGCCCCAGGCGAGCGCGCCCGTCGGGCTGTGCAGCATCGGTGCGAGCGTGTGCGCGTCGCACAGCATACCGAGCGCGGTCATCAGAACGAGGGCCAGCGCGAGCGAAACGCTCGTGAACACCGTCATGCGGCCGATTTGCGCCGGCGTCACGTCGGCGACGGCATAGACGCGCGCGCGCACCGCGCCGCCCGTCAGCGCGCCGAAGCCGGTCGCGTTGCCGAGCGCCGAGCCCGCCGTCGCGCCGATCCACAGCGCCGCGCGCGGCACGGCCTTGCCGATGTACCGCAGCCCGACGGCATCGCGCCCGACGAGGGCGATATAGCTGAGGATCGTCGCGCCGAGCGCCGCCGACCATTCGCCCGCCGTCAGATGCCGCAGATGGCGGATCACCGAGCGGTAATCGACGGCCTGCGAAAGGTGCTGCAGCACGATCAGAAGCAGCACGCAGACGCCGAGCGACAACGCAGGCGACAGCACGCGCCGGCTGCCGGCCACGGCGCACGCTCGCTGAAGCAGCGCGGCGGCGCGGCTGAAAAAAGAACGGGGAAGGTCAGACATGGATGAACCCGGGTAATGCCTGATGCAGTAGCAATGGTCTCGTTGCTATGGCATCGAATGAGGTTGGATTTCGGAGCGCGCCGGACGATCGTTACAGCCGTCCTGATCTCGCCTTTTCAACTCTTTACAAATGGACAACGGCAATTTGCCCAAAAGGTTGACACCGGGAGCAACCCGGAGGCGATTATTTGCAGTTTTCGCTTAAGAAATCCTGATGTAGCCGATGATCGATCGGAAATTCAGTTGAATCGTCCTGTGGGCCCGGCGCGGCGCGGCTCACGAGCGTCACGCCGCTCCACGCGGCCGCAGGCCGCATGGGCACTCGCTTTACAGCCGGCGTGTTTGCGTCGGATGTACCGGCTGGTACAAACCCTGACGGCATTCGTCTCACATTCCAGCTATTCGAGCCCGGACGCACGATACCAGATTTGACCTTGCGTTTAGCTTTATCGAAGATTCATCCGCCTTTCGTCGCCCTACGGTTTGCGAACGGACGCGCAGTGAAAACCGGCTGTTTCGCTTCATATTGGGCGAGCGAGCCGCCTTCAATATGACGTGCGAAATCCGACTCAGTCGCGCCCGTTGGTTGGCCGCGAACCAACACACTCCAGCGACCTTTTCCGCCCCTCCTTGCGCTGCAAGCGTCAGACGAATTGGCATGTTCGATGCGTAGTGACAGGTTCGCCAATCGCAGCGCGCCGCAAGGAGTTCCGCATGAAGCCCCTCGACACCCCGCTCGCCTCGTTACTCTGGGCTGTCCGGTTCCTGTGCCGTCACGTGTTGTATCTCGGCATCGTCGTGCCGCTGATCCTCGTCGCCGCGTTTTATCTGGGGCCGCGCATCGTCGCGCTGTGCGGCGTGTGGTTCGATCCGCTGACGCTCGTCCAGCCGATCGAGGTCTCCGACGATTTCAGGCGACAGGGCTACACCGATCAGACCTTGCAGCACCTGCTCGTCGATACGCTCAGCGACGTGCGCAAGGAAGCCGAATCCGTCACGCCCGCCAACGACACCGAAAACGTGCTCGCCGAGTTCAAGCTGCCCGACTTCACGGTTCCCGGAACAGGGCTGTCGGTTCGTCCGCTGATCGAATTTGCGCGTACGCTGCTCAAGCGCGATTCGTCCGTATATGGCAGCGTCGTCGGCTCGCCGTCGTCGTTTGCGGTGATTCTGACGCTGCGCGACCCCGATGGCCGCACCGTCGCGCTCGGCAACGACGTGCCGCCCGACACGGGCGTGAAGCCCAACGTGACCAACGAATCGCTGGCCATGCGGCATGCGCTGCGTCAGGCCGCCACGACGATCCTCCAGCATCAGAGCCCGCTGCTGCACGCGTCGTATCTGACGCAGATGGAGCAGAAGCGCTGCCTGCAAGGCAATGCGCCATGCCAGTTCGACGACGTGCGCGAGCGCTTCGCGCAGATCGCGGCGGGCTCGGGCCGGGACGCGTCAGGCGCGTCGAGGGAAGAGGCGGCGTGGGCCATGCTCGCGCTGTCGAAGCTCGACACCTACGCGCGCGACTACGAAGGCTCGATCCGTCACGCGCGCAGCATCGTCGACATGAGCGAAGAACTGCATTCGTGGAAGCGCGTGCGTCCGTGGGCGTACTACAACTGGGGCGTCGCGCTGATGGACATGGGTTGCTACCAGCAGGCCGCCGACGTGCTCAGGCGCGCGGTCGAACTGCACAAGGACTATGCGCCCGCTCACAACGCGCTGGGCCGCGCATGGCTCGCGCTCGCGCAAAGGCCGACGCTCGCGGGCGCTGCGTCGCAAGAACATGGCGACTATCGCGCGGCGGCCGTACGCGAACTGAGGCTCGCGATCGAGAAGAATCCCGGCTACCAGGAAGCGTATGTGAATCTCGGCGATGCGCTGCGGCTGCCATCGATGAAAACGGGCCTCGTGCCAGCGGCAACGCTCGACGAAGCGCGCGACGCGTACCGGACCGCCGTTGCGCTGAACATCGACGATGGGGGCCGGGCGTATGAGCGGCTTACGACGCTGCGCGACAGCGCGTTTGTGAAGGTCGCGGCGCGCATCACGCGCAGCCGTGCGCAGTGCGCGACGGGCATGGCCCGCTCGCTGCTCGAATCGTGGGGATGCAGCGACGCGCAGATCGAAGCAGGCGCGAGCAAGGACGCACGCGACATGCAGCCTGCCGCGATGCATGCCACGGCGAGTAATCAAACGTGCAGCAAGCCCGAACTGACGCTGCCCGCCAAAGGCACGACCGGCAACATGAATAAAGCCAATGACATGATCGAAGTGAAGAACACCAACGAGACGCCGAAGCCGCGCGATGCCGATCCGAGTCACCGCGCCATCGCACAGCAGCAACGCGGTTGAACGACGCGCGGCAACGTTAGCGAAAGAAAGGCCCCGGCAGCATCTGCATGCCGGGGCCTTCTTTTCTCAACTGGCAGTACTCAGTGCGCGCCCGCTGCCGCTGCGCCGCCGCCGCCGCCCTTGCGCGGCTTCGTCAGCCAGATCAGCGGAATGATCACGATGAAGATCATCGCCGACAACCAGAAGATGTCGTTCAAGCCGAGCATCGCAGCCTGCGCATTGAGCGATTGCTCGAAAAACGCTCTGGCCTGATCCATGCTGCCGCCGAGCGTCGCGTGAATGCTGGCGAGCGCGTTCGTGTAATCGGGGTTGTTCACGCTCGACTGTTCCGCGAGTTGCGCGTGATGCAGGATCGTCCGGTTGTTCCAGCCCGTCGAGATCAACGACGTGCCCACGCCGCCCGCAAAAATCCGCACGAAGTTCGACAGGCCCGCTGCGGCGGGGATCTTCTCGGCAGGCAGGCCCGACAGGATGATCGCGGTCAGCGGCGTAAAAAAGAGCGCCATGGGAATGCCTTGCAGCAGCGTCGGCACGATCAGGGTGTAGGGATCGACGCCCGTCGTGTAATGCGAGCGCATGATGAACACGCCTGCAAAGCCGAGGAAGGCCAACGTCGCGAGCACCCGTGCATCGGACTTTGGCATGACCTTCGCCATCACGGGCGCGAGCAGCACGGCGAAGATGCCAAGCGGCGCGGTCACCAGACCCGCGTCCACCGAACGATAGCCGAGATAGCCCTGAATCCACTGCGGCAACAGCACGAGGTTCGCGAAGAACACGCCATACGCCACCGAAATCGCAATCGTCCCGCCACGGAAATTCTGCCCCGCGAAGAGCCGCAGATCGACGATCGGGTTCTTTTCCGTGAACTCCCAGATCAGGAAAAAGATAAAGCTGACGGCAGCGATAGCCGTGAGCGTGCAGATCACGGGCGAGTTGAACCAGTCGAGATCCTTGCCCTTGTCGAGCATGATCTGCAGCGATGCAACCCAGACGATCAGCGACAACAGGCCGACCTTGTCGATGGGCAACTTGCGCGTCAGCGATTCGCGGTCGCGGTAGAGCATCCAGGTCACGCCCGCAGCGAACATGCCGACGGGAATGTTGATATAGAAGATCCATGACCAGCTGTAGCTGTCGGTGATCCAGCCGCCGAGCGCGGGGCCCGCAATCGGACCGACGGTCGCCGTCATCGCCCACAGCGACAATGCCGTCGAGCTTTTCTCCTTCGGATACGAAGCGAGCAGAATGGCCTGCGAAAGCGGCGTCAACGGTCCCGCCACGAGGCCCTGCAAGATACGCGCGGCCAGCAGCACCACCAGGTTCGGCGCGATGCCGCACAGCCACGACGAGAACACGAAAAGCAGGATCGAGATCACGAACAGCTTGATCTGGCCGACGCGCTGCGTGAGCCAGCCCGTCAGCGGAATGGCGATGGCATTGGCCGCCGAGAACAGCGTGATCACCCAGGTGCCTTCATCGACGGAGACGCCGAGATTGCCGGAGATGGTGGGAATCGCAACGTTCGCGATGGACGAATCCAGCACGTTCATGAACGTCGCGAGCGCGACGGCAAGTGTCGCGAGGACCAGCTTGCCGCCTGTGAACGGGGCCGGTGCGGTTTGCGTCGAAGGATTCATGGCGCTTTCTTTATCTGACCTGTCAGTTACTTGGACGAGAGGACGCGCTTTGGCGCTGCGTCCTCCGGTTCGGCTTAGCCCGCGCGCTGCGCCGTGGCGCTCTTGTCGCCTGCTTCGCGCTTCGCGAGCGGCCGCGACCCGTCACGCGGCGACACCATGTTCTGCGCGATGATCCTCTCGATCTCGGCATCGGCCTGCGCGCCGTATTGCGCGAACACATCCGTGCGATACGTCGTGTTCATCGCGGCGCCGAGTTGCGGACCCGCGTTATCGCGCGTGTCGACATCGACGTCCATCGACAGGCCGATACGCAGCGGATGCGCTTCCAGCTCCTTCTGGTCGAGCTGAATGCGCGCGGGCAGGCGCTGCACGACCTTGATCCAGTTGCCCGTTGCGTTCTGCGCGGGCAGCGTCGCGAACGCACTGCCCGTGCCCGCCGAAAAGCCGACCACGCGGCCGTGATACTCGACCTTGCCGCCGTACACGTCGGCCGTCAGCGTGACAGGCTGGCCGATACGCATGTTGCGCAACTGGCTTTCCTTGTAGTTCGCGTCGACCCACACGCCGTCGAGCGGCACGACGGCCATCAACGGCGTACCCGGCGACACGCGCTGGCCGACCTGCACCGAACGCTTCGCGACATAGCCGGTGACCGGCGCGGGCAGCGTGTTGCGTGCATACGAAAGGTACGCGTCGCGCACCTTCGATGCAGCGGCCTGCACGTTCGGGTGCTGGGCGATCGTCGTGTGGTCGGTCAATGCGCGGTTCGCTTCCGCCTGCTGACGCGCGGCGTCGAGCGCGGCTTGCGCGGCGTTCACGGCGTCGCGTGCATGCGCGATGTCTTCGGCGGAGACCGCACCTGTGCCCGCGACCGCCTGGCGGCGGCGCAGATCGTCCTGCGCGCGCGCCAGGTCCGATTGCTTCTGCGCAACGTTTGCCGCGTAGAAGTCGTTGTTCACGTACAGGCTGCTCACCTGGCGCACCGTCTGTCCGAGCGCCGCTTCCGCGTTGCCGAGCGCGATCTTCGCGTCGGCGTTGTCGAGCGTCACGACCGGGTCGCCTGCCTTCACGATTTGCGTGTCGTCGGCGTTCACGGCGATCACGGTGCCCGTCACTTGCGGCGTCAGTTGCACGAGATTGCCGCTGACGTACGCGTCGTCGGTGGTCTCGTGGTAGCGCGCATAGGTCATGTAGTACGCGCCGTAAGCCGCAGCCGACACGACGACGGCCGCGCCCAGCAACGAGAGCAGCAACTTGCGCTTGCGCGTGTTGGGTTCGTTCGCTTTGACAGCTTGCGCCGGTGCCGCAGTGGACTTCGCATCGGGCTTCGCATCCGGCGCTTGCGTCGTTTCGCGCTCCGGGGTGTTGATTTCGCTCATTTCTAGTTCTCCAGGCAATGCGATGAGGGGCCGCTCACTGCGCAGCGGCAGCAGACGTTTTGGCGGCAGACGTTTCTGTGGTAGAGGCGACGCGCGCGTTTTGATCGGCGTTCGACGTGTCGACGAAACCACCGCCCAACGCCGACGCGAGCGCGATCTGCTGGTCGCGGCGATCCATGCGCAGGTTGGCGACGGACTGATCGGCGGCGAGCGCGTTGACGTCGGCATTCAGTACGGTCAGCTGGTTCGTGAGTCCCGCCTTGTATTGCACGAGCGCAAGCTGGTCGGCCTGGCGCGCGGCCGTCTGCGCGGTTTGCGCATCGACGAGTTGGCCGTCCGTCGAACGCACGCCGGCGAGTTGCGTGGCGACTTCGCTCAATGCAGTAACGAGCGTCTGGTTGTACGTTGCGACGGCGTAGTCGAAGTCCGCGTAACGGCCCTTCAGTTGCGCGCGCAGTTCGCCCGCGTCGAAGATGGGCAGATGGATCGCGGGACCCGCCGAGGCCGTGCGGCTCGCCGCCGTCAGGAAGCGTCCGAAGCCGAACGCGTCGAGCCCGATCGCGGCGCTCAGATTGATGTCGGGATAGAACTCGGCCTTCGCTTCCTTCACGTCGTGCGTCATCGCGTCGACACGCCAGCGCGCGGCCACGATGTCCGGGCGCCGGCTCACGAGATCGGCGGGCAGGTTGTCGGGCAGATTCACGTCGTCGCCGATACCGAGCGTCGGACGCGCGATTTGCAGGCCACGGTCCGGACCGGCGCCGAGCAGCGCGGCGATCTGATAGCGCGTGGTGAGAATCTGTCCGTCGAGCGCCTTCAGCGCGGCGCGGCTCGTCGCGAGATTCGCCTGCGCGGTCTTGCGTTCGACTTCCGTGTCGAGCCCCGTCGCGATGCGGCCCGCCGTGATGCGGTCGATCTGCTCGCGCTGCGTGACTTCCTGTTGTGCGATATCGCGCAGTACATAGAGACGTGCAAGCTGGTTATACGTGCGCGCAATCGACGTGGTGAGCGTCAGCTTGACGACTTCCGCATCGGCCTGGCTCGCCTGCAACTGCGAGATCGCAGCCTTCAGCGCTTCGCGGTTCTTGCCCCACAAGTCGAGATCGTACGAAGCGCTCAACAGGCCCTTGTTCTCCGTCTGCCACGAACCGCCCGTCGGAGGCGGCACCAGCGCCGTGCCCGAATACTGCTGGCGCGTGAGCGAGTAGCTGGCGTCGACGCGCGGCATCGTGCTCGCCTTCGCCGTTTCGCTATACGCCGAGGCCGCTGCGACGCGGGAACGCGCCTGGTCGAGCGTCGGGCTGCTCTTCAGTGCTTCGTCGATCAGCGCCTTCAATTGCGCGTCGCCGAACTGGTCGGCCCAATCGGCCGCGGGCCAATGACCCTGCTCAGCGGGAATACTCTGCTGCGTCGCGTACTGCTGCGGCTCGGCCGTCTTAGCGTCACTATGGATGCCCGCGTAGTTCACGCATGCCGACAGCACCGCCGCGAACATCACGGAGACACCGACTTTCAGTACACCTGTAACGCGCTGCCTGGCGTTTAATTGATTGCTCATTGTCTGACCTATCAGATAATTGGGTAAAAAAATGCTCAATCGTTGAGGAACTTGCCAAGCAGACGGCGCAGTTCGTCGAATTCGTCTTTGGTGAAGCACTGAAGACGCTCGTTCAGCACATCGGGGGCGATCTCCGCGATGCGCGAAGCGACTTCGCGGCCCGCCTCGGTGAGTTCGAGATTCACGACGCGGCGGTCATCCGCGCTGCGCGTGCGCGTCAGCAAGCCGAGCGTTTCGAGCTTGTCGAGCGTGCGCGTCATCAGGCCCGTGTCGATGCCGAGATGGCGCGACAGCGTGGCCGGCGTCGTGTCGATGCCGCGCAACAGCGACATGAAAATCCCAATGTGGTGCGCCCGCACGTTCAGACCCTTCACCGCTGCATCCATCCGTCCCGTCAAGAGGTTGCGCGCCTTCGTGATCGCGAAACCGACGTTGTCGGTCAAATGAAAATCTTCCTTCGAATAGTGCGACATCTCTGACTCCTCGCTATTTGCACGAACAATAATTGACAGGTCAGATATAGTCAACAGCACTACGACGAAACTCATTGTTTCATCAGATGCAGCAGTTCTTATCGTTCAATCGGATAATGCGGCGGACACGCGCCGCCCGAAGGCGGCGGGAAGGAGGCTCAGGCGCACGCGGCGCTCAGTCGTTCATTCAGTCGCTCAGGAACTTGCGCAGCAGCCGGCGCAGTTCATTCAGCTCGGCCTTGGTGAAGTCTTTCAGGCGCGCATTGAGCACGTCGGGTGCGATTTCGGGAATCTGGTCGGCGACGGCAATGCCGGGTTTGGTCAGCGTCAGGTTGACGACGCGGCGGTCCTCGTCGTCGCGCGAGCGCACCACAAGCCCTTTCGCTTCGAGCTTGTCGAGCATGCGCGTCATCAGGCCGGTGTCGATGCCCAGCATTTTCGACAGTTCGAACGGCGTCGACGCGAGCTTCTGCCTGAGCATCAGCATGATGCCCATTTGCTGGCTGGAGATGTCGAGGTCCTTCAGCGCCGCGTCCATCTCCGTCGTGATCAGGTTGCGCGCCTTCACGAGCTGGTAGCCGACGCTCTCCGTGAGCCTGAAATTGTCTTTGGTGTAATGACGCACGCGAAGCCTCCTGAACGAACGGCAATCTGACTGACAAATCAGATACTACCAAATCAGTTCTCGGCGGCCCGGCAAATTGTGCGTTATTTCAGGCCAAGACGCCTCGCGAGCCGGTTCAGATTCGCGCGATCCATGCCGAGCGCGCGCGCGACGGCTGCCCAGTTGTGGTTGTTGCGTTCCAGCGCGTCGCTGACGAGCGTGCGCTCGTAGGCGGTGACGGCGCTGCGGAAATCGGTTTCGCTCGCGTCGTCTGCGCCCGTTGAAGCCGAAAGGGACGCAGCCGCCGGCAGTTCGCCGCCGTTATTCGCCGACATGCCCAGATCCGCCGCTGTCAGCGTGAGAATGCGTGGCCGCTCGCGATGACGCGACAGCGCCTTGAACGCGCTGCGGCCGATCATATGCTCGAGCTCGCGCACGTTGCCCGGCCAGTTGTACGAAAGCAGCGCGGTTTGCGCGTCCTGGCCCAGCCGGATGCTGAGCAGCCCGAGCCGCGCCCGGTTCTCTTCGAGGAAGTAGCCCGCGAGCAGCAACACGTCGCGTCCGCGCTCGCGCAGCGGCGGCACACGCAACGGATACACGCTCAGCCGGTGATACAGATCCGCGCGAAAACGCCCCGCACGCACTTCTTCGGCGAGATCGCGATTGGTCGCGGCGATGAGCCGCACGTCCACCTTGTGCTCGCTATCCGAGCCGATACGCTGCAACTGGCCGTTCTGCAACACGCGCAGCAGCTTGGCCTGCACGCCGACCGGCAACTCGCCGACCTCGTCGAGAAACAGCGTGCCACCGTCGGCGAGTTCGAACTTGCCGCGCCGGTCCGACGACGCGCCCGAGAATGCGCCGCGCACGTGCCCGAACAACTCGCTTTCGACGAGCGTATCCGGCAGCGCCGCGCAGTTCAGGCTGATCATCGGCTTGTTGGCGCGCGGCGAGCCGCTGTGAATCGCGTTCGCGACCAGTTCCTTGCCGACACCCGTTTCGCCCGTCACGAGCACGGTCAGCTCGCTGTTCGCGACCACGCGGATTTCGTTGACCAGCTGCTGATGCGCCGTGCTGCTGCCGATCAGCTCGCGGCTGCTCTGCCCGCTTGCCTGACGGTACGCCTCCGCGCGCTGACGCTCTTCCTCCGTGTTGCGCTCGAGCGTGTCGATGCGCTCCGCGACGCTCACCGTCGCCGCCGCGAGACTCAGAAACGCCTGCAGCGTGTTCATGTCGATGCTGTCGAAACGCTCGGGGTCAAGCGAGTCGAGCGTCAGCAAGCCCCACGGTCTGCCGCCGATCAGCAGCGGACAGCCGAGGCAGTCATGCACTTCGAGATGGCCGCTCACGCCTTGCACGAGGCCGTCGTACGGATCGGGTAAATCGGAATCGGCGGGAAAACGCGTGGGCTCTTCGCTCGACAGCAGCGCTTCGAAGCGCGGATGGTCGCTCACGCGAAATCGGCGGCCGAGGGTGTCGCCCGACAGGCCGTCGATGGCGAGCGGCACGAGGGTGTCGTCATCGAGACGCAACAGGGCTGCTGCATCGCCGGGGAACAGCGTGCGCAGCGTCGTCAGAAGACGGCGATAGCGCTCGCGCTCCGGCAGGTCGCGCGACAGGTCCTCGACCAGCGGAATCAGCGCGTCGAGCACCTCGGATGCAGTCAGTTTAACCTCTGATGAGGTCGTTTTAACCCTTGTCATATTCACGTCTGATGTTTCTAAGCCGCTGATTTTACGGTTGTTTGAAGCTGGCCCGATAGATGCGTAAGAGATTACCCGAAGCCCGCCGAATTCGCGCGGGATCACCACTCACCCCAACTGCGAGGAATCAACACATGCTGTCAGCCGAACATCGCGCAATCGTCAAGGCAACTGTTCCGCTGCTCGAAAGCGGCGGCGAAGCGCTCACCACGCACTTCTACAAGACCATGCTGGCGGAGTACCCGAGTGTGCGCCCGCTGTTCAACCAGGCGCACCAGCAATCGGGCGATCAGCCGCGCGCGCTCGCGAATGCGGTGCTGATGTACGCGCGTCATATCGATCAACTCGAACAACTCGGCGGACTGGTTTCGCAGATCGTCAACAAGCACGTCGCGCTCAACATCCTGCCCGAGCATTATCCGATCGTCGGCGCATGTCTGCTGCGCGCGATCCGCGAAGTGCTCGGAGCGGAAATCGCCACGGATGCCGTGATCGAAGCGTGGGGCGCCGCGTATCAGCAACTGGCCGACTTGCTGATCGGCCTCGAAGAGAATGTCTACGTCGAGAAGGAAACCGCGACGGGCGGCTGGCGCGGCACGCGTCCGTTCGTGGTGGCGCGCAAGGTCAAGGAAAGCGACGAGATCACGTCGTTCTATCTGCGTCCCGCCGACGGCGGCGAGCTGCTCGAATTCCACCCGGGCCAGTACATCGGCCTGAAGCTGATCGTCGACGGTGAAGAGATTCGCCGCAACTATTCACTGTCGGCTGCGGCAAACGGCCGCGAATATCGGATCAGCGTGAAGCGCGAGCCGAACGGCAAGGCGTCGAACTATCTGCACGACTCGGTGAATGAAGGCGCGACGCTGGACCTGCTCACACCGTCGGGCGACTTCACGCTGGAGCACAACGACAAGCCGCTGGTGCTGATCAGCGGTGGCGTCGGTATCACGCCGACGCTCGCGATGCTGAACGCCGCGCTGCAAACGTCGCGTCCCATTCACTTCATTCATGCCACACGTCACGGTGGCGTGCATGCGTTCCGCGACCATATCGACGAACTGGCGGCGCGTCATCCGCAACTCAAGCGCTTCTATGTGTATGAGAAGCCGCGTCAGCACGACGACGCGCATCACGCGGAAGGTTATATCGACGAAGCTCGTCTGATCGAATGGCTGCCGGCTTCGCGTGATGTGGATGTGTACTTCCTCGGACCTAAGTCGTTCATGCAGGCGGTGAAGCGCCATCTGAAGACGATTGGCGTGCCGGAAAAGCAGAGCCGCTACGAGTTCTTCGGTCCCGCTTCCGCGCTCGATTGATATAGCGGTTTTGTTGTAGTGGTTGTTGTTGTCTGTTGAGGCTACCCTGGTAGTGCTTTGGAAGAGACGGTACTCCGCGTCTCTTCCTTTTTTATTTGTGCCAGCGCCTAGCGATCGTCTTCGTGAATCGACGAAGGATGGCGGCACATCGCATCCACCGTCACTTCCATGTACGGATAAAGCGGCAACTGCATGAGGATCTCATTGAGTTGCGCGGGGCTTTCCACGTCGAACACGCTGAAATTCGCGTACAGGCCCGCAATGCGCCAAAGATGTCGCCAGATGCCTTCCTTTTGCAGACGCTGCGCCAGGGCCTTTTCTGTGGCCTTCAATTCATTGGCGCGCTCGACAGGCATATCGGGCGGCAGCTTAACGACCATCTTCACGTGAAATAGCATTCGTGGACTCCCTGTAGATTCATTGCAGTTGCGCGGCTTCCACTGCATGCCGCGCTTTCAAACAACGCGGCCACCTCGAACGGCGGCCGCATTCATACACTTTCAGCGATACCGCTGATATCAGGCGCGCACGCGTTCCACTTCGCTCGTCGGCACGTTGTCGCGTTCCTTGACGAGGCTGAAGTCGAAGTCGATCAACGCGAACTGGCCGTCGATGCCATAAGGCTTGCCCGTTGCGCCCTCTTCCTTCTTGACCGCGGGCACGAGACCTTCACGCGTCGCGAACGCGAAGTCATCCCACAGATACGGATCACCTTCGATGTTGATCTGCGTCGTCAGCTTGCGGTAACCGGGTGCCGACACGAAGAAGTGGATATGCGCCGGGCGATGACCGTGACGACCAAGCAGATCGAGCAGTTGTTGCGTCTTGCCCTGCGGCGGCACGCTATAGCCGATCGGCACCACGCTGCGGAAGCTGTACGTGCCGTTTTCGTCGGTACGGATCGAGCGGCGCAGGTTGAACTCGGCCTGCGATTTGTCGAAGTGCGAGTAGTTGCCCAGATGATTCGCGTGCCACACTTCGACCAGCGCGTCGCGTACCGGCTCGCCGTTTTCGGCGAGAACACGGCCACGCATCACCAGCGTTTCGCCCGGTTCGTTGCCATTGTCGAGCCGTGCATGGCCCGTCGATTCCGGCGCGCCCGCCACATACAGCGGACCTTCGATCGTGCGCGGCGTGCCGCCCTGGAGGCCTGCCTTGGTTTCCGCTTCGTCGAGACGCACGTCGAGGAAGTGCTCGAAGCCGAGACCCGCCGCCAGCAGACCCAGCTCACCGCTTTGGCCCGCTTCGCCGAGATAGTTCAGCGCTGACCAGAATTCGTTCGGCGTCACGTCGAGTTCGTCGATCGTGATGAACAGATCGCGGATGATGCGGTTGACCACCTGCTTCGTGCGGGCATTACCTTCGTGCGTGGCGCTTTCGTTGATCTTGTTCAACAGGGCGTCGATGGTTTTGATGTCCATGGGGATGTCTCCTTTTAGTCCAATCACTGATGACGATGCCAAATGTGCTTAGGGCGGTTCTTAAGGCGCTGCGGATTCAGCACCGCCATTGCTAACCTTTGACCACACTCGCGCCATGCTTCGAATCGCGGCGCAGTCTCCCGATCTTGTCGAGGTCGAGTTGAATGCCGAGTCCCGGGCCTTGCGGCAATTGCAACGAGAAGTTCTCGTAGCGCAGCGGCTCGGTGAGAATTTCCTGTGTGAGAAGCAACGGCCCGAACAGCTCAGTGCCCCACTTCAATTCGCGGAACGTGCTGAACAGTTGCGCCGAAGCGATCGTGCCGACCGCGCCTTCCAGCATCGTGCCGCCGTACAGGTCGACGCCCGCAGCAAGCGCAATCGCCGCCACGCTTGCCGCGCCCGTCAGGCCGCCCGATTGCGCGATCTTCACGGCGAATACATCGGCCGCATGCTCGCTGGCGACATCGAATGCATCGACGGGACCATGCAGCGCCTCGTCGGCCATGATGGGCACTTTCGAGAGATGCGTGAGACGCTTGAGGCCGCGACGGTCGTCGGCGGCGATGGGTTGCTCGATCAGATTGCAGCCCGCGTCCGCGAGGCGTTCGCACGCCCACAGCGCTTCCGCCTGGCTCCACGCCTGATTCACGTCGACGCGGACTTCAGCGTGGTCGCCCACGGCCGCCTTGATCGCTGCGACGTGCGCGATGTCCTCAGCCGGTGCGCGCGTGCCGATCTTCAGCTTGAACACGCGGTGCCGCTTCATTTCCAGCATCTGATGCGCTTCGTCGATATCGCGGCCTGTGTCGCCGCTCGCCAGCGTCCATGCGACTTCGACGGAATCCGTCACGCGGCCGCCGAACAACTCCGACAGCGGCACGCCGAAACGCTGTGCCTGCGCGTCGAACAACGCGGTTTCGATCGCGCACTTCGCAAAGCGGTTGCCCTGGAAGCATTCGCGCAGCTTCGCCATCGCCTGGCCGGGACGGGTCGCGTCCATGCCCTTGAGCAGCGGCGCGAAATAGGTGTCGATGTTGGTCTTGATGCTTTCGGGGCTTTCCTCGCCATACGCGAGACCACCGATTGTGGTCGCCTCTCCCCAGCCCGTTATACCATCCGCGCATTGAATGCGGATCAGCACAAGTGCCTGGCAATTCATCGTGGCGACCGACAGGCGGTGCGGGCGAATCGTCGGAACATCGACGAGAATAGTCTCTACAGCTTGTATCTGAACGGCGCTTGGTATCATACGGCTCTCCTGCTGATGTGCCCATACTAGGGGTGCCGGCAGAATCCGTCCAAGTCCGATTAAGTCTATTTCCATACCTTCGGGGCATAGATGGAACTGCGTCAACTTCGCTATTTCGTGGCGGTGGCCGAGGAAAGGAACTTCACTCGGGCCGCCGAGCGCCTGAACATGACGCAGCCGCCGCTCTCGCGGCAGATCCAGCAGATCGAAGACACGGTGGGGCTTGCGCTGTTCGAACGCGGCGCGCGCCCGCTCAAGCTGACGGAAGCCGGGCGCGTCTTTTATGCGCAGGCCAAGCGCCTGCTCGAAGAAAGCGATGAGCTGCTGCCGCTCACGCGGCGGCTTGCGCAGCTCGCGGAGCGCATCGTGATCGGTTTCGTGCCGTCCACGCTGTATGGCCCGCTGCCCGACGTGATCCGCGCATTTCGGGAAGCGGCGCCCCTGATCCAGATTTCGCTGATCGAAATGTTTACGATCGAGCAGCTGAGCGCGCTCAAGGGCGGACGCATCGACGTGGGCTTTGGCCGGCTGCGTTTCGACGAATCGCAACTGGCGCGCGAAGTGCTCGTCGAGGAACCGTTGATTGCCGCCTTGCCCTCGGGCCACGCGCTCGCCGACGTGGCGCAACTGACGCTCGACGCTTTGTCGAAAGAAACGCTGATCATCTATCCGTCGACGCCGCGCCCGAGCTACGCGGATCAACAGTTGTCCGCGTTCCGCGACCACGCCGTCGAACCGGCCGCCGTTCACGAGGTACGGGAACTGCAGACGGCACTAGGACTCGTTGCCGCTCAAGTGGGCGTGTGTCTCGTGCCGGAGAGTGTGCGGGGTTTGCGGGCCCGCGGCGTGACCTATCGGTCGATCGAGGAAACGAATGTGTCGTCGCCGATCATCATGAGCCGGCGTTTGCAGGATCAAAGCTCTACGACAGAACTGTTCTGCTCGATCGCGCGCGATCTGTTCAAGAGGCCGTTGGCCGTCTAGAAGTCGATGCAGAGCATTCGCGAAATGCAGTACGTGAGAGGTTCTTTAAGGCTGCTTTCAAGGCCGCTGGATGTTTGCGTCATCGTCATGCCATGACGCGAGATCGACGGCGGCGGGACGCGTGACGCGCGACAACCCCAATGCGAGCAGAGCGCCTGCCTTGAGCACGCATTCCACGAGCGATTGCGTAAAGATCCACGCCGACTGGTTCAGTTCGACGGGCAGGCCCGGCACGATGGCGACGAGGCTCAGTCCGCACAGAAACGAAAAGATCCATTGCGCGCGCCTCGTTCCACGCGCGGCTGCCACGCCGATCACGATCCACGCAATCTTCGCCAGTGCGAGAGCCGCGATGCCCAGATCGCCAGCGGAAGAATCGAACTCCGCAGGCGTTTCGATCAGCGACCAGCCGCACACGCCGAGAATCAGCAGACGCGGTATCAGCGCGAGCCGCGTGCTGCCGCGTGGCATCGACAGCGGCAACACGCCTTCGGGACGCTGCGCATCGGCGTCATCCGTGGTGTTCCGGAACGGACGGTCCACGCCTGCCTTCACGTTCGAAACCTCCGCGTCGATACACGCACGTCATTGCGAAACTGGAAGTGGGAATTGTCGGTCGCTGAACGCGTGAGCGGTAGTTAATCCTTGTTAACGTGACTCACGCGAGGCGCCCCGCGATCTTCTTTAATCGACCTGATCGGGTGCGCTTTTCAAACGATGAGTAACGCTGCGATTTTTTGCCTTATCGGTTGTTCTGTTTTTGACCAGGCTCTCGCGCAAGCAACGGCGCCGCGCAGTCGACCAGGACGACGAACACGAGTGCCACCGCGCCAATTACAAAGAGTAGGCGATGGTTGCCACCGCTGCTATTGAACAATGCCGAATACGAGTAGCCCGCGAGCGCCTGAAATGCTGCAAACGTCGTCGTGGCGCGGCTCCATGCCCTGTGCTGCCCGGCATGATCGTGCGGCAGGACTTCATGGACGCGCGCAAGCATCATCGGCACGATGCCCGGCGGAAAACTGCCGATGACGAGCGTCAGCACGCCGATTACGATTTGATTGCTGGACATCGCGAACGCTGCGACCACGACGATCTGCAACAGCGTAAGCGCGCGGATTGCAAAGCGCCCGCCTAAGCGATCGGCCATGAATCCATATACGGGCGCGCCGAAAATGGCACCAACGCCATACAGAATCCAATATGCCGCACCGACATGCGCGCCCGCGCCAAGTCCGCGCGCAATGAAATCGACCAGGAAAACCATCGTGGGAACAAGGCCGACCGCCATCAACGCGTACTCGGCGTAAAGCACACGAACTGTCGACGGGTTGTGCGTCTTCGCAGTTGGAGCAGCGTGCGCGGAATGTGCGTGCGCTTTCGTCGCCGACGGCCATCCGTACCACGTTGCCAGCGTCAAAGCCGCGGAGAGGATCGCGATGCCGATCCACGTGTTGTGCAAGCCGAGATTGAGCAGCAACGGGACGATCGTCCCCGAAGCCGCAATGCCGACGCCAAGGCCCAGAAAGATCGCACCGCTTGCGAGACCCTTACGATCCGCCGGCACATGCGGCCGCACCGTTGCAGCGACCAGCACCATGATCGCGCCGCCCGCGACGCCCGACAGTAATCTCCAGAAGAAGAACCACGCGACGGAGACGGGAAACGCGCACGCCAGAAAGGTCACCGTGACCAGCACCATCATGGCCCGCAGCGTATGTGTGTTCGTCAGACGATGCGCGACCGGACGGCCGAGCAACGCACCGAGCAGATACCCGGCAAGATTCGCCGCGCCCAGATACACCACGTCCGATGCCGCGAACCAGTGCGCCTGAATGAGCGGCGGAATCAGCGGTGTATAGGCGAAGCGCGCCAGCCCGATGCCGACGAGGCTCGCGCAGAAGCCCGCGAAGATGTGCCGCCATACGGCAGTTTGACCGTTGGCAGATGTTGTTGGAAGTGAAGCATCGGTGGACATGAGTATGGATTCCGCTTGAGGCCGCGCGACGCGTGGCAGTTTTGTCATGTTCGGGTCATTTTCCCGCCATCTTTGACATAGTTGTCAATTTCGCGAATTCTAGACACAGATGACAAAGATAGCAAGAATCCATTCCGTGAAAATGGAAATTGCAAGCAGCAGGTGAACGTACGTTCCGTTGCATGCCGTCAAAAAAGCGTTTACTCTCCGAACTACGACTTAGTTAGTCGTAGTTAAAACGTCTGTATGACATAGCCGTCATGCAGACGATGCCGGCCTGCCCCGCTTGCTGCGCGGCGCCATCGCAAACCATTCATTCTTCGGAGAGTTAAAGTGAATTTCGTTCAGACCGTTCTTGCCTCCACGGCGGCAGCCTGCATCGCACTGACGGCGCCTCACGCGGCGCACGCGCATGGTGTCGATGGGCCGCGCGAGCACATCAGCCCCGCGTTCCAGACGCCGATTGCAAATGTGCCCGGCAAGACCATGACGGCCATCGTCGTCGACTACAAACCGGGCGGCGTGTCGCCGTCGCATCGTCATGGTCAGGCATTCGTGGTCGGCTACGTGCTGCAGGGCGAGATCCGAAGCAAGGTCGACGATGGCGAAGCGCGCGTGTATCACGCCGGTGAAAGCTGGACAGAAGCACCGGGCGTGCATCACATGGTCAGCGAAAACGCAAGCAAGACGAAGCCTGCAAAGCTGCTCGCCATCTTTGTCGCTGACGACAACGATAAAGACCTCGTCACATGGGACAAGAAGTAATGGCAATACATCTTTAAGCCGACATGCTTGCTTTACATATAGTTAGCGCAGGCTTTATCGGGCGTTAAGAAAAGACACCTGAAGCGGAAAGTATTACGTTGCACTTTCCGGTTAACAACGCTTAACTTGCTGTATGGCCGCCTGAACGTCCAATATGGAGTCACGGCGCGTTGATGTCGGGACTCGGTTTCGCGTATCGCTGCGCGCCATGCAGGCAAGTCGCTGATCTGCCTTGCGAGCCACACCGTACAACACTGTTGACGTCAGCAGCAGCACCTCGGCCGCGAAGGAGCGTGCCGCCAGCCAAACTCTGTGACGGAGGTGAAATGATGACTCGTCCGGTTGAAGAAGATATCGTTAGACGCGCATTGGTAGGCGTCCTGATGCCCACACCTATTGAATCTGCCAGGAAAGCACAATACGGTCCAAAAAAGAAATTTCGCATGACCAAGCGGCCACCGCCTGAAGCGTTAGAGCCTGTCGAGGTCGAGCCACCGCCGGCGCATATCTCCATTCTTGAACAACTGTCGTCGAAGACACTTAGCGTGTGCTGGAGCGATCCACGCTCAGGTCATTACGCGGATCAGGTATGGCGAATCGGTCTCGCACGCATGGACTCGTTCTGCGTGCTGACGGGTATGCCGATCCGGCGTGGCGACCCGGTGTTTCGACCAAGGGCTTGCGAAAGCTATTTCCCCGCTAACCGCGACAGGATGATTCTGGCATCCGCCGTGCCGTCCTGTCCGAGCGCAATCATGCTCGATTGATGTCATATGCACGTTCTTGTGTGTGCGGCGAAAAACCTGAACAAACCTTAAACGCCACAGGCTGTGAAGCTCCGGCGCTTCCACATATTGGTGCTGCGCGTCGTCGATTGACGCATGCGCTTCACGCGGCAACATTCGTTGCGCGCGCAGCATCCATCCTTCTGTGTACGCATGGCCTGTTATGGCGTTGCGTGCCTTTGTCATACGCATGACTTTTGCAAGGGTTACGCGAAAAGCGCCCGTTCGCCCATTCGATGGCACGACTGCACCGAGGTGAAACCTGCGTCGCAACCGCAGTCATCCCGCGCAACACTGAATCCCGTTTTTCTCTCTTATCAGCCCGCCGCGCCGCGCAACAACCCCGCAATGCCTTGCCGCGTAAGGCGTCGCCGCTTTCCTGCGCCCCTTCGAAACGCACGCGCGTCCACCCACGCTCGCGCCCCCTCTGTTGCGCACTGCGGGCAAACTCTCTATCCTCACAACTACGACAACTTTGATCGCAGTTATTGGAGATCCAGATGAAAATTTTCCACGTCGATTCGAGCGCCAAGCGCGAACGGTCCAACTCCCGCGCCCTGTCGCGCCAGTTCATCGAAAACCTGCGCGCCGAGGGCGTGGATGTCGAGCTCGACTATCTGGACGTCACGGTCGATACGCCGCCGCACGTCACCGAGGCCTTTGCCATCGCGACCTACAAGGAAGAGCACGAGCGCACGGCTGAGATGCGCGCTACGCTGGCCGCCTCCGACGCGCTTTGCAAACGGCTGCTCGAAGCCGACGCCTTCGTGTTTGCGATGCCGATGTACAACTGGTCGATGCCTTCGGCATTCAAGGCGTTCATCGACAGCGCCACGCGTCCCGGCATTACGTACAAGGCGGACGCGGACGGAAACATCGTCGGCCAGTTGAGCCGTCAGAAGGTGCTGTTCATCACGACGCGCGGCGCAGATTTGCGTCCCGGGAACCCGTTTTCGTCGATGGATGCGCTGACGCCGGCGCTCAAAGCCGCATTTGCTTTCATCGGTGCCAACGATCCGCGCTTCGTTGATGCGCAGCCATTGCAGTTCTCGGATCAGGAAGCGCGCATCGAGGCGCTGAAGCGCGCGCACGCCGAGCTGGCAAGCGTCGCAGCCGATTGGGCCGCATGGGAGCGCGCGCGCGTGGGCAGCGAGTTGCAAGAGACGGCGTAATCGTCAGCACAAAGCCGCAAAACAAAAAGGCCGCAGCTTTCAAGGCTGCGGCCTTTTGTCATGTCAACGGCGTGTCGCTCAGGAACGCGCGCCAGGCGTTGAACCACTGCGCGAACCACCACGCTCGCGCCGCCTGCCCGTCGTGCGGCCGTCCAGCCACTTCACGACTTGCGGGCCATAGGTGCGCGGCGCCTTCGCCGTCGTACGGACCGCCAGGTCCTCCAGCGATTGCGATGCCAGCGCCTCGCGCATGCGCTTCTCGGCGTTCTGCATCACGGCATGAATCGAGCACACGCCGCTCGTCGCCCAGGTTGGTGCCGTCTCGCCGAACACCGCACAGCGCGTGCGCACTTCCCGGCACTCGAACAAGGACTTGTCGCCATCGATCGCCGTCACCACGTCGAGCACCGAAATCTGGTTTGCCGGACGCGCGAGCGCAAAACCGCCCTTCGCCCCTTCCGTAGCAATGACCAGCCCGGCCTTATGTAATTTCGTAAACAGTTTCGCTACATAGTCGGCGGGCACGCCTTGCAGTTCCGCCAGATCGCGCACACTCGCTTCGGCCACGCCGCCGGGCGCCGCTTCCGTCAAAAAAAGCAGGCAGTGCAACCCATATTCGACGCCTGCGCTGATGTGAGACATAGTCACTCCGACAAATGCAATCGGAGTTAGGCTACCCGCTTTTGCAAGCCGGTGCAACCGGCGTCACGGAAGGTCTATTAAAGTCTGAACAATCGAAGCCCGTCGCTAAAGCGGACGAAGACTGTCGAGCGGATGCAGTTCGAGCGTATCGTCGACCGACAGTTCACGCGCAATGAAGTCGATAAACGTGCCAACGCGGCGGCTCGGCACCGCGCCCGCATAGACGGCGAACAGATCGACGCGCTCGCCGATGAAAGAATCAAGCGCCGTTTCGAGTCTGCCCGACATCAGCTCATGATAAATATCCCAGCGGTTCTTCAGTATCACGCCGTAGCCATGCACGGCCCATTCGCGCAATACGCCGCCGTCGCTCGCCACACGGTTGCCGGACACTCTCACCGCAATCTGCTTGCCGTCGACGACGAACGGCCAGTTCGAAAACGGCGCATCGGGACGCGCGAGAATCAGGCAGTTGTGCGAAGACAGTTGCGCCGGGTGCATCGGCTTGCCATGCGTCGCCCAATACGACGGCGCGGCGCATACCACACGCGGCCCCGTCAGCAACAGCCGCGCCTTAAGCCGCGAGTCGATCAGCGGGCCGTTGCGCAGCGCGAGATCCAGATGTTGATCGACGAGATCGACATGACCATCCGTCAGCAGCAGCGACACCTGCACTTGCGGATGCTCGCTCATGAACTTGTCGAGCAATGGCACGACGCGCGTGCGGCCGAAATCGTTGCTGGCGGTCAACCGGATCGGCCCGTTCAATGGACCGTCTTCGCGCAGGCTCAGAATCGCGGCATCCCAATCCGCGAGTACGCGGCGCGCGTCGTCCAGAAAGCGCTGACCTTCATGGGTAAAGGCGAGGCGGCGCGTCGTGCGCATGATGAGGCGCGCGCCCACTTCCTCTTCAAGCTTTTGCAGCGCGAGCGTGACTGTCGATGTCGACACCGTGCTCTTTCGCGCGGCCGCGGAAAAGCTCCCGGCCTCGGCGATTTCGACAAACAGCCTTAACGCGTCAAGCCGGTCCATCTTCGTGTCCGTTCGAAAGTCGTAGCAGTATGGAGTTATTTCGATTCGGTGGCCTTGCCGCCATATACGGTCGGATATGCACGCATATAACGACAGTGGCCCGCCATCGCACGTCGCGAATCGACTCCTGAGTATCGAATACTTTGATCGGTCTCTAAAGACAAACTAGCGCTTAAATCGGTCCATAACGCTATTGCGTCTGTATTCGTGCTATCGCGCCAATGCGGCCGGTTTCAGTTGCGTCAGGTTCTGTGGGCAGCGCGCATCATCCCAACGTAGAGAACCGCGCCCGCCACCGCGCCGATCAGCCAGCCAAAGTTGTTTTCAGGCAGGACGTGCAGTAGTTGTGTACACAATTCCCAGCCAATAGAAATGCAACCCGACAGCACGAGCGCCGCGACGCCGACCCTGTTCCAGCCACCGTCGTAATAGAAGCGGCCTGTCGACGACATCGTGTACAACTCGGCCGTTTGCACCTGCTGTTTTTTGATCAGATAGAAGTCGGCCATCATCACGCCATAGAGCGGCGCAAGCACGGCGCCGAATACGCTGACGAAAATCGTAATGGCCTTGGGACTGTCGACGAATATCCACGGGCACACGAGTACCGCGAGAATGGAAGCGATCAGGCCGCCACGCTTGAAATCGACATGTTTGGGGAAAAGATTCGCGATGTCGTAGGCGGGCGAAACAAAATTGGCGACGATATTGATGCCCATTGTCGCCACGATAAACGTGACGCTGCCGATCACCACGGCCACCTTGTTCTGGATGTGCGCGACGATCGCCACCGGGTCCATGATCATCGAACCGAACACAGTCGCGCTACCCGAAGTCACGATCACCGTGATGATCGCGAACACGATGAAATTGACGGGCAGCCCCAAAAAATTGCCGACCTTCATTTGATGTTCGCTTTTCGCAAAGCGCGAGAAATCGCCGAAATTCAGCAGCAGCGCAGCGAAATAGCTGACGACGAGCAGCACGGCATTGCCCATGCCCGCGAACTGTTCCGCGCCTGTTAGCGTTTTACCGCCGAGCGTCAGATTCAAACTGCCAAGCCCGGCCTGCGAGAGTATCCACGCCATCAAGACGAACATCACCACATACACGGCCGGCCCGCAAAAGTCGATGAACTTGCGGATCGTCTCCATGCCGCGTTGAAAGATCACTAACTGGAAGAACCACATGAACAGGAAGCTCACCCACCCCAAACCGTCCAGGCGCAGAAAGCTGAAGCCTTGCAATGCCGTCGATGCAGGAAAAAACAAAACCAGCAGCGTCGCGACCGCTTTCGAAGCGAAGTAAGTTTGCACGCCATACCAGACGATACCGACCACGCCGCGAATCACGGCGGCGAGGTTCGCGCCCATCACGCCCATGCTCACGCGCGCCATGACCGGGAACGGAATGCCGTGCATATAGCTCGGCTTGCCCACCCAGTTCATCAGCATGTAGACGACGAGAATGCCGACCGTCAGCGCAATCAGCACCTGCCAGCCGGAAATGCCGAGTAGAAACAGACTCGCAGCGAACGTATAGCCGCCGACGCTATGCACGTCGGACATCCACATCGCGAAGATGCTATAGCCCGTCCACGTGCGCCGGGCGTGCGGCACGGGCGCTAGATCGTGATTGTGCAGACGCGAATCGACCTGTTCGCCGGAATCGCCAAGACCGTGCGGCGCATCGAAAAGCGGTGACGAAGACATGGCTCCCCCCTGCTGGTTGAAGCATGGCCGTCTTCTGAAGACCGCCATGATCTGACGATGCGACGTGGCGCGCAGGCACGGTCTACCACAAGCCCGATGGGAGTCGCGTCTCGCGATGAAGGGTCTTGTTTCTGCAATATAGATTGTTTTAGTAATAAAAGCGTCTGTCGATGCTTTCAAAAAAGCGCGGAGAACAGGGGGAGGAGAAAAGCGAGGAGGGGTGAATGCTTCCGTGACCGATGAACGCGTCGCACGGCGTGGGTTTCGCCGCTGACCGCCCCTGCCGGCGTCATCTTGCGGATGACGCGGCGCCCGTCGGCGGAGGGTAATCCGCTGTCGTTGCGGGCAAGGAAGCATGTGGAAGAATATACCGGGTCACATTGTGGATAGGCTTCCTGTTTACGGGTTTCGACCGCCACAAACCGGAAGATTATTCCTTCTTAACAGAAATAATCAGAACATTATTTCAGATCCAATCTGCAAGCCCGCAATCGCGTCGGCAATGTCGACCACTGCGTGCAGGTGCAGGTCTAACCGCGCAACACCTCAAGGCCCGAACTGCCCGAAGTACGTCTCGCGCTCGACGATCACGAGCGCCGCACGCTTGTGCGGAAAATCGAACTCCTTCAGCGTGAAGGCGCCCAGCCGGTGCATCCATGCAATGTGCCGCGTGTGATCGATGCGCGGCTCGCCGACGATGCGTTGCGTGCGCGGATCGTCGAGAAACATGTAATGCAGGATGCCGTTGAACCACGCGCGCAGCTTGCCCGCGCTCTGATAGTCGCTGTTGCCGACGAGCAGATGCAGGCCGCGATCGAAATCGCCGGCATCATAGAACGGCGCGACGCGATCTTCCTTCGCCCAATAGACCTCGAAGTACGCAAACGGCTCGTCGTCGAAGCATCCGATCAGCGGATGCACATGCGGGTCCGCGCACTGCTCGGCCAGGTACGCCGCATGCTGCTCGCGCGTCCCCTTGAAATCCCAGAAGTGGGCAACGCGATCCTGATTCTGCCAATGGTGAAAGAGGTCCGTGTCGCGCTCGACGTCGACCGTGCGCAGCGTGAACGTCATGCCGACCGTCGGCATGAAGCGCCGATACACCGTACCCTTCGGCTTCGGCGCGCGCACGGGATGGCGCCGGTTGTGATGCATCGTGTAGCGCATCGGCATGCCTGCCGAAGAAGGCGCTGTGAGCCACAGCGACGGCTGCTGCCAGAAGGTCGCGCGCGACGTCATGAGCCGCAGCATCGAGCCTTCATGCGCCGCAGTATCCACGATACCTTCGCGGATCGCACGCGTGACGAACGCATGCGTCGCGTCGTCGTCATGTTCGAACGGCAAGGTCAGCGACACCTGCTGTCGCTTCGCATCGCGGCAAAAGATCTCCGCGAGCGCGGGCAATAGCTGCACGGGTGCCGCATCGCGCGGCCACGCCGACAATGCAAAGCCGTCCGGCGTCGGAACAAGTTCCTCAAAGGCCACGCGAGCGTTCATGCTTGTCTTCCTTTCCTCAAATGATCCAATGGTCGCGGCGCTTACCAGTCGTAACGCGCCGTCGCCAGTACCGTGCGCTGGTTGCCGTAGAAGCACGCAAACGCGCTCTGGCAACCGGTCACATAGCGGCGGTTGAAAATATTCGTCGCGTTCACAGCGAAGCGCCATTTGCTGATGTTGTAGTGGACGGCGGCGTCGTACACGGTATAGCCCGGCACGTGCAGCGAGTTGTCCGCCGCGCCCGCGCTATAGCTCGCGTAACGCAGGCCTGCGCCGAAGCCGAGACCCGTCAGCGGCCCCGTGTGCCACGTCCAGTCGGCCCACAGCGAAGCCGTCTGGTGCGGCAACGGAATCGCGACTGGCCACTTGTTCAGCGAATCGTCGTTGGCCTTGATGTTCTTCACATCCTGATACGCGTACGAAGCGATGATGCTCAGATCGCGCGTGATGTTGCCAACGGCGCTGAACTCGATGCCGCGCGAACGCACTTCACCCGTCTGCACGCTGAACGTTCCCGTTGGATCGTTCGGATCGGGTGTCGTGACGTTGGTCTGGTTGATCTGATAGATGGCCGCGTTCAACATCAGGTTCTTGTTGAACGGCTGCCAGCGCAAACCGAGTTCGATCTGCTTGCCCTTGGTCGGCTGGAACGGCGTGCCGTCCGCATTCACGCCAATCACGGGATTGAACGACGTCGCGTAGCTGATATACGGCGACAAACCGTAATCGCCGAGATACACGGCGCCCACGCGATACGTGAACGCGTGATCGTTCTGCCGCTGTTCGGTGTTCGCGACGGTATTTGTCGTCGTGTTACGGCTCCAGTCCTGGCGGCCGCCAATCGTGAAGACGATGCGCGGCGTCAGCTTGATCTGGTCCTGCGCGTAGACGCCGAAGCTGTCGAGCTTCGTTTTGGTATCGCTATAACCGAACGAATTCGGCCCGCTGAAGATATCCGACGTCACGGGAACGTAGACGGGATTGAACATGTTCAGACTCGGCGCCAGCGCGAGCTGTTCGCTGTCCGTCGACAATTGCCGGTTGTATTCGAAGCCGAGCAGCACCGTATGCTCGATCGAGCCGGTGTGGAATTGCGCCTGCGCCTGATTGTCGATGTCGAAGCGCGAGTAGTTCGGCTGGAACTGACCCGCGTAACGCGTCAGCGACGCTTCCGTCGGGTCGGTGGGATCGAGGCCGCCGCCGTACACCGTCGAGTTGTTCAACGACAGGTGCATGTAGCGCGTGTTCTGTCGGAACGTCCAGGTCGGATTCAAGCGCTGCTCGAACTGATAGCCGACCGACCACTGCCGTTTGTCATAACGCGCGAAGTTGCCGTCGCCCGTATAGAGGTCGTTCGAGATCACGCCATTCGGGTTCGGCAGAATGGTGCCGGACGCGGGCAGGAAGTTATCCGACACGTCAGTGTTATCGCGCAGATAGGTCGCGTACAGCGTCAACGAGGTATCGGCGGTGGGCTGCCATTTGATCGACGGCGCGAACATCAGTCGTTGATCCGCATTCGGCCCCGTCGGCATGTTGCCGTCGCGCCCCACGCCGACGAAGCGATACGTCAGCGTGCCGTCCTTGTCGATCTTGCCGCCCAGGTCGATGCCGATCTGCTTGCGTGCATCGGTACCGATCTGCAATTCGATTTCGCGGATACGCTCGGCTGTCGGCTGCTTCGTCTGAATGTCGACGAGCGAGCCTGGGTCGCCTTGTCCGTAAAGCACCGACGTCGGCCCGCGCAGCACCGTGATGCTTTCCACCTGATACGGATCGACGCGCCAGCTCGCGAGATTCAGCGTATTGGGTACCTGCAGCCCGTCGACGAACACACTCGGCGTGAAGCCGCGAATTGCCGTGTACCAGTCCGAGCGCGTGCTCGCGCCGTAAGACGAAAAGCCCGGCACATAACGCAGCGCCTGATTGATCGACGTCGCGCCCTGCTCTTCGATTTGCGCCGCCGTCACGATGTTCACCGTCTGCGGCACTTCGTCGAGCGGCGTATCCGTCTTCGTCGCTGTCGCGGTGCGATGCGCGACGAAGCCTTCCGTATCGCCCGCCGCCGCGCCTTGCACCTTCACGGCGGGCAACGTCGCTGTCTTGTCTTGCGCGCTGTTCTGGTTATCCGGCGCCTGTTGCGCCTGCGCGTGACCCGTTGCCGTGGCGAGAAAAGTCATGCTGGCTGCCGCAGCAATGGCACGCCGTTGCGTGCCTGTGACCCACTCCATCTGATACCTCGGAATATTGATGACGGCGCGTCGCGCCGCTTGTTGTTGTCAAAGAGCGAAAGCCACGCGGCCGCCGCTCCCCCCGGTTTGCGCCCCTGTGCGCGCTTGAACTGCGAAACTGTTTTCGTTGTTGCCTGCTTCGAGCGAGCCGGCGATTTCGTCTGCGCGGCGCGCGAGGATCGATAGCAGCGTGTCGCTCAGGCCGTGGCTGTCTTCGCAGCACCCTTGCAGATAGATACGCGGCTGGAAATGCGCAGGCGTTGCGAGCATGTAGTCGCGCGCGACTTCGCATTGCTCGACGGGTTTGCCCAATGCGTCGGCGAGCGGGTCGAGCAACGCGTGATGTGCGTCGCGCCGATAGCCCGTCGCGAGCACGACGGCGTCGAAACGCTCGCCACGCGCATCGCCGTCCATCCTGTCGCGCAGACGCATGTCGATTTCATTACCTTGCGCGCCTTGCACTTCACGCACGGATTCGATCGCGCAATTGTTCAGCAGACGATGTCGCGCCATGCCGCTCACGTTTTGCACATACAGCAGCTCATAGATCTGCTCGATCAATGGCCGGTCCACCACCGAGTAGTTGGTGTCGCGGAACGTATCGAGCAGCGAGCGGCGCGCGTCCTTCGGCTGCGAATAGATGAGATCGGTGAACGACGGGTTGAAGATCTCATTGACGAACGGGCTGTCGTCGGCGGGTTTCAGCGCGGGCGCGCGCATCACGAGCGTCGCGTCGACGTGCGGGAAGCGGCGCGTCAGGTCGATGAACACTTCAGCCGCGCTCTGGCCACTGCCGACGACAGCGACGCGACGCCGTGCCGTGTCGCCCTTGCCGTCGCCGATCACGTTGCCGATCGTCGTCAGATAGTTCGACGAGTGGATCACGGCGGCATCACGCAAGGCCGCGAATGCCGCAGGAATCTGCGGCACGCCGCCCATGCCGACCGACAACGCACGCGTCAGCCGATGACGCTCCTTGCCTTGCCCATCGCGCGAATGCACACGCAAGTGCGTGACGGTACGCGCATCGCTCTCGTCCGTGACGGGCTCGATCTGCGTGACCGATTCGCCGTAATGCACCTGATCGTCGAAGGCGCTCGCGACCCAGCGCAGATAGTCATGAAACTCGATCCGCGTGGGATAGAAGTTCTTCAGGTTGACGAAATCCTGCAGACGTCCACGCTCGAACAGATAGTTGATGAACGTGAAGCGGCTCTTCGGATCGCGCATCGTGACGAGATCCTTGAGGAAGGAAATCTGCATGCGGCTGTCGTCGAGCAGCATGCCGCGATGCCAGCCGAACTCCGGCTGCCGTTCGATGAAGCAGTGCGCGCCCAGCGCGCCGCCGTTTTCCGCGAGGCGCACGGCCAGCGCGAGATTCGACGGCCCGAAGCCGACGCCGATCAGATCGTGAATGTATTCTCGTTGACTCATGAAATGTCTCCCTTCTACCAGTGGCGACGAACGTTGTGCGTGTGACGGAAAGCGCAGCGGGGCATCACAGATGACGACCGTCGAAGAACGCTTCCCGAACCACGCGCATCAGCAACGCCCGTTTGTGCGGAAAATCGAAATGCGCGATGCTCGAAAAGCCGTGCTGCTTCAGGTAATCGATCATGCGAGCGTTGTCATGACGCGGCTCGCACACGACAGCCTGGGTACGCGGATCGTCGAGAAAGAGGTAATGGACCAGCGACGGCAGCCATGCCGCCACACACGCGGCGCCACGCCAGCGTGTATCGCCGACCAGCATGTGCAGACCACGGTCGAAATCCGTCGACGCCGCGAACGGCGCAATGCGGTCCTCCTTCGCCCAGTACGCTTCGAAGTAACCGAACGGCTCGCCGTCGAACGCGCCGATCAACGGATGCACATGCGGCGTCGACAGCACGCGTTCGAGGTACGCGCGATGCGCGTCGAGCGTGCCTGCCTCGCCCCAAAACGCATTGACGCGCGGTTCGTTCATCCACGCATGCAGGTGTTCGAGGTGCTGTGCGACGGAAGCCGTGTGCAACGTGAAGCGATGCCCGAACTCGGGCACATCGCGCGCATACACGATGCCGTCGACATAAGGCGCGCGCCGCGGGTGCCGCGCGCCGTCCGTCATCGCATAGGACAGCGCCGCGTGCGGTGTCGACGCATCGCGCGTGAGCCACAAATCAGGCTGCTGCGCCCACGCGTCGCGCAAGCAAAGGTTCTGCGCGGTCAGCACGCCGCTGTGACGCAGCGCATCGAACGCGTCGCGATGCAGCTTGTCGTTATCGAGCGCGACGGACTTGCTGTCGCGACTCGCGCCGAATGCCGCGCGCAACGCGGCCAGGACCGCGCGGCGTTGCCCCAGCGGCGACATCCCCTTGCACCATTCGACGATGCGCAGGCCCGCTTCACGCGTCCAGCGCGCGTGCAGCACGATGCCTTCGGCGCGGCCGTCTTCGGCCACCGTGATCGCGTCGCCTTCCAGATACGCCGCCAGCGACGGCTGCTTGAACGTGTTCATGTCACTCCGTATGAAATCAGCGTGCATCGCGCACCTCCGTAGCCGGTTCGCGTGCTTCCTGTTCGATGTTCGCGTCGAGTCGCAGCGCCAGCGCATGGGCCACGCGCGTGAGCGTTTGATGGACGAACACGTCGTCGATCGTGATCGCGTAGCCCGCCGCGCTCGCCGCATCGACGAAGCGCACGACGTCGAAAGACGTCGCGCCTGCTTCGAACAGGTTGTCGTCGTGATTGGGCGCGTCACCGTCGAACGTATTGGCCCAGATGCGTGCGAGCGCATGCTTGAGTCGTTCGGCACGCGGCGAAGGATCGATGGACGCTTGATGCCCTTTCGTCTGCGCGGTGATGGGCGTCTCGCCCGAAATGACAATCGCTTCTTCTGGCGCTTCAATAAAGCGCGTGACGTCGGCCAGATAGTCGGCGCACAACCGCGCAACGAACTCGCCAGCCACCAGTTCGCGTCCATACGAGAACGCGCCCGTCACGCGGCCATCCGGATGCTCGACGATATCGAGTTCGAGATCGAACACGACGCGATGACGCACGTCGTTGAACTCATCCACTTCGATGCCATGCCATTGGCGCGCATCGCTTTGCGCAGGCCGCAGATAGTTGAACATCACCTGGAAAAGCGGATTGCCGTTCGCGGTGCGCGACGCGCGCACGCTGTCGACGACCTGCGCGAACGGCGCGGCGACATGCGCATACGCACCCAGCGCGGCTTCGCGCACGGCAGCAATCACTTCGCGCGGCGAGCCCGTTTCGCGCATCGACGTGCGCACGACGACAGCGTTGATGAAGAGACCGATCACGTCGTCGGTGCCGGCGTCGCGCGTCGATGCGAGTACGCCGACAGCCTGATCGAGCGCGCCCGTCTGCCGTGCGAGCGCGACGTTCAGCACCGCGTGCAACAGCATCGGCAGCGTGGCGTGCGACGACATCGCCAACGCCTTCGCGCGTTCGACCGTCTGCGCGTCGAACTCGAACGCGATGCGTCCCGCGCTCCATTCGGGCGAAACGGGACGCTCGCCCGCAGGCTGTGGCAAACGCATCAACGGTACGTCGCGCAAAGCGTCGCGCCAGTACTTGAGGTCGGCTTGCCTCGGCTTCGTGCGGGAGGCGAATGCGGGCTTCAGCGGCGACGTGCTCAACGGCTCGCCTGTTGCGGATGCCGAATAAGCGCTCTGCACGTCGTTGAGCCATACGTCGATCGAATGACCGTCTGCAACGATGTGATGGATCACGACCGACAACACATGATCGTCGTCGGCGAGACGGATCAGGCGCGCGCGCCACAGCGGCGCTTTGGCGAGATCAAACGGCGTGAGCGCGTCTTCATCTGTTAGCTGCGTCGCTGCAGCAATGCGTTCATCCATCGACACAATCGCTCGCAGATCGACGACGGGCAACGTCACGCGACGATGCGCGTCGATCACCTGACGCGGTTCGGCAGCGCCTTTTGTCGATACCAGCCGCGCGCGCAACGCGGGATGCTTGTGCGCTGCGTGATCGAATGCGTTTTCCAGCGCGGCCGCATCCACGGCGCCACGCAGGCGCAGCGCGACGGGAATGTTGTACGCCGCGCTTTCCGGCTGCGCGCGCCACAGAAACCACAGCGCGCGTTGCGCATCGCTCAACGCGAGGTCGCTCGCGTCTTTCGATTCCGGCTCGTGACGCTCGTCCTCGCGCGCCCCGACACGCGGCGCTTCGGCCACGCGTTGCGCGTACGCAGCGAGCGTCGGTGCTTCGAACAGCGTGCGAACGGGCACGTCGTGCGCGAGCCGTTCGCTGACGCGCGTTGCCACGCTCACGGCCGCCAGCGAATGGCCGCCCATTTCGAAGAAATGATCGGCGCGGCCCACGCGCTCGACGCGCAGCACTTCGCACCAGATCGCCGAGAGTGCCGTTTCGATGCCCGCTGCGGGCGCATCGAACGCACGCTCGACGCGCACCGGCTCCGGCAACGCCGCGCGGTCGATCTTGCGGTTCGCGTTGCGCGGCAGCGCATCGAGCACGACGATATGCGACGGCACCATATAGTCCGGCAACGCGCGGCGCAAATGCGCTGCGAGCGCATCGCCATCGATTCGCTCGCTGCGCTTGCGCGCCTCGTCGCTGAGTTCGACATACGCAGCGAGCGCAGCGTCCGCGCCGCTGCCGCGTACCACGGCCACCGCGTCACGCACATCGTCGTGCGCCATCAGGCGCGCTTCGATCTCGCCAAGCTCGATACGCAACCCACGCACCTTCACCTGATGATCGATACGCCCGACAAACTCCAGCACGCCATTCGCACGCCGCCGAACCAGATCGCCCGTTCGATACAGCCGCGCGCCCGGCGCCCCGAATGGATCGGGCACGAAGCGCTCAGCCGTCAGCGCAGCGCGCGCGTGATAGCCGCGCGCGACGCCCGTGCCGCCCAGATACAGTTCGCCCGTCACGCCAACCGGCAACGGCCGCAGGTTCGCATCGAGCACATGCGCGGTGCGCTCGCCGACGGGCGTGCCGATGGGCAAGTACGCGGCATCCGCGATATCGCTCGCGTCTTCGTGCGCGTCGATCATCCACAGCAACGGCGTAATCACCGTCTCCGTCGGACCATAACCGTTCACGACGCGCACATCGGGAAACGCCTGCCGCAGCGCGGCGAACGCTTCGCGCGAGGTCGCCTCGCCGCCGACCGTGAGCGAGCGCAGCGAACGCGGCGCGCCATGCGCGCGCGCCCATTCGGCCATTTGCAGCGCGTAGCTCGGCGGGAATGCAGCAATCGTGATCCGTTCGCTCGCGATCGTTTCGCAGGTTTGCGCGGGTGGCCACAACGCATCGTCGGTGATGCGGATGTCGACGCCCGCCGTCAGCGGCGCGAGCCAGCATTCATGCGCGCCGTCGAAATTGATCGACATGAAGTGCAGCACACGGTCCTTCTCGCGCATGCCGTAGCGCGCGGCAATCGCCGCGCAGTGCATCGCGATCGATGCGTGATCGACCACGACACCCTTCGGCTTGCCCGTCGAACCCGACGTGTAGATCAGATACGCGGCCTGCGTCGGTGCAATGGCCGGTTCGTTGTATGTAACGTCGTCTTGCGCCGGCTCGTCTTCCGCGTCGATCAGCCATACGCGGGTGCCGTGCCGCAGTGGAAGCTTCGGCACATGGCGCCGCTCGGTGACGACATGCTCGATCGACGCATCGTCGACGATATGCGCAAGGCGGTCGCGCGGATGCGTCGGATCAAGCGGCACAAACGCGCCACCCGACTTCAGAATGGCCAGCAGCCCAACGAACAGATCCGTCGAGCGGCCGACTGCGATGCCGACTCGTGTTTCCGCGCCCACGCCCGCCGCCATCATCCGCGCCGCGAGCCGCGCGGCGCGTGCGTCGAGTTCGGCGCGCGTGAGCGTCTTGTGTGCGTCCATCACCGCGCTCACGTCGGGCTTTTTCTTCGCGTGCTGGGCGAGCTTCACATGCACGGGGACAAACGGCCCGTCTGCATGTTCATACGCGTTCCACGCATCCAGTTGCTCACGTTCGTCCCGCGTCAGCCATTCGAGGTCACCTACGGGCGCGTACGACGACGCAAGCGCGCTGTCGAGCAACTGTGCGTACTCGCCCGCAATCCGCTGCACGGCCTGCGCGTTGAACAGATCGGTCGAATAGACGAACGCGGCATCGAGCGCGCCGTCTTCGCGTTCCTCGAAGCCGAGCGTCAGATCGAACTTCGCATACGGCGCACCAAACGGGAGATCGGTCACGCGCACGTCGTCGAATGCGGGCAACGCGCGGCGCGCCGCATACGACGCCATCACCTGAAACAACGGATGATGACTCGCGCTGCGCGGCACACCGAGCGCTTCAACCACCTGCTCGAACGGCACGTCCTGGTGCGATTGACCATCGACGAGCGCGCGCTGCACGTTGTCGATCAATGCGTCGAACGGCTTGCGCATATCGACGTGTGCGCCCACCGCGAGCGTATTGACGAAGAAGCCGATCAGCCCCGCCGTTTCCCCGCGCTCGCGATTCGCGGCGGGCACGCCGATCTGCACGTGCGACTCGCCGCTCGCCCGCGCGAGCAATGCGTGCAAGGCCGCGAGCAACACCGCGAACGGCGTCGCGCGACGCGCTTGGGCGAGCGTGCGAACACGTTGTGCCGTCGTTGCATCGATGGTGAAGTAATGACGTCCCCCGCGCGCGCTGCGCTGCATCGGGCGCGCGCCGCTGCCGGGCAATGCGATCACGCCCGCGTCCGCTCGCACCTGCTCGCGCCAGAATTGCAGCTGACGTTCAGCCTCGCCCGCGTCGAGCCAGCGGCGCTGCCACAGCGAAAAGTCCGCGTATTGAACGGGCAGCGGCGCGAGCGCAACAGTTTCGCCGTTGGCGTACGCACGGTAGAACGCGGCCAGCTCGTCGAGCAGCACGTCGATCGACCAGCCGTCCGAGACGATGTGGTGCATCGTCAGCACGAGCCAGTGTGTCGAGTCGTCGAGCGCGATCAGATGCACGCGCACGAGTGAGTCCTGGGCCAGATCGAACGGTTGATCTTCGTCTTTCGCCGCAATGTCCGAGGCGATGCGTTCGCGCTCGTCGTTCGCCGCGCGCGACAGATCGGTGAAGCGCCACGGGCAACGCGCAGGCGCTTGCACGACCTGCTCGACGCCGCCATCTGTGGATTCGGCAAAGGTGGTGCGCAATGCTTCATGACGCGCAATCAACGCATCGAATGCGTGCCGCAGCACCGCGCGATTCAGTTCGCCGTCGAGCCGCAGCCGGCTCGTCACGTGATACGCCGCCGGCTCGTCGATCATGCGCGCGTGCAGCCACAGCCGCGTCTGCGCGAACGATGCGGGCACGGCCGACGAACGGTCCACGCGCGCCGGAATGGGCAGCACGCGAAAGTCGATGCCCGCTTCACCGAGCTTCGTGATAAACAGCTTGCGCTGCGCGTCCGGCAATTGCGCGAAACGCGCGGCGAGCGCCAGCAGATCGGGTTTGGATGTCATTCGATCGTTCCTCATTGCGCTTCGAGTTCACCGAGCAGCGCGTCGATCGCGCGCGCTGCGTCGTCGAGTGAGTGAGCGCCGCGCGCTTCGAGCGCCGCGTCGATGGCAGCCGCGCAACGCGACAGCGTGCGGGCATCGAACAGCGTGCGCAGCGGCAGCGCGAGCGACCAGTGCAGATTGATTTGCGCGTTCGCCTGCGTCGCAAGCAGCGAATGTCCGCCTAGCGCGAAGAAGTCAGCGTCGCGGCCGATCGCGTGGCTTGCGTCGATGCGCAGCACGCGTGTCCAGATCGCGGCGAGTTCGCGCTCGGTGTCGGTCTGCGGTTCGGCCACTTCTGCTGTTTGTAGCGACGGCGCAGGCAATGCGTTGCGGTCGCACTTGCCGTTCGGCGTGACGGGCAGCGCGTCGAGTTCGATCACATGCGCGGGCACCATGTAGGCAGGCAACTGTGCGTTCAACGCCGCGAACAGCGCCGCTTGGTCGAACGCTTCTTCGGCGCGTCGCGCGACATAGCCGATCAACTGCTCATCGCGCACGATTACGACGGCGTCATGCACGCCGGGCGCAGCGCGCAACAGCGCTTCGATTTCGCCCGGCTCGATACGCAAGCCGCGCAACTTGACCTGCTGATCGGCCCGGCCGAGATAGTCGAGCACGCCGTCCGCGCGCCGGGACACGAGATCGCCCGTGCGATAGAGACGCGCGCCCGGCGTGAACGGATCGGGGATGAAGCGCTCTGCCGTCAGCGCGGCGCGCCCAAGATAACCACGCGCAAGCCCGACGCCGCCCAGATACAGTTCACCGATTGCGCCTGCGGGCAACGGATGCAGCGACGCATCGAGCGCATGCAGTTGGATGTTTGCAATCGGCTTGCCGATGGGGACTGCGACGGCCTGTGCATCGGCCTCCGTGCAGGTCCAGTGCGATACGTCGATCGCGGCCTCCGTCGGGCCGTACAGGTTGTGCAATTGCGCTTGCGGCAGCAGCACGCGCGCGCGCGCCACGAGTTCGGGCGACAGCGCCTCGCCGCTGGCCACGATCCGCGCGATGCTCGTGCATTGCGCGGCGGCATCGAAGTCCTTCAGATGGCCGAGGAACGCGCCAAGCATCGACGGTACGAAATGCAGTGTCGTTACGCCAAAGGTCGCGATCGCGGACGCGAGGCGTGCGGGGTCGCGATGATCGCCTGGTGCGGCGATGGCCAGCGTCGCGCCGGCCGACAACGGCCACACGAATTCCCACACTGAAACGTCGAAGCCGAATGGCGTCTTGTGCATCACGACATCCTGCGGCGTCAGACGATACGCGTCCTGCATCCACGCGATCCGGTTCGCGAGCGCGCGATGCGTATTGCCCGCGCCCTTCGGCTTGCCTGTCGAGCCCGATGTGTAGATCAGATACGCAAGCTGATCGGACTCGACGGCGATGGGCGCTTCGAGCGCGGCGTTCGCATCGAGTTCTTCGACGCACAGCACATGCGCGCTGTCGCTGCGGATCGAAGCGACAACGCGTGCATGCAGCGCCCGTTGAGTCAATACGACGGCGGGCTGCGCATCGTCGAGCAGATACGCGATGCGATCGGCGGGATAGTCGGGATCGACGGGCAGATACGCGGCACCCGCTTTCAACACGCCGAACAGCGCGACCACCATTTCGACTGAACGCTCGACGCATAGCGCTACTACGCTGTCCGCCTTGACGCCTGCATTCAGCAATGCAGCGGCCACGCGGTTCGCGCGGTCATCGAGTTCGGCATACGTGATGTGCGCGCGTGTTCCGTTGGCGTCGATGAAGTCCAGCGCGATCGCATTTGGCGTCGCAGCAGCATGCCGTTCGAACTGACGATGAAGCGCCAGTTGTTGTTCATCGCGCCACGTGTGCGCGGTATCGTTAAGGCGCGCGAGTTGCGCGTATTCGTCGCGTGTCGCGATCGACACGCTACCCAGCAGCGCATGTGGATCGGCGATGAACGCTTCAATGCTGGCATTGAACGCGCGATGCAGCGTCCGCACGCGCGCTTCGTCGATACGCGCCGTGTCGTAGCCGTAGTCGATCGTCAGCGTGTCGCCGGCCTGAACGACCAGCGTGACGGCCAGATCCGTCGATTCGACGCTGTGAATGTCCGACAGACGCAGCGCGCGTTCGTCGTTCGCCGACCAAGCCGGATCGACGGGATAGTTTTCGAACACCACCAGTGTGTCGAACATCGCGCCGCCGCCCTGTCCGGCCCAGCGTTGTATGTCGAAGAGCGGTGTATGCGCGTGCTCGGCATTGGCCGCGTTGTCGCGTTGCAGGTCCGCGAGCCAGTCGGCGATGCGCCGCTGCGGCGCAGGCGTGGCGATGACGGGCAATGTATTGATGAAAAGGCCAAGCACGCTGTCGACGTCGGGCAGCGCATCGGGCCTGCCCGCGACGGTCGCGCCGAATGCGACCGTCGCGTGATGGGTCATGCGCTGCAACGCGAGCGCCCACGCGCCCTGCACCAGCGTATTCACGGTCAGCCTGAGGCTGCGCGCGAGTGCGGTCAGCTTTGCGGTCGTGGCGGCATCGAACTGCGCGCGCCAGACCTCATGCGGCACAGAGGCGGTCGGCTCCGGCGACACGTTCGGCGCGACCAGCGTCGGTTCGTCGAAACCGGCGAGTCGTTCGAGCCAGAATGCCTTGTCGGCATCGTGATCGCGCGCATCGAGCCATGCAATGAAATCGCGGTAACGCAGCCGTGCCGCCTGGCCGAACGAAAACGCGCGGCGCTCGCTCATGTAATCGCGCAACACGTCGGCAAACATGCGCGCCGTGCTCCAGCCGTCGAGCAGCAAGTGATGACGCGTCCACACGAGACGCCATTCGTCGTCGGTGAGGCGGACAAGCGTCACGCGCATTAGCGGCGCTTGCGACAGATCAAAGCCTTGCGCACGATCTTTCGTCAGCCATTGCTCGAAGTTCGCGTCTTGCGCATCGCGGCCACGCCAGTCGAGCACGGCGACGGGCAACTTCGCCTGACGATGCACGATCTGCAGCGGCACGTCGGCGTCATGCCAGAAGCTCGTGCGCAAGATGTCGTGTTGCGGCACGACGCGATTGAATGCGTCCGTCACACGCGCTATATCCGGCGACGTCAGCGTCGCGACGAGTTGATTGACGTACGTGGTGCGGTCAGGCGCATACAGCGAGTGGAACAGAATGCCCTGCTGCATTGGCGACAGCGGATAGATATCGTCGACGGTGCGCAAATCGAGGTCGAGGCGCTCGAGCATCGGCTGCGAGAGACCCGTGCGCTGCGCAAGCGGAAAGTCAGCGGGCGTGGCGCTCGCACCGCGCTTCGACACGCGTTCGATGCAGCGCGCCGCGATATCGCGCAGCGTGCTTTCGAATGTGCGCGCAAGTTTTTCGACCGTGCCGGCCTCGAACATCGCCGCGCTATAGACCCAATGCACCTTGAGCTTGCGCGCGCCGTCGATATGCGCGTGAATCGCCAGTGCATTCGACATCGGCCCGGCTGGATCGCGCTCGCAGCCTGCGCCTCCGAAGCGTGCGTTCAGCGCGCGCTCGGTCGATGTTTCGCCGAACTGGCCCAGGTAATTAAAAGTCACGCGCGGACGCGGCAGCGCGGCAAGCTTCGTTCGCGTCGCGTCATCGGCGAGATAGCGCAGCACGCCGAAGCCGACACCCTTGTTCGGTACCGCGCGCAATGCGTCCTTTACGGCTGTCAGCGTGTCGGTGCTCGATGCGCTGATGGGCAGGGCGACAGGATAGTGGCTCGTCAACCAGCCGATCGAGCGGCTCGCGTCGAAGTCTTCGAACAGCGCTTCGCGTCCGTGCCCTTCGAGTTCGATCAGCAGCGAATTCGCTTCGACACTTGCGCCCAGCGTGTGAGCGAGCGCAGCGACGAGCAGATCGATCGTTTGCGTACGCCATGCGGCGTTCGCATCGGTGAGCAGCGTCTGCGTGAGCGTGGCGTCGATCGTCCATTCGACCGTGCATGCGTCGGCATTGGTCGCCGTGCCTTGCGGATTGTCGAACGGCACGGCGGCGTTCGCGTGCTGCATCGAGGTCCAGTACGGCAGTTCTTTGCTGAAAAGCGCCGCTGCATTGCTGGCGAGACGTTGCGCCCAGTCCGACGCATGCGCGCCTTGCGCCGCGAGCCTGATGGCACGCCGCTCGCGTGCCGCGACGTAGGCGGCATCGAGGTCTTCGAGCAGCACGCGCCACGACACGCCATCGACGATCAGATGGTGAACCGCGATCCACACGCGCGGCGTGCCATCGGGCAGCATCGCGACGAGCGCGCCCGCAAGCGGACCGCGCGCGAGATCGAAGCTACGCTGCAACTCGTCGAATTGCGCGAGCGCGTCGTGCTCGTCGCGGGCTTCAATGGCGACGAGGGGCAGCGTGTCGAACGGCTTGTCGGCGTAGCGCGCGCTCCACGAAGAGGACGCGTCTTGTGTGAAGCGCAGGCGGAATGCGTCGTGATGTGCGAGCACCGCGTCAAATGCCTGCGCGAATGCGTCGAGATCGAAGCGTTCGGTCGCATGCAGTTCGATGGCCTGATTCCAGTGGTGACGCACGGGAATCGTCAACTCGAAAAAGCGCTGCTGCGCGGGTGTCAACGCGACATGCGAGGCATCCGGTTTTGAAACAGCGCGCGTTTCCGCTTTCGGCTCGGCGACGGCAACCGCTTGTGCGACTTGCGCCAGTTGCGCGACGGTCGGCTTGTCGAACAGTTGCTTCGGCGTGAAGCGCACGCCGCGTTTGCGCGAACGCGCGATCACCTGCAACGCGAGAATCGAATCGCCGCCCAGTTCGAAGAAGTTGTCGTCGCGGCCCACGCGCTCCGCACGCAGCACTTCTTTCCATACGTCCACGAGAATTCGCTCTGTGCCTTCGAGCGGTGCTTCGCTTGCCGATTGCACGACAGGCTGTTGCGCAAGCTTGCGCAGCTTCGCACGGTCGATCTTGCCGTTCGGGGTGACGGGGAAGGCGTCGCACAGCGTCAACGTCGCGGGCACCATGTAGTCGGGCAGTCGCGCGGCGAGTTGCGCACGCAGCGATGCTTCATCGCTCGCACCTTGCACAACGACGAACGACGCGAGGCGCGCGCGGCCATCTTCATGGATTGCCAGTGTTTCCGCCTGCCTGACGCCGTCGAGCGCGCGCAACGTCGCGCTCACTTCGCCGGGCTCGACGCGATAGCCGCGAATCTTCACCTGATCGTCGAGACGGCCCAGATAGTCGATCGCGCCGTCCGCGCGCAGGCGCACGCGGTCGCCCGTGCGGTACATGCGCGTACCGCTTGCGTCCGGCACGAAACGCTCCGCAGTCGCGGAGGCGCGGCCCAGATAGCCGCGCGCAACGCCCGGTCCGCCCAGATACAGTTCGCCGATTCCACCCACAGGAACGGGCGCGCCGTTCGCATCGAGCACGAACGCGCGCGAGTTCGGCAACGGACGTCCCGTGGGTACGCCTGCCGATGCGCTCGCGCCGCTCATGTTCGCGGTCGCGTCGAACGTGAGCGCACCGACGGTCGCTTCCGTCGGGCCATAGTGATTGATCACGCGGCACGCAGGCCGCAACGACGTGATCCGTTCGATCAGCGTCCACGGCAGCGGCTCACCGCCCAGCACCAGCGCGTGCGACGGCAGAACATCGGCGGGCTGTTGCGCTTCGAGCAGCGCATGCAGATGGCTCGGCACGATCTTCAACACGCCGACGCCACGCTCGCGCATCGTCGAGGCAAAGCGATCGGGATCGAACGCGGCTTCTTTCGGCAGCAGATGCAGCGTGCGGCCCGAGCACAATGCGCCGAACAGTGTGGTATGGCCGAGATCGGCGGCAACTGTCGACACCATCGCCATGCTCGCGCCGGGCACGAACTTCAGCTCGTCGAGCATGCCCTGCACGTAGTCGGCAAGCGCGCGATGCGAAACGACGACACCCTTCGGCGCGCCCGTCGAACCCGATGTGTAGATCAGGTAAGCGGCCTGTTCGGGCGCAACGGAAGCGCATGCGGCTTCGCTGTGTGTGTCGATCAACGTATCGAGCGACAGGACAGGCGCTTTGGTTTCGATCTGTGATGCATTGGTTGCCACGATCACGCAGCGTGCGTCACATGCGGCGATCGACGCTTCGATACGCTCACGCGGCGCCGCGGGATCAAGCGGCACGGCCATCGCGCCCGACTTCAAGACGGCGAGCAACGCGACGACGAAATCGACAGAGCGGTCGATGCACAGCGCAACAGCCCGTTCCGCGCCTGCGCCGTGTTCGATCAACGCGCGGGCGGCACGCGACGAAGCGTGGTCGAGCTCCTCGAATGTGAGTTGGCGTTGCGCGTCCGTGACGGCGATCTGCTTTGGCGTTGCATTCGCGTGATATGTGAACGCCGCAACGACATCAGCGAACTCGAACGTCTGCGCGCGGCCTTGCAGCAGGTTGCTGCGAGGCTCGGCACAAGCGAGCGAACTGACAGCCAACGCAGGATTCGCCACGCTATCCGTCAGAAGCGCAACGAAACTGTCGAGCCATGCCTGCGCGGTCGCATCGTCGATGCAATCCGTCGCCCATGCCGCGACCAGTTCGATACCGCGCGCGTCGTCGGTGAAATCCAGCGCGAAGTCGAAGCGCGCCGCGTTGTCGGGGCCGGGCGTCAACGTTGCGACGGCACCCGGCAACGCGACGAGTTCATCGAACACGAATTGCTGCGCGAACTTCACGCGCAGCCATTCTTCGCCGCGCCGCACGGGCGGCCTGACGGCATCGATCACCTGATCGAACGGGATGTCCTGGTTTGCGTATGCGCCGAGCGTCGTGTCGCGCACTTGCGCGAGCAACGCATTGAACGGCGCGTGTGGCGACACGCGTGCGCGCAACGCCAAGGTGTTGATGAAAAGTCCGAGCAGATTCGCCACTTCGGCGCGCTGACGGTTGGCGACAGGCGCGGCAATCACGACATCCGTCGCAGCCGTCAGCCGATGCAGCCATGCGTGCAATGCCGTCAGCAGCACGATGAATGTCGATGCGTGCGCGCCGCTTGCGAGATCGCGCACTGCCGCCGATACATGCTGATCGAGACGCCGCGAAGCGCGCTTGCCGATGAGCGTGCGCTCTGCGGGTACTGTGCAATCGATGGGCAAGGCGAGCGGCGCGGGTGCATCTTTCAACGTGTCGCGCCAATAGCCGAGTTGCCGCTCGCGTTCGGCGCCGTCGAGCCATTCGCGCTGCCATTGCGCGAAGTCCGCGTATTGCGCGGTGAGCATGGGCAATGCAGCGGCGCGGTTTTCCGACAACGCAGCGTAGGCTTCCGCCAGTTCAGCGAACGCGCAACGCGACGACCAGCCGTCGCTGATCGCGTGATGCGCCGTCAACATCAGGCAATGCTCGTCATCAGCGAGCGTAACGAGCGATGCGCGCAGCAACGGGCCGTGTTGCAGATCGAAAGGTCGCGTCGCGTGTTCGTCGGCGAGTTCGCTTGCGCGTGCCTTGCGTGACTCAAGCGCGGTGCCGCGCAGATCACTTTGATCAACAGACACGGCGATGCGCGCATGAACGCGCTGCATCACGATGCCGTTGTCGTCTTCGTGCAGCGTCGTTCGCCACGCTTCGTGACGCACGATCACTTGCGCGAGCGCGTTTTCCAGAAACGCGCGATCGATCGAACCGCGAATGTTCCAGTGCGCCGCGATGTGATAAGCGTCGCCAGCGTCGCGCGTTTGCGCGAGCACCCAGAAACGCTGCTGTGCAAATGACGCGCGATAGTCCGTGTAATCGGTCTCCGTCGTGCTTCGCGCGGCCGCTTTCAATGGAAGCGGCTGCGTAAGGTCTTCCACTTCGCTCGCATCGACGATCGCCGCGAGTTGTTCGAGCGAGCGATCTGTGAACAGCGCATCCAACCGCAGATTCACGCGCAGTTCCGCGCGGATCGCGGCTTGCAAGCGCATGATCGCAATCGAGTCGCCGCCGCGCGCATGGAAGCTGTCATCCAGGCCAACAGGTTCGCCGCCCAGGATCGCCTGCCAGATCGCAGCGAGCTTGCGCGCCGTTTTGCCTTGCGGCTCGCGATACGACACAACCGCCGTTTGCGACGCAACGCGTGCGCGCAGCAACTCGCGATCCAGCTTGCCATTCAGCGTATAAGGCAGTGCATCGAGCAGCGCAAAGCGATGCGGCTGCCAGGCTTCCGGCAAGTGCCGCAACAGATGCTCGCGCAACGCGCTTTCATCAGCTGCGCTTTCAATCACGACACAGGCGGTCAACTGCACGCGCGTTGCACTCTGTTCAACGAGCATAGCCGCATCGCGCACACCGGAATGCGAACGCAGACATTGTGCGATCTCGCCGGGCTCGACGCGCACGCCACGAATCTGCACCTGATCGTCGATGCGGCCCATGTAGTCATAAGCGCCGTCCGCGCGCAGACGTGCGAGATCGCCGGTGCGATACACGCGCGAGCCTGGCGCGCCGTCCGCATCGGGGATGAACCGCTCGGCCGTTTGCGCCGCGCGTCCGTGATAGCCGCGCGCGAGACATGCGCCACCCAGCAGCAGCTCGCCTGTCGATCCATCGCCGATCGACGCGCCATCAGCCGATCCCGGCGTGCTGACGCGAGCCGTGCGCAATCCAATCGGCCTGCCGATCGGCAACGATGCGCAAGACGTGTCGCTGAAGGCAGCTTGAGCATCGAGTGGCCAGAGCATCGGCGAGATCACGGTCTCCGTCGGACCATAGCCGTTGATCAAACGCACGTCGTTAAACGTTTGCCTGATATCGGCGAATACATCGCCGGGCATCGCTTCGCCTCCGAACGCGAGCACGCGCAATGCAGCGGGCACGCCATGACGTCGCGCGGCTTGCGCGAATTCACGCAGATAGGCAGGCGGAAACGCGGCGATCGTCACGCGCTCCTGCTCGACCAACGCACGTGCATCGTCGGGCGCGACCGTGCCGGGCGCGGTGATCGCGATGCTCGCGCCTGCGGCAAGCGGCGCGAGCCAATACTCGTGCGCGAGATCGAAATTCACGGAAGCGAAATGCAGCACGCGGTCCGCGTCCGTCATCGGATAAGCATCGATCACGGCATCGCAATGCGCGGCAAGCGGACCATGCTCGACGATCACGGCTTTCGGCGTACCCGTCGAACCCGACGTGTAGATCATGTACGCAGCCGAACGTGGATGAACCTGCGCATCGTCGAATGTAACGGCTTGCGTGCTGTCGATCGCATCCACTTCGATGCAGTGCTCGAACCTGGCGCGCATCGTTGCGTCCGCAGCGCGCGTGACGATGCCATGCCGCAGACCCGCGTCGCGCGCCATCCAGTCGAGACGTTGCGCGGGATGACGCGGATCGAGCGGCACGAACACGCCGCCCGCCTTCAGCACGGCGAGCAACGCGACGAACAGATCGCACGACCTGTCGATGCACACGCCCACCCGCACTTCCGCACCCACGCCACGCGCGCGCAACACCGCTGCGACGTGCGACGCGCGAGCGTCGAGTTCGCCGCGCGACAGGCGCACGGTATGCGGCGAAAACGCGGCGAGCGCGGGTGCGTTGGGTGTACTGCGCGCGAGTTCGCACAGTCGCTGATGCAAGGCAGTCGGAAAAGTCGTCATTCGTGTGAAGTCCTTCGGCAAGGCCGCTATGCCGCTGCATCGGGAAGCGGTTTGTCCCGGTCCCAATTTCAGCGGCTTCACACAGGTGACGAATCGCGCGAAAAAAAATTTACCCCTTTGGTGGAATAAATTCTGCGGAGTCCTTGATTGCTCGCGCTCGCGGCGATTTAACTAAAGTTTTTCGATGCCCAAACGTCTATTCGATTGATGACCCTTCATGCGCTCTGCGCGCCTTCACTCTCACGCCCGCTTTCGATGACTGCTTCCAACGCACCGCCCGTGAATGGTTCGGATCGCCCGAACAAACCCGCTACCCGTCTGCTGTTGTCGCTATTACGACGCTCGCGCGGCGCGCTTGCGCTCGCGCTGGTCGCATGCATTGCGAATGGCGTATCGAGCGTGCTGCTGGTCGCGACGCTCAACCGAGCGCTGAGCGCGCCCACCGCTGCAGATCTTCCGCTCGCGTTGCGTTTCGCCGCGTGCGCGCTGGTCGCGCTGATCGCACGCATCGTTTCGGGCGTGCTGTTCGCGGGGCTTTCGCAGGACACGATGGGCCGCATGCGCGAGCATGTTTCCGCGCGCGTCGCGGCTGCCGAGTTGCGCGACGTCGAGCGTGTCGGCGCGGCGCCCGTGCAATCGATCCTCACCGACGACGCCACCAACGTGTCGATGCTGTTCTTCGCGCTGCCGAACATCGTCATGCACGGCTCGATCGTCGCGGGCTGCCTTGCGTATCTCGCGTGGCTGTCGTGGCCCGTTTGCGTGCTGGCGCTCAGCGCGATCGTCGTCGGCTCGCTGGGTTATCGCGTCGGCGATATTCGCGCGATCGCGTCGCTCGAAGCGGCGGGCAGCGCGCAAGACAGACTGTTCGATTACCTCGGCTCGCTGTTCGCGGGTGCGAAGGAACTGAAGTTGCATCGCGAGCGCGCGCGGCAATTCGTCGAAGGACAACTCGGTGCTGCGATCAACGAAGTGCGCGACCATCGGCGCCGCGCGTTCGTGGCCTATGCGATCGGCGTGGGCTGGATCATCTTTCTGTTCTATGTGTTCCTGGGCGCGGCGACTTTCCTGCCGTCCATCGGCGTGCATGCCGACGCGCAAGCGGCCGCTGGTTATGTGATCGTGTTCCTGTTCATGCTGGTGCCGCTCGATGGGCTGCTGAACAATCTGCCGACCGTCAACGCGGCGCGTGTGTCGCTTGAGCGCATCGAGCGCGTGCTCGCCGAGTTCGAGGAACCGCATCACGCGGCGGCGGCCTTGCCGGCAGCCGTTTCCGGCGGCGCTCAGGCCGCCGCGTTTGACACGTTCACGCTGCGCGGTATCACGCACGCGTACTTCCACGAGCGCGACGAGCGCATGTTCCGCATCGGACCGATCGATCTGACGTTCAAGCCGGGCGAGCTGGTGTTCATCGTCGGCGGCAACGGCAGCGGCAAGACGACGCTCGCGAAGGTGCTGACGGGTCTGTATGAGCCGGAAGGCGGCGTTATCGAAGTGGATGGCTCGCCAGTCACGCGGGACACGCGGCCCGCCTATCGCGAGCGCTTCTCGACGGTGTTCAACGACTTTCATCTGTTCGACACGCTGCTCGGCATCGTCGATCCCGACGACACGAACGACGGCGCCCGCGCCGCCGCCGATGCCCGCGCCAATGCACTGATCGCCAAGCTTGCGCTCGATCACAAGGTTAGTGTTGAAAATGGCACGTTCTCGACTCGCGCGCTGTCGACGGGGCAGCGCAAGCGCCTTGCGCTGGTCGTTGCGTATCTGGAGGATCGTCCGTTCTATCTGTTCGATGAATGGGCGGCGGATCAGGACCCGTCGTTCAAGGCTGTGTTCTATGAGCAACTGTTGCCGGAGTTGCGTGGGCGCGGCAAGACGGTCGTCGTGATTACGCATGATGACCGTTACTTTCCGCTTGCCGATCGCGTGCTGAAGCTGGATAACGGCGCAATCGTTAATGAAACGCACGGTGTGCCACGTGCAGTTGCTGGAAATGGCACAGTACGTGTGCCGTACGTTCAGGGGGATGTGCGGCAGAGCAGGATTGATGCGGGCTGAAGGTTGGGGTTTGCTTTTTGCTTTTGGTGGCATCCGTGTTGTGCCTGCGCGGCGCGGGCGTCGCCGTTTGGTGTTCTGGGCTTTTCGCTGGCATCCGCGTTATGTCTTTGTGCTTCAAGCGTCGCCCCGGTGCGGGGCGGGCACCTACTTTGTCTGCGACGCTGGCGGGATTGTCGGGCATTTGCGCTGGCATCCGCGTTATGTCTTCGTGCTTCACGCGTTGCCCCTGTGCGGGGCGGAACCTACTTTGTCTGCGACGCTGGTGGGATTGTCGGGCATTTGCGCTGGCATCCGCGTTACGGTGTTTGCTGTTCACGCGTCGCCCCTGTGCGGGGCGGCACCTACTTTTCTTTGCCGCCGCAAAGAAAAGTAGGCAAAAGAAAGCGGCTAACACCGCCAACACTTGACCTCTATCCACGGGCCCCCAACGTCCCCACGCTTCACACGGCAGCCTTTCTGTTCGTGCTTGTTGCCAACGCTTTGAATGAATGCCTCACCCGCTTCGAATGCTTCTGCACGGGCCAGCGACAGCGAACGGTATGTGCCGCCTAGGTGGCAAACTGTGTGTAGGTTGTCGCGACGTGTACGTTAGCGCTCTTACAGGGTGGAACGCATGCGCAATCGGTCCGAAGTGACGCGTGCGAAGCACAGGAAGCCGACACACAGTTTGCCACCTGGGCGGCCGTGGACTGTCTGGCGCGGCATACTGGATTGTGGGTGCGTGAAGCGGATGAGGCGCTGATTCAGAGCGCTGGCAACGCGCGTGGGTCACGTGATTGCCGTGTGAAGTGTAAGACCCTGTGGGGGCCCTCAGGCAAATACACGAGCTGGCGGTGTTAGCCGCTTTCTTTTGCCTACTTTTCTTTGCGGCGGCAAAGAAAAGTAGGTGCCGCCCCGCACAGGGGCGACGTGTGAAGCACGCTAACAAATCGCGGATGCCAGCGAAAAGCAAAACCAAAACCAAACCACCAACACCATCACCGCGAAGCGGAAGCTTCCGATTGCAAAGCCGCCGCCGGCAGCAAAAGCAACGCATCCGTCATCGCATGCGACAACTTCAACGCCGACATCGGCCCACCAAACCCCCACACATTACGTTCGACCAAGGTCACGCGTCCTTCACGCCGCGCAGGCACAAACCGCCAAACCGGCGAATCGAGCTTCGCCTCCAGCTTCACTTCCGGGCCAGTTGCGCTCGTCAGCAACACACTCGTCTGCGGACGTTTCAAGAAATCTTCCGACGTCAGATAGGTCGTACCTTCGCGAGTCGGCTTCGAAGGCCATAGCGTCACGCCGAGCTTCTTCGCGACACCGCCCGCCATGCTGTTGCTCGTATAGGCCCAGTACCGGTCGGGCAAACCCAGCTCCTGCAACAACGCGAAATCGACATGCGTACGGCCCGCATCGGCGAGCCGCTTTGCATCGCGTGCAAGGCCTTCGTCGAGCTGCCGTTCGATGGCTTGCGCCTGCACCGTGCGCCCCGTGATGCAACCAATCGTATCGAAGATCCTGCGCGCCCATTCGAGCTGCGTCGCCTGCGCGCCGTCGAGCTTCATCTCGGGGCTGAACTGGAACAGTACGGTCGGCGCGATCGTTTTCAGCGCGCCAAAAATCGGCGCATGCCGGAAGCCGACGCCGATGATCAGGTCGGGCTTGAGCGCGGCAATCGCTTCGAGGCTCGGCTCCTGGCGCGTGCCGACGTCGGGCACCGACTGCATGCGCTCGACGTCATAGCCGATCCACGACGGGTAATACGCGGTGTCGACCATGCCCGCAGGAGTGACATCGAGCGAAAGGAGCGCTTCAGCGAAGAGGAATTCGAGTACGACGATACGCTTCGGATGCGCGGGCAACGCGTCGCTCGCCTGCGTCACAGTGGGATTCGCGGACAGCGGCATGCACGCGAGCGCGGCCGTGTCGCGAGGCGCTGGTGTCACGCCTGCCGCGCTCGCGGAACAGGCGAACGCCAGGCACGCGGCGCATACGGTCGCGCGCAGCATCTGCTTCATCGTATTGCCTCTTGCCGCGCGAGGTCTTCGTCGCTCATCGTGAGTAATAGCGGACAACTCGCACACAGTTGATCTTCTCCAGGTATTTCATAGCGCACGCAGCAGACACGTCGCGCGCGAAACGGCGCAGGCAGCAGCGCCGAGCGCGGCGTGACGTTACGCACGGGCACGCGTAGCGGGTTCGGCTCGTCGCCACCGAACAGCGCGCACGATTCGAACATCCACGCGGCGTCGCGGGCCGCGCCCGGCATGGCCGCGCATTGCTCAAAGAACGTGTCCAGCAGATTGCCGACGTTGCTCCATAGCACGCGCGGCGCTATCTTCGTCATGCTCGCGAGCACGTCGATCACGCCGCGCAGATGTTCATCGATCAACGACGCGTAACGGCGCGCGGGATCGTCGGTCGAGTCATCGAGCGCATCGTGCGGCAGATACAGCGCTTCGGGCATGCCTTCGCGCAGCAACAGCACGCAGCGCGCGGGGTTCATGTCGAGCGGTCTCTGAAAGACGAGCGCGGACACCAGCGCAGCAGGCACCGCGAGACCAAAATAGTATTTGCTCCACTGCGACAGCAGCGCGCGCGCATGACGTTCGGGATCGCCGCCGTAGCGCAAGAGCATTGCATCGAGGATCGCTTCGCGCTGCGTCGCGAGTTGCGTGAGCGGCACGCGCACTTGCGCGGCGTCGCCGGTGTTTGAAGTTTCAGCGGGCACGCCGAGCCACACGCGTTCGACATACGTGGCGAACGGCGAATCGGCAACGAGCGACGCAAACGGTTTTGCAGCAGAGGACATGTTCACCGTCCGCGCTTGCGTTCGCGCCTTGCCTGTACGATCAGCAACGCGAGCAGATACGGCGCGCCGATCAGTGCCGTCAGCACGCCCGCAGGAATTTCGCGCGGCGCGAGCAGCGTGCGCGCGCCGATATCGGCAGCGGCGAGAACCGCAGCGCCACAGGTCGCCGCGAGCCACAAGCGCACCCGATGCGCACGCGCCCCCAGCAAGGCCGCCAGATGCGGCGCCATCAATCCGACAAAGCCGATCGGCCCGACAGCCGCAACGGCCGCGCAAGCGGCGATAGTCGCCACCGTCAGCGCAAGCGGACGCAGCAGCGCGACGGGCAAACCGAGCGACGCGGCCTGATCGTCGCCGAGTGCGAGCAGATCGAGCGGACGCGCCAGCAGCACGAATGCAGGCAACGCGACCGCGCACCACGGCAACAGCGCAAGCACATCGCTCCAGCTGCGTCCGTAGGTGCCGCCCACCAGCCACACGACGAAGCGCGCGGGCTGCACGCTTTCCTGCACGATCACCCATTGCGCGAGCGTCGTCCACAGCGTGCCGACGACCAGTCCCGTCAACGCGACCGCAAGCGGCGCATAACGCATGCGCCGGTTCAGCGCGAGAATCGCGACGAGCGTGACGCCGCCGCCGATCAGCGACGACGCCGCAATCGTCGCGTGCGCGGCGAGCGGCCAGAACAGCAAGGCGACGAGCGTCGCGAGTGAAGCGCCTTGCGTAACACCGAGCACTTCCGGCCCGGCAAGCGGATTGCGCACGACGCTTTGCATCAGCACGCCGCTGGCCGCGAGCATCGCGCCCGCAAGCAACGCGCACACCACGCGCGGCAAACGCAGATCGAGCAGCATGCGCGCGACGCTGTCGCCGCCGTTCAATGCGGCGAGCCAGCGCGACGGATCGAGCGTGGTCTCGCCCAACGTGCCTGCGGTATAGATCGAAATGGCCGCAACGGCAATGACGATCAAACCAGCGCCAAGCGGAGAATGTCCCGTGATCCATGTAGCGAAACGGCCGCGCGCCGATTGCGCGGGCGCGTCGGCAGCTTGCGTAAGCGCCGAGGTCCATGCGCCGCCGTGACGGATCATCGCGAGCATCAGCGGCGTGCCGACGACCGCGATTGCCACGCCCGTCGACAGCGTGCCGTCCAGATCGAGCGCGAGCACGGCGCTATCGGTTGCGAGTACGAGCAGCGCGCCGACCAGCGCGGACAACGGCGCGAGCGCGGCAAGTCGCGTCGAGCGCGAGCCGCGCAGATGACGCAACAGATTCGGCGCGATCAGCCCGACATACGACATCGGCCCTGCAACGCTCACCGCGACGCTCGCGAAGCCGATCGCGACGAGCAGCGCATAAAAGCGCGCTGCATCGACGCGTACGCCGACGGCAAGCGCGGCGTCGTCGCCGAGCGCGATGGGGTCGAGCGGACGCACGACGAAGGGCAGCGCCGCGAGCGGCAGCAGCAGCCACAGCACCGCGGTAACCAGTCCGTCCGCGCCCGGTTGATAAAGACTGCCGCTCGCCCACAGCGCGACGCCCGCGATGCTTTGCTCGAAGAACGCGAGCGTGAGCGTCGAGATGGCCGAGAACAGCAACATGCAGACACTGCCCGCGAGCACCATGCGCAACGGCGTCGCGCGCCAGCCGCCCGCTGCCGCGGCGACGCACGCGGCGGCGACCAGGCCGCAGCCGAACAGCAGCGGCACGGAAGCCGTGCCCGCCAACGCCGGTATCAGCATCGCGGCGAGCAGGCCGAGCTGCGCGCCGCCCGTGATGCCAAGCAGATCCGGCGACGCGAGCGGATTGCGCGTCAGCGACTGGAACAGCGCACCCGACACACCAAGGCATCCACCCGCCACCAATGCGGCCAGCACGCGCGGCAAATGCAGATTGAACAGCAGCACATGCGCGAGCGCGTGTTCGTCGGTGTCATGCGCTGCATTCGACGTTGCGGCGTGCAGCAGCATCGACAGATCCGGGGCGAGGCGCAACGCGGCGACGATCACGATCAACGCGAGCAGCGTACACGTCAACACGCCGACGCGGCTATGCTGTGCCTCGCGCCAGCGCGGCAGCGCGCGTGTTTGCGCGCGCTGCATGCGTTTTCTTGCGGCAAGCGTGGTCATGCGGCAAGGCCCTTGTCGTCGGACGCGCTTGCCAGTTCGTCGCTTTCGGCATGCGCGGGCACGCACATCGGCGCGCCTGTCTGCGGATGCGCGATGCGCAGCATCGGCACGCCGAAGGTCGCTTCGAGATGCTGCGGGTCGATGATCGCGTCCGGCGTGCCTTGCGCGACGATGCGGCCCGCGCGCATCAACACGATTTCATCGCTGTATGCGGCGGCCTGATTCAGATCGTGCAGCACCCAGACGATCGTCAGACCGCGCTCGCGATTCAACCGGCGCAGTTCGCTGAGAATGTCGAGCTGGTGATGTATGTCGAGATACGTGGTCGGCTCGTCGAGCAACACGATGGGCGCGCGTTGCGCGAGCGCCATCGCGATCCACGCGCGCTGGCGCTCGCCGCCTGAGAGCGCGGCGACATCGCGCGCGGCATCGTCGGCGATACCGGCTGCCGCGAGCGCGTCGTCGATCGCCGCGCGATCTTCCTTCGACAAGCCGCGCATCCAGCCACCGTGCGCGTAGCGTCCATACGCGACCAGATCGCGCACGGAAAGACCGGCGGGAATCTGGTTGAACTGCGAGAGCATCGTCAGCGTGCGCGCGAGATCGCGCCGCCGATACGACGCGAGCGCCTTACCCGCGACCGTCACCTCGCCCGCCAGCGTGGGCTGCAAGCCCGCGAGCGAGCGCAGCAGCGTGCTCTTGCCGCAACCGTTCGGCCCGCACAGCGCGGTCACGCGATTCACGCGAATGTCGATGTCGAGCGAATCGATCACGACGTGATCGCGATATCCCACCGTCAGCGAACGCGCCGACAATGCGAGGTTGGAACTGCTTTTCATTGGATCATGTAGCGGTGGCGAATGTTCTTGGCAGTCGCGCGTTTGCCGGGACGCTGTAGCTTTCCGCCATCGCGACGACGACCTTGCGCGGGCCTTCGAACGGATCGCGTGCATGTGCCGTCAACATGTTGTCGAGCATCACCACATCGCCGCCCGTCCACGGAAACACGATGCGCTGTTGGTCCAGCACGCCGCGAATCTCCGCGAGCGCGTCCGCTTCGAGCGGCGCGCCGTCGCCGTAATAGACGTTGCGCGGCACGTTGTCGAGGCCCACTGCATCGACGAGCGCTTCCTGCATGTCTTCATCGAGCGCGGACAGATGGAACAGATGCGCCTGGTTGAACCACACGCGCTCGCCCGTGCGCGGATGCACAGCGACCGCCTGGCAAAGCTCTCGCGTGCGCAGCAGCGGTTCGCCGTCGTCGTCCTCGCGCCATTCGCAATCGATGCCGCGCGCCGCGCACATCGCATCGACGGCGCGCGGGTCTTCGGTGCCGAACGACTGTTGCCAAGGCAGATCGAGTCCCTGGCCGAAGTTGCGCACGTACAGCAGTTCGCGTCGCGCGAAGCGTTCGATCAACGCGGGGTCGAGCGCACGATAGATCGCGCGGCTGTCGGCAATCGGCGTCGCGCCGCCGGAACGCGCGGCGAGCGCGCAATGGAACCAGATGCGCATGGGCCATTCGCGCGTGTACGACTGCTCGTTGTGCAGCGGTATCGAGCGATGCGGCGGATATTCCGTCGACGTGTACACGGCGCCTTCGACCTGGCTGCGCGGCGTCGACGCGAATTCATAGCCGATCAGCGGCGAGCCGAACGAGGCGGCGAACTGCTGGAACGTGTCGATCGACGGCACGGCGAAGCCCGTGAACAGCACGCCGCCGGCGCGCTCGATGCAGTTGTTCGCGATGTCGCGCAACAGCGGCGCGGCGGCTTCGAGCGTGAATGACCCGTCGATGCGCGGCGAAACGATGGTCGGCAGGCCGGGCTCGATGCGCAGGTCGTCGAGGGTCGGGAGAGACGCTGTCATGACGTGTCCTCAGTGGCGGGCCGCGCCGATCATGCGTTGATAACGCGTCGGCGTGGCTCGAAGAACGGTCTCGCGCGGCGCGCTCGTGGCGCGCGAGAATCTTTGCTGCGCTCTGCTGTTGCAGGGCGGCAGCGTAAGGCTCAGCGCGTGTTCGGCGCGGCGTCCATGTGACGGCGCAGGCTCGCGGGGCGCATGTCGGTCCACACGCTTTCGATATGTTCGAGGCACGCGGCTTTCGCTCCGCGCACGCCGACTTCGCGCCAACCGGCGGGCACGTCGCGGAACGTCGGCCAGATCGAATACTGTTCTTCGTCGTTGATGACGACCGTGTATTGAACGTCGTCCTGTGCGTCTTGATGCGTGTTCTGGGTCATGTCGTGTCTGCTTGCGTATCAGGTGAGATGCAGTTGAACGTTTGCCTTCGTGAATTCACGAGGCCGTCATCTGCTTGACGTTCGACGCGCAGCTTTTTTTACTGCGACCCGCCGTCTTTGCATACGCGACGTTTTGCGCGCCCGCGTGCATGCAGTCCGCGCAATGCTTCGCGGCGTCGCGAACCATGAAATGCACGAGCGTCTGCGAAACGTTCAAGGCGCGGGCGGTTTCCTGCAAGGTCTCTTCGCGCAGACGCACGCGCTCGAAGGCGCTGCGTGTGCGCTCGGGCAATTGCGCGAGCGCGTCGAACGCGTGGCGCAGCGAGTCGCGTGTGACGAGCACGGACTCGGGCGACGGTTCGGGCGATGGCACATCGAGCCCATCTTCCTCGCAGGCGTGCCACGTGTTTTCGAGCGACTGACGGCGGCACGCGTCGATCGATGCGTTGCGCACCATGCGCGCCACGTAGGCGAGCGGCTGCCGCACGTCGTCCTGGTTCGAAAAGCCCGTGAGCTTGATGAATACGTCGTGGACCACGTCCTCGGCACGGCTCGAACAACCGACGAACGACCGCGCAAGCTGGATCAGCGAGCGGCGGTTTTCGATCAGCACGTCAAGCAGCAGTCCTTCGCAGCCGCGCGCTTCGCTTGAGCTTGCGTGCGCTTCGGACGGCTCGCAATCGATGTCGTCCAGTGCGCCTTGTGCGAACGCCGCCGGATGACGGTCGATCCGTGCTGCAAACCTCGCCATTGATTCAGCCATCGAATCGTCTCCATGTCGCTATCGGTCAGATGGAAGCGAATCTAACGTAAACGCGAATCATTCTCAATCATATATCCGACTATTCTTATTATTTTTTGGTGACATTTATGCTTGACGGATGGTTTTTTGCGAAGTCGCGAGATCGGGCGATGCAGGGCGCATAGCCTTGCGGGGATTGGGCTGGGCGGCTGGCCAGCCCTTCCCCGGGCGTGTTGATGAAGTCCGCGTCATTGCCCAAGATGCCCCTAGGTCTCGACCGCCGGGCATCGTCTTGGCCGAAGAGCGTTCGGGTGACTGAAGTGCCTGCCTACGCGTCCATGGAATGAGCAGATATGACGAGTTTTGAGCAGATAGTGAGCTGATTGAGCAGATAGCGAGCTGATTGAGCAGATTTCCTCGCGCACTGATGGCAATCGTCTCTACGTTAAATGATGGGCAAGGAGCCCCGTAAGCGAGGCATACATCTGTTGGCGTCGCGCCGACGGACGGTTAGTTGCTTGAAATGCACTGAATTGTTGACGCCTTCGGTCAAGATTCCGGTCGCAGATAACGTCGAACGCATAGCGGCAAAGCAGATCGCGTCGTGACGACGATGGAATCGGCCCACGCGTTCGCACTCGTCGACAGATAACATCGCGAGCGCGCTCGCGGCGAGCCGCATGAACATTGACATGGAGGTGCCGTGGTTCTACCCCACGACCCGCTTCTCCGGCACCCCGCGCAACAGTGCAATACCGCTCATGAACAGCAAAGCCGTCAGCAGATACAGCGCGTTATCCATGCTGCCCGTATGCGTCTTGATGAGACCAATCACCCACGGGCTCACGATGCCGCTCGTAATCCCAATGCTGCTGATCAACGCAATTCCAGCCGCCGCAGCCTTGCCCGACAGATAACCGGACGGCACCGTCCAGAAGATCGGCAGCGCGGCGAAGATCAGCACGGCGGCTATCGAAAGAATCCCGAGCATCGCGGCAAAGCTGCTCAAATGCAGCGTCAACAGCGAAAGCGCGATACCGCCGCCGATCGTACACGCCGCGAAATGCTTGCGCCGCTCGCCATGACGATCCGAATGTCGCGCGATCAGAATCAGGCCAACCGCGCCGATCGCATTCGGAATCACCGTGTACAAACTGATCCACAGCACGTCGTGAACGCCGAAGTCGCGGATCATCAGCGGCATCCAGAAGTTGAGCGTCAGCGATGCGCACGTCAACGAGAAATAGATGAACGCGAACAGATAAACACGCGGGTTGCGCAAGGCGTCCATGAACGCGCGCGACGAATGCGAGTTCGCGGGCCGATGCTCTGCGTCGCGCTGCTCGATCAGATGCGTCTTTTCCTGCTGCGTGAGCCACGTTGCATGTTGCGGGCCGTCGACCAGCCAGAATGCCGCAAGCAGACCCAGCACGACAGCCGGCGCGCCTTCGATGGCGAACATCCATTGCCATCCGTACAGGCCCATCACGCCCGCCATGTCGCGCATGATCCATCCGGAGATAAGGCCACCGAGCACGCCCGCCACCGCGACGCCTGCGAAGAAGATCGACAGGATCACAGCACGCCGACGCGCCGGATACCAGTACGTCAGATACAGCACGATGCCGGGAAAGAAGCCCGCTTCGAACACGCCGAGCATGAAGCGCAGCAGATAGAAATGCGAAGCCTGCGACACGAACATCATGCACACCGACGCAACGCCCCACAGCAGCATGATCCGCGTGAACGTACGGCGCGCGCCGAATCGCGCGAGCAGCAGGTTGCTCGGCACTTCGCACAGCACATAGCCGATATAGAAGACGGCCGCGCCGAGTCCGTACATCGCATCGCTGAAGCCGAGGTCGTGCTTCATCTGCAACTGCGCGAAGCCGATGTTGATGCGATCGAGAAACGAGATGACATAGCAGAGAAACAGAAACGGCACGATCCGCAACGTGACCTTGCGATACAGCGCGGTGTCGTCCTGAAACGCGGCGGCGGGTTCGCCGGGCTCATAGGCATGCGTGATTGACTGACTCATCAAGATCTCCAGGCAATGCGGGTCCATCGGACCCATTGGGTCCGGCGTCTGTTGCGCCGTGTTGTCAGGGAAGACGGTTCGCGCTTCGTTTAACGGGCGAGCCGCATCGAGGGATCAGGCGGCGACGCGCGGCGCGTCAGCCGTGTGCTGCGCGGCGGATGGATTCGGCTGATCGACGCCTTCGCGCGCATATCGGATCGCTTCCATCAGCGTCGCGTAATCGCCTATGTGATTCGCGAGCAGCAGAATCAGCTGCGCATTTGCGGCCTGGCTTTGCGCTTCGTCGAAATCGCGGTGCATGTCGATCAGCGCTTCGTAGAAGTCGTCGGGCTGCGTCAGATTGAGTTGCGTGATGAGTGCCACGTTTGTCTCCAACTTTTATCGTATCGATGTGCGCTACTGCGTTCAGGCAACGCCTTCCACGCACAACGCCCGCTTGAGCGCCGCGTCGACTTGCGTTGCGTCGAACGTGCGCCAGCGCGCGCACACGTGCTGGTCCGGACGAATCAGATAGAACGTGCCCGGCGTGGCGTCATAACGCGACCATGCGAGACCTTCCGCGTCTTCGAGCACGACGGCATCTTCGAGGTCATGCGTGGCATGGCGAATGCCGTGCGATGCAACGACAACCACCCTGAACGGAATCGAACCTGTCTGCAGCGTCTTCAACGCGCGTTGCGTCGCCGCGTCGATACCATCCTTGCCGCAAAAGACGATGCCCGTGAACGCATTGCCGAGTTGCGCAAGCAGCCACGCGGGCGCGCCATTCGATAAAACAGGTGCATCCACGCACGAAGCGCCCGGCACCATCTTGCCTTCGAAGCCGTCGTTATCGGCCGAGTTGAGTGCCGAATCGCGCAGCACGGCGGGCACCGAAAGCCGCCCGCTGTTAGCGAGCTGACGCGCAAACGGATGCTTTCGCGCAAGCTTCAATACAGCATCGCGGAACGTACGGCTGACGGGCGACTTGGGCGTAATGAAATCCGTCGAGCGCGTCGAGTTGCGAATGTTCTCGTCGGCGGCGTATTCGCGTTCGCTTGCATAGGTGTCGAGCAACGCATCGGGCGCGCGGCCGTCCAGCACCATCGCGAGTTTCCACGCGACGTTCTCCGCATCCTGAAAGCCGCTATTCGCGCCGCGCGCGCCGAACGGCGAAACCAGATGCGCGGCATCGCCGACGAACAGCACGTTGCCATGCCGGAAGCGCTCCATGCGCAGACACGAGAACGTATAGACGCTGACCCATTCCAGCTCGAATTTGACGTCCGGCCCGAGCAGCGCGCGCACGCGCGGCAGCACGCGTTCGGGCGTTTTTTCCAGCGCAGGGTCCGCGTCCCAGCCGAGTTGAAAGTCGATACGCCACACGTTATCCGGCTGCCGATGCAACAGCACCGATTGATTCGGATGAAACGGCGGATCGAACCAGAACCAGCGCTCGCTCGGAAACTCCGCTTCCATCTTCACGTCGGCGATCAGGAAACGGTCCTTGAAAACGCGGCCTTTGCTGTCGAGGCCCATCATGTTGCGGATCGGGCTGCGCGAGCCGTCGGCGGCGACCACATAGCGGCCGCACAACGCGTACTCGCCGTCGGGCGTCTCGACGGTGAGCGTGACGGATGCATCGGCGGAACCCGGCTCGCCGTGCTGCTGCAAGCCGACCACCTTGCTCTTCCAGCGGATGTCGATATTCGGCAGCGACTGCGCGCGTTCGAGCAGAAAGCCTTCGACGTAGTACTGCTGCAGATTGATGAACGCAGGCCGATGATGCCCCGCCTCCGGCAGCAGATTGAACGTGTACACCATCTCGTCCTGCAGGAACACCTTGCCGACGTTCCAGCTGATGCCCTTGTCGACCATGCGGTCACCGCATCCGAGGCGGTCGAAAATATCGAGCGAACGCTTCGAAAAACAGATTGCACGCGAACCTGTGGCGAGCGAACAATCGTCGTCGACGAGCACGACGGGGATGCCTTGCTGCGCGAGATCGATCGCCGTTGCGAGACCGACGGGCCCCGCGCCGACGACAATCACCGGATGCCGCGCCGCTGCCGCATCCTGCTCCGCGCAGCGCCGGTATTCGAACGACAAGGTCTGATAGTTGATGCTGCTCATTCTGCTGTCTCCGTCCATCTGCGCTGTGCTATTGCTGCGTCATCACGCCTGCAGCGCGTCCCACATGTCCTTGTCGCGCTGTGCGGTCCAGATACGCGGATGCGTGATGCCGCTCGCTTCGTCATAAGCGCGCGATACATCGAACGGCAGGCAATGCTCGTAGATGAAGACATGGCCGAACTTCGGGTCCATCGACTTGCGCGTGTGCGCCATCGCGGCTTTCAAATCGAGCTTGTCGGCAACGGCTTCGCGGCCGCTTTGCAGCAGCGTCGTGACGAAGTCCTTCGTATAGTCGAGGCCCTTGTTCACGTCTTCCGGCGTGGTCAGCGCGGGGCCGCGGCCCGGCACGAGCTGGTTGGCGTTCAGCGCACGCAGCGCTTCGAGCGTGGCGGGCCACTGTTCGAGTTGCGCGTCGCCGCAATAACAGGCGGCGTCATATTCGACCAGGTCGCCCGAGAACAGCACCTTCTGCGACGGCAGCCACACGACGGTATCGCCCTTCGTGTGGCCCGCGCCCAGATGCGCGATGCGCACTTCGAGCTTGCCGAGAAACAGCGTGATTTCTTTCTCGAACACGAGCGTCGGCCACGTGAGGCCCGGCACCGTTTCGACGCCCGCGAAGAGACGCGGAAAGCGCTCGATCTCCGACTTCATGTCGGCCTCGCCGCGCTCGACGATCATTTCATACGTGCCGCGGCTCGCGATGATCTGCTGCGCGCCTTCCTCGAAATACGCCGATGCGCCCAGCACGCGCACCGCGTGATAGTGCGACAGCACGACGTATTTGATCGGCTTGTCGGTCACGCTGCGGATCTTCGCGATCAGGTCTTGCGCCATTGCTGGCGTCGCGGTGGTGTCGACGATCAGCACGCCGTCGTCGCCGATCACGACGCCCGAGTTCGGGTCGCCTTCCGCCGTGTACGCATACGCGTTCTCGGACAGTTGCGTCCACGTGATCTTCTTTTCTTCGAGGTCGGCTTGCGATGCGAATGCCTTGGCCATGCTCGTCTCCGTTGATTGAGGGGCGACGGGCGAGACGCGGCGCACGCTGGCGCAGCGATGGTGAGGTGTCTCGTCCAGTCTGATTGGAATGATGTCCGGCGACTATTAGGCCGGAGTGATTTCATCTTAGACTCTGCTGATTATTTGTCAATAGCGAAACGTATCGCTATACGCTAATTTCTCGTATACCCTGGGCGTTTCCCGGATCGAACGGGGCGAAGGTTGGCGTTCGTTTAACATGGACCTTTTTTCGATACAGACAGGCGACGTGAGCGGCATGGCGAAGACGGCAAAAGACGACGAGACGACGGGCTCGGGCAAGCAGCAGCGCGGTATCCAGAGCGTCGAGGTCGGCGGACGGCTGCTGCATGCGCTCGCGAGAGCACGCGCGCCGCTCGCGCTGTCCGATCTCGCCGCGAGCGCCGACATCGCACCCGGCCAGGCGCATGCGTATCTGGTGAGCCTCACGCGGCTTGGTCTCATCAAGCGCGATGAACTTTCGGGGCGCTACGAGCCGGGGCCGCTGTCGTTGCGGCTCGGTCTAATGCAGTTGGCGAACCAGCCTGCGTTTCGCGCCGCCGTGCCGCGCGTCGCGGCGCTCGCCGAAGAGATCGGGTTCAGCGTCGCGATCTGCACCGTGGGACCGCAAGGCCCGACCATCGTCCGATACGAGCATGCGGGGTTTCCGCTGCATGTGAACCTGCATGTGGGCACCGTGATGTCGTTGCCTGCGACGTCGACGGGGCGCTTGTTCTGCGCGTACCTCGCGCCCGAGACATTGCAGACGATGTGGGCGAACCAGTCGGGCGGAGCGAGCGATATCGTTGCGCCTTCAGAACGCAAAGCATTCGACGTGACGCTCACGGGGATCCGCGAGCGTGACATCGAACGAGGTATCGATGCGCCGAGCCCCGGCATCAGCAGTCTTGCCGCGCCCGTGCTCGATGCCCACGGGCAGTTATGTCTCGCGCTGACGGTGATCGGGCCGAGCGGCACGATCGATGTGAACTGGGACGGACCGATCGCGCGCGCGCTTCGACAGGCGGCGCGCGAAATCGGCGCGGATATCGCGGCGGATTGAACATGAAAGAAGCACTCGATAACACATCGTCCGCGAACGCCGACGCGAAACAGCAGCGCGGCATCCAGTCGCTCGACAGCACGGGCGAATTGCTAACGGCTCTGGTCGCGGCGGGCAAGCCGTTGTCGCTGCGCGATCTCGCTGCGGCTGCGGATATGCCGCCCGCGAAGGCGTTTCCTCATCTGGTGAGCTTGCAGAAGATCGGCTTGCTGAGCCGCGATACGTCCGGCTGTTTCGAAGCGGGACCGCTTGCGCTCGAACTCGGGCTGATCGGCTTGCAACGTCTGTCGCCGACGCGCGAAGCCGAACCGGAGATCGTCGATCTTGCAGTGACGACGGGCATGAGCGTCGCGATGGCCGTGCTCGGTCCGCTTGGGCCGACCGTCGTGCGGCTCGAAGAATCGGCGCGGCCGCTGCATGTGAGCTTGCGCGTGGGTACGGTGATGTCGCTCGTGAATACAGCGATTGGCCGCGTGTTCGCCGCGCACGTTGCCGACGATGTGCGGCATGGTCTGCTCGCGCAAGATCATCTACGGCTGGCGGGCGCGTCGACGACCGATACGCGCGATGCAAAGCTCGCGCAGCCGTATGCGGAACGTCTCGCGCAAATTCGCGAGCAAAGCATCGACACCGCGCTCAACAAGCCTATTCCCGGCATCAACACGCTGGCGGCGCCCGTGTTCGATCACACGGGCAGCATCGTGCTGGTGATCGCGTTGATGGGCACAGCGGGAAGTTTCGACAGCGATACACAAGGCGGCGCAGCGAAGACCTTGCTCGCGGCGACGCAGCGGTTGTCGCGGCGGTTTGGCTACGTTTCGGGCTGAGCGCGCCGCAGATTACTGCGCCCCATCCTCCGCCGCCGCATCCGTCTCCTGCGACAACCTCGCCTTCGCATGCCGCATCTTCTCCAGCGTATGCGGCTCCAGCCGCAACGCCACACCAATCGCGAGCGCATCCATCACGCACAGATGCACTAGCCGCGAGACGCCCGGCGTGTTCGGATCGATGGGACTCGGCACGCGCAGCAACAACGGAATATCGACGAGCCACGCAAGCCGCGAGCCGACATTCGTCAGCGCGATCGTCGTCGCGCCGCGCTCCTTCGCGATCTGCATGCTCTCGTTCACTTCGACGCTACGGCCCGAATGCGAAATCGCAAAGGCGACATCGCCCGGTTCGAGCAGGCCCGCGTAAAGACGCTGCAAATGCGCATCCGTGAAAGCGCTCGCGGCGATATCGAGCCGCAGGAACCGCAGTGCCGCGTCCTGCGCGACGAGTCCCGAGCCTGAGCCGACGCCGAAGAAATACACGCGGCGCGCACTCGCGAGCGCAGCCAGCGCCGCATTCACCGCAACAGGATCGATTGCGCTGCGCGCCCGCGTGATTCCCTCGACAGCCGCCTCGCCGACCTTGTCGATCAGCGTCTGCGTATCGTCGCCGCGCGCCACGGCCGTCGACGCATACGGCATCCCGCCCGCGACGCTCTGCGCGAGTTGCATCTTGAAGTCGCGCAAACCGTGCGCGCCCACCGCGCGGCAAAAGCGCGTGACGGAAGGCTCCGACACGTCGGCGCGTTGCGCAAGCTCGGTGATGCTCGCGCGCATCGCGAAGTCGACATCGGACAGCACCATGTCGGCGACCTTGCGCTCGGCGGGCCGCAGCGATTCGAGCGCGCTGCGGATGTGAGGAATCAGGTTCGGTGCGGACACCCGTGCGTTCCTTTGGATGGAGGATGAATCAGCGGCATGTCGTCGGTGCCGGTCTGATGCTGTCAGCCCAGTCTGTTGCCGCTCTCCGTGTCGAACAGATGCGTGTGCTGCTCGGGAAAGCGCACCGTCACGCGCTGACCTGGCTCGATCGACGCGCGTTGGCGCATCGTCACGCACCACGCCGCGCCGCCGATCTTGCCGTACAAATGCGTCTCCGCGCCCGTCGGCTCGACCACCTCGACATCCATCGGAATGCCTTCATTCGACGCTTCGATATGCTCGGGCCGCACGCCGAGCGTGACCTTCGCGCCCGGTTTCGCCGCCTGACTGATGCCCGTCAGCGGAATCTGCACGCCATCCGCGAGTTTCAATGCGACACCCTTCGGCGCGCTCACCACTTCGCCCTCGGCGAAATTCATCGAAGGCGAACCGAGAAAGCTCGCGACGAACAGATTCGCCGGCCGGTCGTAAAGCTCCAGCGGACGCCCGATCTGCTCGATGCGCCCCGCGTTCATCACGACGATGCGATCGGCCATCGTCATGGCTTCGATCTGGTCGTGCGTGACGTAGATCACCGTGTTTTTCAGCCGCTGATGCAGCGCCTTGATCTCCGTGCGCATCTGCACGCGCAGTTTCGCATCGAGATTGGACAGTGGCTCGTCGAACAGGAACAGCGACGGCTCGCGCACCACCGCGCGGCCCATCGCGACACGCTGGCGCTGGCCGCCCGACAGCGCGCGCGGCAAGCGGTCCAGATAGCCGCTGAGGTTCAGCATCTTCGCAGCGGCTTCGATACGCGGCTTGAAACTCGTCGACGCTTCCTTGCGGATACGCGGACCGAACGCGATGTTGTCGTACACGGACAGATGCGGATATAGCGCGTAGCTCTGGAACACCATCGAGATATTGCGCTGCTGCGGTGCCAGGCCGTTCGCGCGCGTGCCGCCGATCATCAGGTCGCCGCCGCTGATTTCCTCCAGGCCCGCGACCATTCGCATCAACGTGCTCTTGCCGCAACCGGACGGGCCGACCAGCACGACGAACTCGCCGTCGTCGATATGCAGGTCGATGCCATGCACGACCTGCGTGTCGCCGTAACGCTTGTAGATGCCGCTCAGTTGCACTGCTGCCATGCTGTCCTCATCGTCGGTTGCGGTTGTGTCGCGTGCTTGCTCTCGGCGTTTAGAGCGATTCGAGCGTCAGTTCTTCGGCCATCAGCCGGTTGCCCGCCATCAGCCCGCCATCGACGGGCAACACCACGCCCGTGATCACGCGCGCCATCGGCGACGCGAGAAACAACACGGCGTCGGCGATATCGTCGGGCGTCGCGAAGTCGCGCAGCGGATACCACTTCTTCAGGTCCTCGAAAACCTGCGGGTTCTTGTCGACGCGCGCCTGCCATGCCTGTGTCTTCACCGTGCCCGGACACACGATGTTCGCGCGTATGCCATAGCGGCCAAGCTCGATCGCCAGCGACTTCGTGTAGCTGATCAGCCCCGCTTTCGCCGCGCTGTACGCGGGATGGCCGAGCGCCGCCAGGCCGTTCACAGAGCCGATCAGCACAATCGATCCGTGCTGCCGCTCGATCATCGACGCGCGCACCGCTTCGACCGTGTGATACGTGCCGTTCAGATTCAGCTCGACGTCGCGCCGCCAGCTTGCGGCATCCGTCTTCGCAAGCGTCATCCCTTGCGCCGCGCCCGCGTTCGCGACGAGCACGTCGACGGGACCGCGTTTATCGACAGCCTGCGCGACGCGTTCGCGCACGGCGTCGGCATCGCAGAGATCGACGGCGATGGGCGTCACGCTGTCGGCGCCCAGTTCCGCAGCCAGCTGATCCAGCGCGGCCGCATCGACATCGAGCGCGAGCACCGTCGCGCCGTCCTGCACGAAACGCCGGCACAACACGCTGCCGATTCCGCCGCATGCTCCCGTCACCAGCACGACACGCTTCATGTCCTGTCCTCTTCGCGATTTTCGCAATTGCGGCGGGCGGCCTTCGGGTAAGCCAAAAGCCACTCCCGTCTTGTAAATTTCCTACATATTGCACATTTTCACGGACTGCGGACCATCCGGACGCTACAAACGACGAATACCCCGCAGCGCACAAAAAGCCCATCCTTTACAGCATGTTATGCAAAAAACCGTCCGATAAAAAATATGGTCAGCCCTACGTGACAAGCTTTTTTTTCGTGTGTAGGATTTTTTCAAACAATTTAACCCAAGCAGCCGGCTACGGCGGCAGACCACCCCAGGAGAGACGAAATGTCGTTGCATGCACGTGCTTCCCTTACGCTCGGCAAAGTCGCCGCAGCGCTCGCGTTTGCAGGTCTTGCCCTATCGGCGCACGCCGATACGGTGCGTGTGACGGTCGCGCATTACAGCGACGCGACGGCACCGTACTTCGAGAAAATGGCACGCCAGTTCGAAAAGGCCAATCCCGGCACCACGATCAAGATCGAGGACGTGAACTGGGACACGCTGCAACAGAAGCTGCAAACGGATATCTCGGGCAACGCCAACGCCGACCTCGCGATCGTCGGCACGCGCTGGCTGCTCGACTTCGTGAAGGACGACGTCGCCGAGCCGCTCGACCCGTACATGGACGCGAACTTCAAGAACCGCTTCATCGGCCCGTTCCTCGCGCCCGGCCAGATCAACGGCAAGACCTACGGCCTGCCGATCGCCGCTTCGGCACGCGCGCTGTACTACAACAAGGATCTGCTCGCGAGCGTCGGCTATCCGAATGGCCCGAAAACGTGGAATGACGTGATCGACGCGTCGAAGAAGCTGAAGGCAAAGGGTGTTGCCGGTTTCGGCCTGCAAGGCAAGGAAATCGAAACCGACGTGTACTACTACTACGCGCTGTGGACCAATGGCGGCGACGTGCTGAACAAGCAGGGCAAGGCCGGCTTCGATTCGCCCGCGGGCATCAAGGCAGCGACGCTGTACAAGTCGATGATCGACCAGGGCCTGACGCAGCCGGGCGTCACGGGCTACAGCCGTGAAGACGTGCAGAACCTCTTCAAACAGGGTCGCGTCGCGATGATGATTTCCGCGCCGTTCCTCGCGAAGCAGATCAAGAAGGAAGCGCCGAACCTGAAATACGGCATCGATCCGCTGCCCGTCGGCACGAATGGCGCGACGTATGCCGTCACCGACTCGATCGTGATGTTCAAGAACTCGAAGGTGAAGAAGGACGCCTGGAAGTTCCTCGACTATCTGTTCACGAAGGAGCCGCGCGTCGAGTTCACGAGCACGGAAGGCTTCCTGCCGACCACCAAGGCCGAGGCCGCCGACCCCGCGTTCAACGATGCGGACACGAAGGCGTTCATCGCGCTGCTGCCGCAAGCGCGCTTCGCGCCGACGGTGTCCGGCTGGGAAGACACCGCGAAGGCCGTGACCAACGCGATGCAGGCCGTGTACCTCGGCAAGTCCAAGCCTGACGATGCGCTGAAGCAGGCCGCGAGCCAGGCGAATCAGGCGCTCGGCCAGTAACCGCGCGTTTTGATGCGCAGTTTGATGATCCGTTAGCGTAGTACCGGAAGCCGCATCGGCTCGACGCCGATGCGGCTTCACATTCGATGAGCGCGCTTCCTTTCGTGCGAATTTAGATGCCAACTTTCATGCGAAGCGCCGTGTTGCATCCGGCCCATTCCGTCCCGAGGGCTTCATGAGTTCCAACGCCCAAGCATCCGTCGATCAGGCACGCATGAGCCGTTCCATTGCCCCGCGCGCCGCCGCGCCCTGGTGGCTGATCGCGCCGAGTCTGATCCTGGCGCTGTTCATCATCAGTTACCCGATCTTCAACATCGTGTATCAGTCGGTACACGATGTCTCGCGCTTCGGCGCGATTCGCGATTTCACCGGATTCAAGAACTTCTTCACGGTGTTCGCCGACCCCGTGTTTCTCGATTCGCTGCGCCGGACCATCGTGTGGACGGCAGCCGTCGTCGGCGGCACGGTGATCATTTCGGTGCCCGTCGCGCTCGTGCTGAATCAGGATTTCCACGGACGCGGCATCGCGCGCACGATCATCATGCTGCCGTGGTCCGTGTCGCTGACCATGACAGCCGTCGTCTGGCGCTGGGCCTTCAATGACGACTACGGGATGGTCAACGTGACGTTGCAGCGGCTTGGGTTGATCGGCGGTCCGATTCATTGGCTGGCGACGCCCGAACTCGCGTTTCCCGTCGAGATCGCGGTCGGTATTCTCGTGTCGATTCCGTTCACGGTGACGATTCTGCTCGGCGGCCTGTCGTCCGTGCCCGGCGATATCTACGAAGCCGCGCGCATCGACGGCGCGAGCGCGTGGCAGCAGTTCCGTCAACTGACCTTGCCGCTGCTGCGCCCGTTCGTGAACATGGCGATCCTGCTCAACGTGATCTACGTGTTCAACTCGTTTCCGATCATCTGGGTGATGACGCAAGGCGGCCCCGACAACGGCACGCATATTCTCGTCACGTATCTGTACGAACTCGGTTTCAGGCTCGGGCGTCCCGGCCAGGCGGCTGCCGTGTCGCTGGTCATGCTCATCATGCTGTTCGTGTTCTCGGTGCTGTATCTGCGCATTCAGCCGTCGAAGGAAGGAGAACCCGCATGAACGCGAAGATGAAACGCACCGTGTGGTGCTGGCTCGCGCTGTCGCCGCTCATCGTGGTCGTGCTGTTTCCGTTTGCCGTGATGTTCTTCACAGCGCTCAAGCCCGCGAACGAAGTGTTCGTCTATCCGGCGCGCTGGTTGCCCATGCACTGGCAATGGCAGAACTTCGTCGACATGTGGACAGCCGCGAACTTCGGCGTCGCGTTGCGCAACAGCACCGTCATCAGCCTGCTTTCGACAGCGCTCGCGCTCGCCGTCAGCCTGCCCGCCGCGTACGCGCTCGCGCGCTTTCCGTTTCGCGGGCGCGGGCTGTATCGGCAGTTTCTGCTCGTCACGCAGATGCTTTCGCCGATTCTGCTCGTGGTCGGCCTGTTCCGTCTCGCCGCGATGATTCCGTATGGCGACGGCAATCTCGTCGATTCGAAAATCGGCGTGATCGTCTCGTATGCGGCGTTCAATATCGCGTTCGCCGTGTGGATGCTGTCGTCGTATTTCCAGACCGTGCCGCGCGATCTCGAAGAATCCGCGTGGCTCGAAGGATGCAGCCGCACGCGCGCGGTGTTCAAGGTGTTTCTGCCGCTCGCCGTGCCCGCCATCGTCGTGACGGCGATTTTCACGTTCATCAATGCGTGGAACGAGTTCGCCGTCGTCTATACGCTGATCCGCTCGCCCGAAAACAAGACGCTCACCGTGCAGGTGACGGATATGGTGGCGGGCAAGTACGTCGTCGAATGGCATCTGGTGATGGCCGCGACGCTGTGCGCGACGTTGCCGGTGTCGATCGTGTTCGCGTGGCTGCAGCGCTATCTCGTGAAGGGCCTCGCGCTCGGCGCGGTCAAGTAAGGTCTTCTTCCTGTCACACAAGGGCCGTCGCGCGGCAGCGGCCCTTCGTCTGCATCGTTCCCCGCTGCCTTGTAAAGTTGTTCCGCAACAGTTCAGAAGTGGTTACCTCAAATTGCTCAAAATTGGCCATTTCCTGCGGCCAGTTTCGCGCCTAATCTTCATGTGTCGCGCAGCTAAAGCGCACTCTCACTGAGGAAACGATCATGGAACAACGTCTCGACTTCTACAAAGCCAACCCGCACGCGATCAAGGCAATGCTCGCGCTCGAAGAACGCATCGGCAAGAGCGACCTCGAAAAATCGCTGACGGAACTGGTGCGTCTGCGCGCATCGCAGATCAACGGCTGCGCGTTCTGCGTCGACATGCACACCACCGATGCGCGCAAGGGCGGCGAAACGGATCGCCGTCTGGCGACGGTCGTCGTGTGGCGCGAAACGCCGTTCTTCACGGCACGCGAACGCGCGGCGCTGGAATGGACGGAAGCCGTGACGCTGGTGTCTGAGAATCACGTGCCCGATGCAGTGTGGGAAGCCGTGAAGCCGCATTTCAGCGAGGCCGAGCTGGTCGATCTGACGTTGCTGATTTCGGCGATCAATGCATGGAACCGCTTCGCGATTTCGTTCCGCAAGATGCCGGCGTAACGAGGCTTTAAAGCGCTTCGGCGGCTTGTGAAGAAAGCGGGCAACAATGCCCGCTTTTTTTATGGGCAGGATTTGCGAGCCATATGCCGCCAATCGCACCACATCAACAGAACAACAAACAGACTTTGACCTCGCGCCGAATCTCCGCGAAATCGGAAAATCCTGACGAGCGCTGGACACAGATCTGATTAACGAAGCTCACTCCTGTCAATAAAGTCTTCCGTACGGTGACACCTTGATGAACGGTGCATCGTGATCTTCAGATAACAACGGAGCATTTGACATGAAAGTGAAATCTGCGTTACTTGCGTTGCTCGCTTCATCGATGTTGTCGTGTTTCGCGCAGTCCGCATCGGCAGCGCCGATCGCGCTGGAAGCGCAGCCGTTCGCGATGAAGTCGGACGGCCCGAGAAGCGCTTCGGTCGCCGATCAGAAGCTCGCATTCGGCTACTGGATTTGCGATCCCAGCTGGAATCCTTCGGATTGCTACTGGCTTCCAGGCGACTAAAGAATCCAGAATTCGCGAGTGAAGTGCGACACCCTGCAAGCGCTCAGGCTTGCAGGGTGTTTTCATTTCTGACAAGGCCGTAGGCCTGCATTCGGCCGGCATTGGCGCTATGCTAGTGGCCCATTCAACAGGAACACGCCCATGAACACGACCACAGGCTCCATGATCACTTTCAGCCGCCCAGACGGTAAAGAACTGCAAGGTTATCTGGCCACGCCCGAGAAAGCGGATGGCGCGCCCGCAGTGGTCGTCATTCAGGAATGGTGGGGCTTGAACGACCAGATCCGCGGCGTCGCGGATCGCCTCGCGGCAGCCGGCTACTTCGCGCTCGTGCCCGATCTGTATCGCGGCAAGTCGACGGTCGAGGAGGAAGAAGCGCATCACCTGATGGACGGTCTCGATTTCGGCGATGCCGCATCGCAAGACGTTCGCGGCGCGGCGCAATATCTGAAGCAGCGTTCAGGCCGCGTCGCCGTGATGGGCTATTGCATGGGCGGCGCACTAACCCTGCTCACGCTGGGTCAAAGCCCGGAAGTGTCGGCGGGCGTCGTGTTCTACGGCTTCCCTCCGCTCGACTATATCGACGCGTCGAAAATCAAGGTGCCGGTTATCGGGCACTACGCGACGCAGGATGCGTTCTTCCCGATCGCGACGGTCGAAACGCTCGAATCGAAGCTGCGTGACGCGAACGTCGACGTCGAGTTTCACCGCTATCTCGCGCACCACGCGTTCGCCAACGAAACCGCCGTCGGCTTCAGCCGCATCGCCGGCACGCAGTTCGACCCGGTGTGGTCGGAAATGGCGTGGGATCGGACGCTGACCTTCCTGGGACGCAAGCTCTGGGAGAAGTAAAAGTCGCGGCGCGCGATGTGGGCGCGTGAGAAGCGTGTTCGGGTCCGTCCGGCGAGCGCAATTCATCGCGCCCGTCGCGGATACCTCAACAGATCATCGGCAACGGGCACGGCCGCCAGCACCAGCAACAACGCCGCAAGCGGCAGCGTCGCGATGAACCCGACCTGTTTGAACGCAATCGCGCCGGCAAGCCCGCCCGCGAGAAACATGCCAAGCAGCGAGGCGAGCAGACCGAGCCGCCGCAGGTCGGCGCCGACGTAAGCCGCTTCCGTCGACGGCACGCCCCGGTTCCAGTACAAGCCCTTGCCGATTTCGATGCCGAGATCCGTCACCAGTCCCGTGACGTGCGTCGTGCGGATTTCCGCTTTCGATATCTTGGTGATCATCGCGTTCTGCAGTCCCATCACGTAGCAAAGCAGCGTGACGGTAGCGGGCACGAACAGCAGACGATGCTGCTCCAGGTTCGCGCCGAGCACGCCGAAGCACAACAACAGAAGCCCTTCGAGCACGAGCGGCATCGCGTAGACGCTCTGCGTCCCTCTTCGTCGGCCCCAGTTGATCAGAATGGCCGAACTCGCCGCACCGGCGAGAAACGCGAAGATCGAACTCGCCGCCGACAGCACGAACGCGAGGTTGCCGAGCGCGAGACTGTCGGCCAGCGACGACACCATGCCGGACATGTGCGACGTGTACTGGCCAATCGCCAGAAAGCCGCCCGCGTTTGCCGCGCCGGCAATCCCGGCGAGCGCGAGGCCAAGCCGCCGGTTGGCGGCGTCAGTGCGAGCGGCCGAGGTAAAGCCGCGAAGATAGTCAACGGGCACGATGACGCCTGCAAAAGAAGGGAATTTCGACAATCCTACCTTCAAATGGCGCTTATCTCGTTTTTGATCCGCGACAATTCCCTGCGATGATTTGTCGCACAGCGCTTGCGCCGCCGCGCCGTCGTGCCCGTCCGACCCGCGAGTTCGCCGTTCAGTGAACTCGCAAGGCCGTCAGCTCGCCAATCAGTCGTCGTAGTGACGGTGCTTGTGCTTGCGCTTGTACGAACTGTGCGAACCGTACGAACCGTGCGAATAGTCGTCGGCGTACGAGTTGGAACGCGAGATGTTGCCGCCGAGCGCCGAGCCGGCACCGCCGCCCAGCGCCGCGCCGACCAGACCGCCTCCGCGCCCGCCCATCGCGTTGCCCGCCGCGGTGCCCGCACCGCCGCCGAGCGCGCCGCCGATGATCGCGCCCGTGCGCTCACGGCGGTTCGACGTAACCGCACCGCCCGCGCCGCCGCCCACCGCGCCGCCGATCACGGCACCCGTGCTGCCGCCCACCGCGCCGCCCAATGCCGCACCGGCGACGCCGCCGAGCGCGCCGCCAAGCGCATTGTTCATATCGCCGGCCATCGCCGGCAACGACGCCGCAGCCGTCAGCGCTGCAATGGCCACCATCTGAATGATTCGCTTCGACATAGTTTGATCAGTAGTTTTTGAGACGGGGCGAGTATAACCAACGTCTGAAAGGCGTTCGTAACACCGGTCAATCCTTCCAGTAAGAGGTGTAACAATTTCCGCCCGGCAAACGCCGTCCGGCCCGTCAGATAAGGCGGGAGCGGCTTTCGGACCCATCGTTGCGCTCAGCAGGACACACTTTTTCGTCGTTTTAGCGTTGTGCTGTGACGACGTGCGCTTGAATCCTTCCGTCGATTGCGCTACCGCCGAAACGCTTGCGCAGGGCAGTTGCGCAAGCCGCTGTCGCTTCGTCGAGCGTTGCGCCCGAACGGGCTTCGATTTCGGCCCGCATCGGCGTGCCCTGGCAGAACGCGATCGCGGCAGCCTGCGCCGACGCCGCGCCGCTGCGTTTCGCGATCGTCTCGATACGCGGCGGCGGCGCATCGAAGCCGCCGTCCGCGAGATCGCGCGCAATGATGTTCGTGTCCCAATAACCGTGCGGCAGGCGCTGCAAGAAACTCGGCGGGTCCGCCGCATACAAGTTGCCGAGCGCGTCTGAAACGGTGACGGTAAACGCGTTCTCCTCGATTCGATCCCAGACGTTGAATAGCAGCACGCCGCCGCTTCGCAGTACGCGCCGCGCCTCGGCAAACGCGCGCGGCTTGTCGGGAAAGAACATCGCGCCAAACTGGCAGACGATCAGATCGAAGCTCGCATCGTCGAATGGCAGTTGCATCGCGTCCGCCTGCTGCCAGGTCACGGGCCTGTGCGTGCCGAGTGTCGCGGCGCAGTCCAGCATCGCCTGATTGAGGTCCGTCGCGACGATTTCGACATACTCGGGCAGCGCATCCACCATCGCTCGTGTGACGACGCCCGTGCCCGCCGCGATTTCGAGCACGCGCGACGGCTGAACCGACGCCGCCCTGCTCGCGAGATCGCGCGCGTACGGCTCGAAGATCATCGGCACGAGGTAGCGCTCGTAGATTTCAGGAATCGAGCCGGTGAAGCCGGTGTCGTTGGGTGTGTTCATCGAACGCCTCCGTTTCTCAGGTTTTTCGCGATTGACGCTCAACCCATGCTGATAGCTTAGGCGCGCGCCCGTCACTACGTACGCCTTCGCCGCGCCGCCATTTTTGCACTATACTTAGCCATATGGCTAACTATCATGCCGCAGTAAGCGAAGTGTTCCAGGCGCTGTCCGATCCGACCCGTTGCGCGATCGTCAGCATGCTCGGGCGCGGCGCGCAGACCGTCTCGGTGCTGGCCCAGCCGTTCGACATGGCGCTGCCGTCGTTTATGAAACACGTCGCCGTGCTGGAACACAGCGGCCTGATCCGCACGCACAAGATCGGCCGCGCGCGCACCTGCGAACTGATACCCGCGAAGCTGACGGAAGTCGAAACATGGCTGGCCGAGCAGCGCGCCGTGTGGGAAGCACGATCCGACCGGATGGTCGAATTCGTCGAACAGCTTCATCAAGAGGAGCAAGCTGATGTCAACAAAACCCGTCGAAAGCGCTGAGTCGAACGATCTCGTCATCACTCGCGTGCTGCGCGCGCCGGTGGCTGCGCTGTGGCGCGCGTGGACCGAACCGGACTTGCTGAAGGAATGGTGGTGCCCGAAGCCCTGGACTACAGAAGTTCGCGCGTTCGATCTGCGTCCGGGCGGCGCCTTTCACACCTTCATGCAAGGTCCCGATGGCGGCACGAGCGACAACCCCGGCTGCTTCCTCGAAGTCGTCCCGCAAGCGCGCATCGTGTTCACGTCGATGCTCACGGCGGACTGGCGTCCCAACACGCCGTGGCTTGGCTTCACCGCCGACATCGCGATGTCGAAAGAAGGCGAAGGCAGCCGCTACATCGCGCGCGTCATGCATCCCGACGTCGCGACGCGCGACCGGCACGAACAACTCGGCTTCTTCGACGGCTGGAACACCTGCATCACGCAACTCGACGAATTTGCGCTCACGCTAGGCCGGGCGTGAGCGTCGGCGCGGGCATGGCGGCGGCGCGAGCGGCCCTCGCGCGCTGAACGTCAAACCGTATCGGCGGCCAGCGGCGCCTTCATCGCGCGGCAGATCTGCCCGACGTGTCGATGATCCGTGCCGCAGCATCCGCCGACCACCGTCATGCACGGCAGCAAATGCCGCAGCGCGCGATAGCTGCCGCTGAGTTCGTCCGGATCGCCGTCGTCGAGATCGTCGGCTTCGTCGAGTTCGGCGTGACTGCGCTTCGACGCGTTGGCGCGCACGCCGCGAATGCGCTCGCGCCATGCGCCCGCGTCGGCGAGCATCGACGCAAAGTGCGACGGGTGCGCGCAGTTGATCATGAAGTAAGCGGCGTAGCCATGCGTCGCGGCATCGGTGCGCGCGATCGCATCGGCGAGCGTCTCGCCCGACGGCAACCGTCCGTCCGTCTCCAGCGTGAACGATATCGCGACAGGCATCGCGCACGCCTGCGCCGCCTGGATCACGCCGATTGCTTCGTCTACGTAGTTGATCGTGAAGGCCGCGACCATGTCGGCGTCCGTCGCCGCGAAGGTTTCGATCTGCGGCTGATGATAGGCGCGTGCTTCGCTCTGGCTCATGCGCGCGTCGGCGCGATAGCCGTCGCCGCGCGGACCGAGGTTGCCGCTGATGACGATCGGCGTCGCCGGCGTTTCATACGCGGCGCGAACGCGCGCGAGCAAGGCGATCGCGCGGCGGTTCGCATCGGCAAGCGAGGCCGCCGTATAACCGAGCCTGGCCGCCCAATCGGGATTCGCGCGCCAGGTCGGCGATTCCAGCACGAGGCCGACGTTTTCGCGGCGCGCCAATTCTGCATAGCGCGCGAAATATCGCTCCAGCATCGCCGTGCCTTCTTCGTCGCGCAGCAGCGCGAACGAGGCGAAGCACGGCAGGTCGATGCCGTCATGAAAAATCAGCGTGGTTTCGAGGCCGCCGTCCGTGATGAACAGGGAATCGGCGAGTTGCGGCAGGTGCTGGCGATACGGACTCATGGAAGCTCCTTCGAACGATCGCGCCCATCCATCGACGCGACGAGACAAGCGCGACAAACGCGATAAGCCAGCCGTCGCCGGCCTGGCATAAACGCGATCCTTACACTTAAATTACATCTACGACGCCGTCACGATACGGCGTACGCACGCTTCCGACTAAAGCGTTATCGGCCACGAATGGGACGAATCGGCCATGAAAGAGAAGACCCGCACCTCCGTGCGCGTCGCCATCCTGGCGATGCCCGAAACCTCGGCTTCCGTGGTGTACGGGATGTACGACATGTTCATGTCGGCGGGAAGGGACTGGGGCCTGATCGTCGAAGGTGCGCCCGGCGTTGCGCCGTTCGCGCCACAGGTCGTGTCGCGGCACGGCGCTTCGCTGGTCGCCGCGAACCATGTGCGCATCACGCCCGACGCGACGCTCGATGCCTGCGCGCACGCCGACGTCGTTTGCGTGCCCGAGCTGATGGTGGCGCCGGGCGAAGCGCTCGAAGGACGCTTCGTGGAAGAGATCGATAGCCTGCGACGCTGCTACGCCGACGGCAAGATTCTCGCGACGGCCTGCTCCGGCGCGATCCTGCTCGCCGAAGCCGGGCTGCTCGACGGTCACGAAGCGACCACGCACTGGGCCTTTTGCGACCTGATGACGCGCCGCTACCCGGCCGTCAAGGTGCGCAGGCATCGGGCGCTCGTCGCGTCGGGCGACGGCCAACGCCTCATCATGGCGGGCGGCGGGACCTCATGGCTGGACCTCGCGCTGTACCTGATCGCACGGCTCGCGGGCGTGGAAATCGCGATGCAGACGGCGCGCATCAACCTCGTCGTCTGGAACGATGTGGGCCAGCAGCCGTTCGCGCGGCTTGCGCGCACGCGGCAGGTCGAGGACGCCGTGATCGCGCGCTGCCAGGCGTGGATCGCCGGGCATTACGCCGAGGCGTCCCCCGTCGCGGCGATGGTGCAGCTGAGCGGCCTGCCCGAGCGCTCGTTCAAGCGGCGCTTCCAGCAGGCGACGGGCATGTCGCCGCTGGTCTACGTACACACGCTGCGGCTCGAAGAGGCCAAGCAGATGCTCGAATCCAACCAGCAGCCAATCGAAGCGATCGCCAATGAAGTCGGTTACGAAGATGCGAGCTTCTTCAACCGGCTGTTCCGCCGCAGTGTGTGCCTGACACCTGCACAATACCGGCGGAAGTTCGGTGCGATGCGTCTCGCGCTCGATGGCGGCGGGTGAGGAGTTGACGATGTATCCGCCGCCCTGGATGACCGCGCGCAGGGTGAAACGCGATACGTGCTTCCCAGATCCGCAGGACCACGGACGCATTGAGCGTCGCCTCGAACCGGGCCCAACTACACCGAGCCATCGCCCGAAACGTCCAGGCGTCAACCTGTTGCACAGCAGATTGAGCACAACAAAGCCGGCCGCCATTGTCGGCGCAAAGTGGCGCGTTCACCCGACAGACCAAGCAGTCGATTTTGGATCATCCGTAACGGGGGACGACGTACACCGACGCTTTAGCAAGCGTTCAACCCGCCTCGACCATTCCCCATCTCAACGGCGACCCTCGCGAAGTCTCTTCGGCATATCGCGCGGGCGCGCCCGGCACTGCGCGAACGCGTGCAGGCGTGCGCGACAAGCGGTACGGCACCTTCAGAATCGGCCAGAACGCGCCACTCGCATCGCGCGCGACGCTCAGCACATCGGCGAGAAAATCGCCGTCTTCGATCAGTTCATCGACGCGCGCCACAGGCACCGCACTGACGCCCGCATTCATAAGCGCTGCAACAGCCGACGCACGTGACAGCGAGCCGCATCGTTCGCGCCTGGCGCTTGCCGCGAGCGCAGCCACATCGAAACGCTCATCGCTTTCGAGCCACACATGACCGTCAATACATGCGACCGCGATTCCCTCCCGTTCTGGATTGCCCGACGCGAACAGCGCGCACCACGCAGCCACGTCCTGCATCGATATTTCGACGAAGGTCCCTGCCCGGCGTGCAGGGTCGGCGAGCAGCGCAAGGATTGCCAGCAGCGCCGCCTGCCCGCCCAGAATGTCCGCGCCCGACGCGCCGAGCTTCACCGGCTGCCCGTTGCTGCGCGTCAGGTCCATGAGTCCGCCCATCGCCTGGATGACCGTGTCGAACGCGGGTCGCGCCGGGTAGGCAGACGCGATGCCGAAGCCCGAGATCGAGCAATAGATCAGGCGCGGGTTGATCTCGCCGAGCGCCTCGCGCCCGAAGCCGAGCTTTGCGAGCGCACCCGGCCGCAGGTTTTCGACGAGCACATCGGCATCGGCGAGCAGCGTGCGCAGATGGGCGCGGTCGGCCTGCTGCTTCAGATCGAGCGCCAAGGTCTGCTTGTCTGTGTTGTTGAGCGCGAAGAAGTAGCTCGTGCCCGCCTGCCCCGGCGTCCACGCGCGCGCGACCTCGCCATCCGGCGGCTCGATCTTTACGACCTCCGCGCCGAGCGCCGCGAGATGCTTGCCGACCAGCGGCGCCGTCGTGTACTGGCCAATCTCGACGACCTTGATGCCTGCGAGCGGCCCGGCCTCTTGCGTTCGCGCAGCGATTTCGACGCCTGCTCGCGGCTTAAAGGATGCGTCGTCTGTCAGACGCGCCATGCTGAAAATCGACATCTGCCGATACGTCTCGCCATCGATGCCGCACGCGTCGATCTGCGCCGCCGCATCCGCGTGCCGCATGCGAAAGTTCGGCTCGCTGGACAGCCCCGCGACGGACACGATCGGCCCGGCCGCCACGCCGATCTGTTCGCACAGATGCGAGCATGCCTCCGTGGTCAGCGTGGACGTCCACGTTTCGATCAGCGCATCGAGTTCATCGACGTTCGACACGCGCGCTCGCAACGTGTCGAAGCGCGAGTCGTCGAGTTGCGGCACGTGAGCCACGCTCTTGATCTTGCGCCACTGTTCTTCTGTGCTGGTGCAAATCAGTATCCAGCCGTCGAGCGTCCGATACGCATTCCAAGGCGCGCAAGCAGGATGACGATTGCCGACGCGGCCAACCGCCCGTTGCGCAAACGCGGCGGGCAGAAACGTCGTGAGCGCGCTCGCCGCGCAGCCGAACAAGGTCACGTCGATAGTCTGCGCGATGCCGTGCAAACGCTTCACGCGGACGGCCGCCGCAATCGACGCGCACGCATACAGCGCCGCCGATATCTCCGTGAACGGCACGCCGATGCGCACCGGCTCGCCCTGCGCAAAACCCGTCGTGTCCATCAGGCCGCTGATCGCCTGGATCTGCGCATCGGAGGCACGCATGCCCGCGCGCGCGCCTTGCGGTCCCGTCGCGGTGATATCGCAAACGATATGCTTGCCCGCCGCCTTCAACTCCGCGATCGTGCTTCGTTCGCTCGCCGCGCTCACATCCGATGAAACGACGATCACGTCATACGCGAAGCCACCCGCTGGCTGCGCCTGCGCAAACGTGACTTGCGCGCCGGCGCGTTCGAGCAGCGTTGCGCCGAGCCTCACTGCCTGGCGCGAGCCCCAGGCCAGAATTCGCACACCGTCCAGCATGGCTGTCTCCTTCAGTCTCACAGATTGCCTTTGAATCAACGATACGGCGCGCAACAGGCACGCTCAAACGACATTTGCTGCGCACTCGATTGAGTTTTGCTGACGCGAGCGCAACGGACATGCAAACGCGCTTCTACGTAGCAATCCCCGCATGCGGCGTGCAAAGCGCGTGCTACCATTTTTCGATGCGAACCCTTCCGTCACTCAACGCGCTGCGCGCCTTCGAGGTCTGCGGCCGCCTGCTGAGCGTGCAGCTCGCCGCGAACGAGCTCAACGTCACGCCCGCTGCCGTCAGCCGGCAGATCAAGCTGCTCGAAGACCAGCTCGGCGTGCTGCTGTTCGAGCGCGGTCATCGCGCGATCGCACTGACGCCGATGGGAGAGCGCTATCTCGCCGACATCGTTCGCGGCTTCGAAACGCTGCGCACCGCAACGATCAATCTCACGGAAGCGCGCCGCCGCCGCACGCTGAAGATTCGCGGCTACACGACGTTCTCGATGAACTGGCTGCTGCCTCGTCTGTCGACGTTTCATCGCGAGCACCCCGATATCGAAGTCAGTCTCACCACCTCGTTGCAACCCGTCGACTTCAACACCGAAGACGTCGACGCGGCGATCCGCCTCTCGCATGCGCCATCGTCGGATCTCGGTTTCGACCGGCTCGTGCCGAACGAACTGGTGCCCGTGTGCAGCCCCGAGTTCCTGCGCGCGCATCCCGATCTCACCGATGCGACGCCCGAAGCACTGCGCAACGTGCCGCTGCTGCATTCGCTGGCGCGCCGCGAAGACTGGGCCAAATGGCTCGACGCGGCGGGCGTGCGCGGCGTCAATCCGTTGAGCGGCCTCAGCTACGAAAGCTCGATCCTCGCGTACTTCGCGGCGACGCAAGGCGTGGGCGTCGCGATGGCGCAGCGCGTGCTCGTCGCCGATCAGTTGCGCGACGGCACGCTCGTGATGCCCTTTTCGTTCGTGCTCGATCAGGGCGCGTTCACGTACTACCTGATCTATCCGCGCGAGCATCTTTCGAATGCCGAGTTCGCCGAGTTCCGCAACTGGCTTCTCTCGATTGGCGAAGCGCCCGCAGCCTAACGCGTCTGACGCGTCTAGCGGCCCTTGAACTGCGGCTTGCGTTTTTCGGCGAACGCCTTGCGCCCTTCCACGCGGTCTTCCGAATCGCGCATCGCGCCCCACGCCAGCTCGGTAAATTCGAGCGCCTGCGCCAGCGGCACGTTGCTGCTCGTTTCGGCGACCTTCTTGATCATCTGCACGGCAAGCGGACCATTCGACGCGATCGTGCGCGCGAGTTCGAGCGCCTTGTCCATCAGCGCTTCGGGCGCGACGACATCGGATATCAGGCCGATCCGCTCCGCGTACGCCGCGTCAATCTTGCAGCCCGTCAGCAGCATCTTCATCGCGATCGCCGAAGGCACAGCCTTTTGCAATGCCTGAATGCCGCACACAGCGGGAATGCTCGCGACGACGGCTTCCGGCAAGCCGAACACCGCATCCGTCGAGGCGATCCGCAAGTCGCATTGCAACGCGAGTTCGAGTCCACCGCCGAGGCAATAGCCGTTGATCGCGCCGATAACCGGCTTGAAAAGGCGCAGCGAACTGAGATCCATCAGGCGCACATAGATGCCTTCAGCAGCAGCGCGGTCGATAGAACGCACGAACGACGAACTGAAGCTCGTCGAAGGCGGCAGCGTATTTTTCAGGTCCGCGCCGACGCAGAACGATTTGCGCCCCGCGCCGGTGAGCACGATCACGCGCACGTCATCGTCGTCGCGCGCTTCGGCGAGCGCGGCGCGCAAGTCTTTGAGGCTATCGAGGTCGAGCGCGTTGAGCGCTTCGGGACGGTCCAGGCTCACCGTCGCCACATGATCCGATACGCTGTAGTGAATCGTCATGACGTGCTCCTCAAACGCTCGGTGACGACAGCGAACGGCCGCCGCATACATAGAGCGTCTGCCCCGTGACGTACGACGCTTCGCGTTGCGCGAAGAACAAGACAGCCTGCGCGATATCGTCGGGCGTGCCGATGCGCTGCACGGGCACCGACTTCTTCAGCCGCTCCTGAAGGTCCGCATCGAAGGCCTGAAACAGCGGCGTATCGACGATGCCGGGCGCAATCGCGTTGACGGTGATGCCGGCGCTCGCCCATTCGAGCGCGAGACTGCGCGTGAGGCTCACCACGCCGCCCTTCGCGGCCGAATAGTTCGACTGTCCGACGCCACCCAGCCAAGCGCGCGACGAGATGTTCACGATGCGCCCATGGCGCGCAGCGCTCATGTGCGCGAGCACGGCGCGGCAACACAGAAACTGCGACTTCAGGTTCACGCCTATCACAGCGTCCCAGTCGTCGTCGCTCATCTTCGTGATGCGTTTGTCGCGAACGATGCCCGCGTTGTTCACCAGCACGTCGATCTGGCCAAAGCGTTCGACGACAGCTTCGACGGCCTCGTTGACGGATGCGCTATTCGTCACATCGACGGGCAGCGCGATCACGTCGGCGCCCGCCGCGGCCAGCGTGCTGGCGGCGTGATCGAGGGCCGCGCGGTCGAGATCAAACAGCGCGATGCGCCTGCCGTTGCGAGCCAGCGCAGCCGCGATGCCAAAGCCAATACCTTTCGCGCCGCCCGTGACGATGGCAACCTCGGCGGACGGGTTGTGAGGTGATGCGTTCATGACGTGTCTCCATGGAATGAAAAGCCTGTGCATCCCATGCTAGGGCGCGCCACACCCCACGTTCAAACGACTTTTTTCGCGGCTTCGATTGACTTTCGCTCAATCGAAGCCGCTCGTGCCCGCGCGTCGGCCGTCTGCCGCCTGGCTGCAAAAAATATCAATCGAAAGCGCAGAAAAAGTCGTTTGCGTGGCGCATCTGGCGAAACCTAGGATGCGTCCATGTGCCGGATCAAGCGTTACGTCCAGCACTTTTCACCTGCGTTGCGCAACCAGCGCGCGCTCACCACAAGAGACACGGAGACAGCATGGACACCATCCTTCCGGGCGTTGCGCACGAAGAAGCCGCTACGCCGCTCACGCGAGCGCAGAAAAAAGCCATCGTGGCGGCGACGCTCGGCACGGTCGTCGAATTCACCGACTGGATCATTTACGCGACCTTCGCCGCACTGTTTTCACGGCACTTCTTTCCCGCGAACAACGACCGCGTGTCGCTGCTCTCCGCGTTTGCCGTGTTCGCAGTCGGCTTCGTGATGCGGCCTATCGGTGGCGCGCTGCTCGGCGCGTATGCCGACCGGCACGGCCGCAAGAACGGTCTCGCGCTGTCGGTTGCGTTGATGGCGGGCAGCTCGCTCGTGATCGCCGTGTGTCCCGGCTATGAATCGATCGGCATCGCGGCGCCGCTGATACTCGTGCTCGCGCGGCTGATTCAGGGCTTTGCGGCGGGCGGCGAGTTCGGCTCGGCGTCGACGTTCCTGATCGAATCGTCTGCGCCTTCGCGGCGCGGCTTCGCGGGATCGTGGCAGCACTTCGCGGTCAACGCGGGCGTGCTGGTGGCGGCGTTGATCGGCGCGATCCTCACGTCGATGATCGATCAAGCGGGCATGGCGAAGTGGGGCTGGCGCGTTGCCTTCACGATTGCCGGCCTGCTCGGCTTCGTCGCGCTGTGGGTCCGGCTAGCCGTCGCCGAAACCGATGCGTTCAAGAAGAGTGCCGCGACGCATCAACGCACGCGTCATCCGTTTCTCGAGATCGTTCGCGAGCATCCTCGCGCGGCGCTGCGCGTGATCGGCATCGCGATGGCGGGCAATCTGTGCATCTATCTGTGGCTCGTGCTGTTTCCGACGCTCGCTCATCTGCGCACGGGTTTGCCGCTGCACGACGCGTTCAACGCGAGCGTGATCTCGATCGTCGTCTCGCTGATTGCGATTCCGTTTATCGGCAAGTTGTCGGACCGGGTTGGCCGCAAGCCCGTGCTGCTCGTTTTCGCAGGCGGCTCGGCGCTGTTCGCATGGCCCGCGCTGCACTTCCTCAGCAACGACTTCTGGAGCGCCACCGCAATCGTCACGATCGGCATGCTGCTCTCGTCGGGCTTCGCGGCAACCTGCGCGACGGTGATGGCCGAGCAGTTCCCGGCGCGAGTGCGTGCGACGGGTGTCGCGCTGCCCTATGCGGTATCGGCGGCGCTGTTCGGCGGGACGCTGCCGTACATCGTCACTGCCATGTCGAGTTCCGGTCTGGCGCAATACCTGTGGGTCTATGTCGCGACCGTGTGCGCCGTGGGCTTCGTGGTCTATGCGCGGATGCCGGAGACGCGCGGGAAGGTTCTCGATTGAGCGCGACTGAAGGTTAAGCAGACTCGCTCGTCGTCGCAGGTTCTGAAGTACTTTTATTGGAGGCAGCAATGCGCAAGGTTGTAATTGGCGGCGTCGGCATGACGTCCTTTGGCAAGTTCCTGGAGCGGAATCTGAAGTCGCTCGCTGAAGAATCGGTTTCGCTCGCCTTGAAGGATGCGCGCGTCGGCGTCAACGATGTTGATCGTGTGTTCTTCGGCAATGCGGCGGCAGGCGTCGTCACGGGTCAAGAAATGATTCGTGCGCAGTCGTCGCTGCGTAATACAGGGCTCGACGGCAAGCCGATGTTCAACATTGAGAATGCGTGCGCGTCGGGCAGCTCGGCGTTGAATCTCGCATGGCTTTCCGTCGCGTCGGGACAGTCGGAAACGGCGCTCGTGGTCGGTGTCGAAAAGCTCTCGCACGAAGACAAGGCAGTCTCGTTCGGAGCGTTCGCAAAAGCCGTCGATCTCGAAGAGCCGCTGCCCGAAGGCGTGACGACGGGAACGGGCTCGCTCTTCATGGATCTCTATGCGGCGAAGGCTCGCAAATGGATGGAGAAGACGGGCGCGGAGGCGAGCGATTTCGCGCGCGTCGTCGTGAAGAGCCGGCGCGCCGGGTCCCTGAATCCGCATGCGCAGTTCCGCAACGAAACCAGCGTCGAAGAAGTGCTCGCCAGCCGGATGGTCAGCGATCCGTTGACGCTCTTCATGTGCTCGTCGATCGGCGACGGCGGCGCGGCTGTGTTCATCTGCTCGGAACAATTCGCGGCGAAGCGCGACATTCGCCCGGTGTACATACGCGCGAGTTCGATCGTGTCGGCGAAAGCGGATGGATCGGGCGAGCTGGTCGCGGTGCGCGCGGCGAACGCGGCGTATGAACAGGCGGGCATTGGTCCGTCGGATGTGCATGTCGTCGAATTGCACGACGCGTCCGCGCCTGCGGAACTCATTCACTACGAGAACCTCGGTCTGTGCGCGCCCGGCGATGCGCCGAAGCTGATTCGTTCTGGCGATACGGATATCGGCGGGCGGGTGTCCGTGAATCCGAGCGGCGGCTTGTTGTCGCGCGGTCATCCTGTCGGCGCGACAGGTGTCGCGCAGATCGTCGAGCTGACGCAGCAATTGCGCGGCACGGCGGGCGCGCGACAACGGCCTGGGGCGAAGGTGGCGCTGGCCGAGAATAATGGCGGGCAACTGGCGGGGGATTCGGCGGTTGCGCTGGTGACTATTCTGTCGATGTGAGCCGTTGAACAGATTGGCATCGCAAGAATCACGGTGAAACTTGCGTCGGCGCAGGTTTGATGAAAGATTGTCAAACCTGTGCCGACAGGCGCTGCGTATTGAAGCTAGCCTCCGTAAGACACTAAACGGAGTTGATCCCATAGAGGTGATCGCTGAACGCTGAGCAGCCAGTCTAGTGCAGCGTGGCCGCGCTCCGTTAGAGTCGTACTCGCACAAGCTCCGTTGATGCACAAACTACATTTCATACAGTCGTACGTTGGGTGAGGGCCGTACGCGATAAATTCCCTGTGCATGAACTCAGCAACGATTGCCGGTTCAAGATGCGGTTCCTGCTGGCGAGACTTGACTCGTCGCAGCCCCTCGAGAATATCAGCATTTGTGAGGACCTTGGGCTTCGGCTCATTCATTGCGATAAGCCGTAAGCTGCTCGCTGCTTTTCTCGGGCAGAGTACTTTGTATCGACTTTTCCACGCTTCTCTTTTCTCCCCCCACCACGACGAAAACCGTTAAGACAGCAAGTGCGCTGTCTTAACGATGTCATGGCCAGCATGCCGCTCAACCAGTTTGAATGGCGGCAAAGACCTTGAACGACAAACGGCTCCAGCGACGCCAGAAAGCTCAGTAGCGGTACGAGACTGCAAAGACGCCACTATCGAACTCCGAAAGGAACTAGATACAAACCGCCGTGTAGGTATCGTACGTATGAAAACTGCATGGTTTGTGCCGCATGCCGGAAACGCGGTCGACGATGCGAAACATCCTCAGAACGCAGTCAAGTGCTCCGACCGCTCGTCGGCAAAGCATGAAAGCGCGTTGGCAGCATGCGTCGGTGATTAGAAAAGCCCTCTGCGTAGAGGGAAACGTTCATTCATCGTGCGCGACCCAATGTAGAACCTGCGCATATTCTCGCAATGTTCGACCAGATCTTGTCGTTTCGTCAGCCTAGCGACAGCAGACAAATTCTTGTATATGTCACTTACAGGTGATTCAAAGCGCAACTGAATTTGTGATAACTTCACCAGAATCTGCTCAGCGTCGTCCTTTTCCTTGAAACGCGTCGCTAGAAGTTCCAGATAGTCATGCAGGTCATCAGACTGGAGCTGTGTGCGCGACACTAACGCAGGTTCGACAGTCTCATCGTGAATTGAAGCATCCCTGAAGATCATCGAGTAGTGTGGGTTCCGCACATCCGCATACCGAAAATCGATGCTACGTATCCGGCGATTATCAGAGGTAAGATTAATCGCAGAATGTGGAACTGTTGATTCGAGTATCCAGATATCCCCTTTCCGCATTCGAAAAACTCCGAATTTTTCTTCAGAGTGATATGAGTCGATGCACGTCTCGAGGGGGATCAAAATACGAACATACTGATCTTTGTCCTGCGACAACTCAAGGAAATCAGTATGTGGAATGACAAGTCCGTCGACAAGGTTGCGCACACGTGCCATTCGCATATGTTCCGTATCGAAGTATCTTTCGATGATGCCGCTGAGGTATGGCATCGCCGCCGCTACCTGTGTACGAATCGCTGGATGGTCAAAATCGGAAAACAAAGTATCGCTCCATTCTCCTGTTCTGTTATAGAGCGAGTGATTAATCCATGTTCCCGAGCCAAATTCATCGTATTGTTCTTTTATAGCAGGCAATCCCGATAAGACATCAAGGTCGCTCTTGAGCAGATCGTTATCATATTGGATACGTCCTACCAGACGTGTTGTAGTCGTCATGCCTCGTTTTTCCCTACGGTTAAGATTGCAAAAAAACTTCTTAGATCATCCTTCCGTTTTTATGCAACTCTCCAAGCAAGCGCTTTCCTCACTCAACGCTCAAAGGCGGAATTTCTTATTCTCTCTAGAGTTCAATTCAACTACTCGCCCTTCTCCGAATTAGTCGCTCTCGGTTTGTACACGTCTCGCGGGTCATCCGGCTCAATTGCTGTATGTATGAAGATGGTCCCGCGTGACGGCACTACATCAATGCATCGGACTCTCGCATATCAAAGTGGATTTGGACTCAACGATCCACCGTTCAACATCTTGGTCGACTTTAGGGCGGGGGCGTAGTTCTGTACCGACAGCCAAGCCAGAGCGAATTTTCTCGAGCACGCCGTTAATATGTCCCGAAGCAATTGTGGTAGTGCCGCCTGAAAGCGCGAACATCCGCGCCGATTTAATTTTGCTTAACATCCCGCCTTTGCCACTTTTTCCCGCGCCGCCTGCGACATCCAGAAGGCTGTCGTCGTCGGCAGACGCCAGGCTGATTAGTGCCGCGCGCGAGTCAACCCGTGGATCGCTGACAAACAGTCCCGGCTGGTCCGTTAGAATCACGAGGCGATCAGCGCCAACCATGTTGCCTATGAGTGCCGCCAGCATGTCGTTGTTACCGAAGCAGATTTCCTCAGTGCTCACCGTATCGTTTTCGTTTATTACAGGAATAGCCCGCATTTTCACGAGCTTGTTAAGCGTAGCCTGCGTGTTGAGGTAACGCTGACGAGTCGCGAAATCTTCACGCGTAAGCAACACTTGAGCTGCACATATGCCGCTGCGACGGAAGCTCGCTTCATATGCCTCCATTAACCCCATCTGGCCGACCGCAGCGGCCGCCTGCAATGTAGGAATATCATGCGGTCTTGTGGACCATCCGAGTCGGCTCATACCCTCGGCGACTGCACCGGACGAAACAACAATTATCTCCATATCAAGGCGATGCAGACTCGCCATCTCGTTAGCCCAGCAAGCTAGCACCTTGTAATCGAGCCCCTTGCCACCATCGGTGACTAGTGAGCTATCAATTTTTATCACCCATCTTTTCTCAGCCTGCTTTTCTATTGATGCCATTGCTTCCAATTTAATTGATTGTGCTGGAAATTCAGGTTTTCTCTGGACCCATCGTGATAGAGGTCGGTGCCGAGATGCCAGCTTTATTTGACTCATCTACCTCGATGCCGGCCTTTTTCTTCGACAGGGCGAGCGAGAACAGAATGCCTACAACCAGCCCCCACAATGCCGATCCCAGTCCAAAGAAGGACATGCCGGAGACAGTCGCCACGAACGTAACGACCGAAGATTCCCGATGTGCTTCATTTGCAAGCGCCGTCCCGAGACTGGACACAAAAGTTCCGAGTAGTGCCAGACCCGCAAGGGTGACTGTCAGACCAGTCGGCAAACGAGCAAACAGAGCGACAATGGATGCGCCAAATGTGCCAATGCCGAGATATCCGATGCCGCAGACAACGCCGGAAATATATCGACGATGCGGATCTACATGGCACTCTCGGCTAGCGCACATAGCGCCGACGATCGCTGCTGGGTTGATGCCAGAGTTTCCGAATAGTGCAAGCGGGATAGACATTAGTCCACTCGTACCTACGACGGAGCGCGGTGAAATGGCGTACCCCGCGCTTCGGAGAATGTGAATGGCAGTAGCGAGTTGAGTTAAAGCGAGCAGAAGCAAAGGAAGCCCCAAACCGATCAACGACTCGGCAGAAAAACCAGGGAGCGTGAGTTCGGGCTTTACCACACTCAAATCGAATTCCTGCGCGCTGAACCTCACCTCGGGCAGCGCAGCAACAACTCCCATCAGCAATGCGAGAGCGACGGCATAGCGCGGAATAATACGTCGACAAACCACATAAACAGCCACAACAGGTAAGACGACCATTGGCGCCAGTTCGATCGAACGGAATATGCCAGCACAGAACTCGAAGAGCACGCCGGCAATCATTGCGGAGAGCAGATGTGCCGGCAAATGCTTTATCAACCGACCGAATAGACCAGATAGACCGAGAACAGCGACTATCAGTGATACAGCCAGATAGCAACCAATCACTTCCTTGAACTGATAATGCGCAAGACCCGATATCAAAAGCGCCACACCGGGCGTCGACCAGGCACCTATCACAGGCATCCTATAGCGCAAGCTGAGCCACAAACCAAGCACGCCAGCGCCAACTGAAACAGCCCAGATCCATGTGGATAGCAGGCTGTGAGAAAGATGCCCAGCCTGTGCTGCCTGCACGACAATCAATACGGGACCGCTGTACGTTGCGACCAGCGCGATGAGTCCGGCTAGAGCAGCGGATATGGAAAAATCAGCGCGTAGTCTGAAGAACATCGTATAGGTTTCCGAAGTAGATTAATCGAATTCGATATGGCGTCGCAACAATGACTCACATACAGGCATGCGAATTTTTTACTATTAGAATTCTTAAGTTTTTCGAGATACACCTATCAATCTGATAGGTGTTAAAGAGATATCGATTTGATATACGCGTAGCGACGCGATGCCGCACGGCATGAAACTGACACGTTCACGTAGTTGATCTGACGTGTGATCGCAGGCGCGTCTTCAGAAAGGGCGTGCAAGCGTTGTTTTTGAAGGGGCACGAGACGACTCTTCACGCCTCTCCTTGCACAATCCATGACATCGACAGACAACTCGAGCTCGCCGGCACCTGCTGTTCTCGCCGCGGGTTAGCGTGAAGCTAATCGAGCAATCCGGTGAGCATCCGCCCGCCTCTCACGCCACCGCACTACCCTGCTTGCCAACCGGCAACTCGCGCACGACGACATACTCGGGATCACGCCGCTGCCTCGCAAATATCACCAGAATTTCGCGCCACGCAGACCACAATCCCGCATACGGTTGCGGCATTTGCCCAGCAACCGCCTCGTGAAATTTCGGCAGTGCATGAAACGGCACACTCGGGAACATGTGATGTTCGATGTGGTAATTCATGTTCCAGTACAGCAAGCGCACAACAGGGTTCAGCTTCACGGTACGGCTCGACACGCGATGATCGAGCACGTTCTCCTTCAGGCCAGTATGCTGGGTCAACGCGCACAGCTCATGCAACCAGGTTCCATAAGCACGCGCCAGGAACAGAAACACGATGGGCAACCAGCTATGCGCAAGCACGGCCCAAACGAACACTGCGACATAGCACGTAAGCAGCACGCGCGAGTTGTCGCACATCTTCTTGTACTCCGCCTCGGGCACGACCTCTTTCGCGCCCTTCGTGATAATGCCGAAGCTGTGCAGAAAGATCGCGCTGAGAAACTGCACACCATGCGATACGCGGACGAAATCCGTCATCAGCTTCACATAGCTATGTGGGCGATGCTTGAACGCCAGTTCAGGATCTTTGTAAGGCGCAGCCGTCAGATGCGTGTACGTGTGATGCTTTGCATGAAGCCAGCGGCTGTACACCTGCTCGCGCCACGACATGAAGCAGATCGCCCAGTAGACCGCCTCGTTCAGCCAGCGCGTCTTGAACACCGTGCCGTGCCCCAGTTCGTGCGCGGCGGCCTCGCTGAACGCAAACACCGTTCCGTACAAAAGAAACGCGGGAATCACCCACGCCGTGCCGAGCGACGCCCATGCGAGCGCGCCTGTCGCAACAACGAGCGCGAAAAATCTGCCCGCCTGCGCGAGTCCGCGCGCATCTGAACGCGTGGAAAAATCCTTGAGCATCTTGCGATCAATGTCGACCCGGTGCCACGCGTGCATATCGATGTTCATTGCGTTTTCCTCAAGCGATTAGCGATATGAGCCTGCGTACTTCTGCACGGGCGCAAGGTTGTCCTTCGTGACGAAGCTCGGGCCGGAACTCACCGTCGATCCCGTATACACCGGCTTCAGGTCGTATTTGGCGAGGCGCGCCGCGACTTTTTTGTCCTCTCTCAATGCCGCGACGATCCGCGCGGAGTCGTTCGTCTTGTCGCGAATCGCAATCGCCATTGCCGCGACGGACAAATAGCCTTGCAGATACGGCTGCTGATCGATGGCGAATGCGATCTGCCCTGCCTGAATCGCCTTCAGGATGTCGGGAGAAAGATCGAACGTGGCAACGTAAATCTTTCCGCTCATGCCCGCGTCTTTCACGCCGCGCAACACGCCCGTCGCCTGATCGGGACCAAGCGCGAGAATCGCCTGGGTCGTCGGGTGCGATCTCAGGTAGGCGGCGACCTTGCTTTCGATCACTGTCGGATCTTCGCCGCTATCCATCGTCGCCTTCTTGTAGTCGACGCCGAGCGCATCGGCGAAACCCTTGCAGCGGTCCCACAGCGCCTGAATGTCCGCGCCGTGGTTCACGCACAGAAACTCATGGATGCCCGCCGCTTTCGCGCGCTCGCCCGCCGCCTTGCCGGCATCGTATTCGGGCTGCCCGATGTGCATCAGTGCGCCGAGCTTCATGCCCGATTCGGGCCCGCCGTTGATGGTGACAAGCGGGATGTGCTTCGCCTTCACGCCTGTCAGTCCCTTCTGGATCATGTCGAAGTTCGGCACCGTCGTGATCACGCCCGAGTAGTTGCGCGCCGCCGCCTGTTCGAGAATACGGACCATGTCACCCGTATCGCCCGAAGGCGGATTGCGGTAATCGACGGGCACGTTGAAATCTTCACTCGCGTCGCGCATGCCGTTCTTGACGGTGTTCCACCAGACATTCGAATCCGAGCCATGACTGACCATCACGAAGCGCTCGTCCGCGGCGGCGCTGTTCGCGGCGAAGCCGGTGACGAGCGTCAGCGCTGCGAGCGCAGCGGCGATTCTTTTGACCGCGCGTTGGGTTGGGCGAAATGCGGGCTTGTCCATGATGGTTGTCTCCTGACATGGGATTGGCATGGCGGAATGCGCGTCTGCGTGTATGCGCGGCGCTGGGCCGCCGGTCTTTATCGCCGGGGCTTTATCGCTAACGCCCGGTCGCTTCCGGTGGTTAGAATCTAGTTGATCGAATCTCCGCTCTCAAACGGTTTGTTGAGGATATTTCCTCAAACTGGAGGGGCCGCATGAACGTCAGACGCAAGCCGACCATGGAAGATGTCGCGAAGGCTTCGGGTGTCAGCTATTCGACTGTCGAACGCGTGCTGAACGGGCGTGGCGGCGTGGCGCGCGAGAAGGAATCGCGCGTGCTCGAATGGGCGCGCAAGCTCAAGATGGATCGCGCGCTCGACGAAGTGTCGGTACGCTGGCTGCGCATCGCGATCCTCACGCAACAGCCTTCGTCGCCGTACTACGTTGCGCTACGGCAGGGGTTCGAGCTCGCGCAGAAGTCGTTCGAAACGCATCGCGTGGTGTGTCATCTGACGTTTTTCGACGACCTCGAACCGAAGTCGCTGGCGGCCGTCATCAATCGCGCATCGCAGAAGGCGGACGCGATGATCGTCGTCGCGTATGAGCACAGCGTCGTCGTCGATGCGATCTCGCGCGTCGCGCGCAAGATTCCTGTCGTGACACTTGCGAGCGATCTGCCGGACACGGGGCGGCTCGCGTATGTGGGCATCGACAACCGCTGCGCGGGGCGAACCGCGGGCGAATTGATGGGCCGCTTTATCGGGCGCGACGGCGGACAGGTCATCGTGATTGCGGGCTTGCGCACGTATCTCGGCCACGAAGAACGCGAGGCCGCGTTCCGCTCGGTCATGCGCCGCAAGTTTCCTGCGTGCGACGTGGTGGCGACCGTCGAAAGCCGTGAAGACGAAAAATCAACCGAGCGTCTGACGCGCGATGCCTTCAAAAAGTACCCGGATTTGCGGGGCATCTACAACCTGTCGGTTGGCGATGAGGGCATTGCGCGCGCGCTCAAGGCGCTCAAGCGCGAGCATTCGACGGTACTGATCGGCCACGAGCTGACGGAGATCAGCCGAGCGTTGCTGATAGAAGGCGTGATGGACGCCGTGCTCGATCAGAGTCCTTTTGTCGAAGCAGTGCGCGCTGTTGAAGCGATACTGGGTCACTACAACCGGGGCACGCCTTCTGGGCTTCCTTTGCAAACGCCGATGTCGATCTACCTGCAGGAAAATCTGCCGCCTGCATCGTGATTGAGAAAGCGTGTTTCAACGATCGTCTGTTGCGGGCTTCTTGCGCGCCTGCGCTTCGATCAACTGCAGCAACACCTTCACAGGCTCGCTCAAATGCTGCGGCGCGCGATTCACGAGGCCGACGTCGCGATGAAACGTGTGATGCTCGAGATCGACGGCGCGCACCTTCGCGGGCCAGCGCCGATACGTCGCCGTTTGCGGCACGAGCGCCACGCCGACGCCGTTTTCCACCAGCCTGACGATGGCTTCCAGTTCGTCCAGCTCGCACACTTCTCGCACGGTGAAGTGCATGCGGCGCAGGAATCGATCTACTTGTCGCCCGCCGAACGACGCGCGGTCGTAGCGAATGAACGGCTGATTCGCCAGCAGTTCCGCCCAATCCTTGCCCTTCACGCCACGCGGCACGATCAGCCTGAACGGTTCTTGCACGAGCGTCGTCCAGCGCAGATCGCTTTGGAACGAAAACGGCGGACGAATGATGGCGGCGATATCGATCTCGCCGGCGTCGACGAGATTCACGAGTTCCATCGACACACCGGGAATCACACGCGTCGTGCATCCCGGACATTGCGCATGAAACCGCGCCAATGCATCGGGCAGCAGCGAGCGCTGCACCGACGCAATCGCACCGACCGTCACGCGCACGGTGGCCGCCGGGCCAGCCGCCGTCGAACTGAGGTTGTTGTAGAGCCGGACAACTTCCTGCGCCTGCACGAGTATCTGCTGACCACTCGCGTTCAAACGCGCCGTTCGCCCTTCGCGGTCGAACAGTGCAACGCCCATTTCCGCTTCGAGCCGTTGCATCTGCGCGCTGACGGCAGCCTGTGTCAGACCGATCCGCTTGCCGGCAGCGGCGAACGTACCCTCCTGGGCAACGGCAATCAGCGTTTTCAGTTCACGGATCATTGATAAATTTCGTTTGTGTTTGACGAAATTATATATTGATTCTATTTTTCAATTCCGCCGCGTACTATGTGCGATCTGCGAGCGCCCCACATGGAGAAAACAGTGAGCCTTTCCCCTTTTCATCTGGCCATTCCCGTCTACGACCTTCTCGCCGCGCGCGACTTTTACGGACGCGTATTCGGCCTCGAAGAAGGCCGCTCCAGCGCGCAATGGGTCGACTTCAATTTCTTCGGTCATCAACTCGTGATTCACGAGCATCCGAAGACGGCTTCGCAAGAAAGCGTACACAGCAATCCCGTCGACGGTCATGACGTGCCCGTGCCGCATTTCGGCGTCGTGCTTGCGTGGGATCAATGGGAAGCGCTCGCGGCACGGTTGAGGTCGTTCGGCACGAAGTTCGTGATCGAGCCGTATATCCGCTTTCAAGGGCAGGTCGGCGAACAGGCGACGATGTTCCTGTTCGATCCGTGCGGCAACGCGCTGGAGTTCAAGGCGTTCAGGGATATCGGCCAGTTGTTTGCGAAGTAACGCGCAAAGCTCGACGCTTCACGGCAAGTTCTCGCGAAGCACGATACTGAACTGCACGGGCTTCACACCGTCCAGCGCGTCGCGCCCCTCACGCACGTTGCCGAAGATTTTCAGGCAGTTGCCGACCATCGCCTGAGGCGTCTGCGTGATGAGCGCGTCCATCGTTCCGTCGATCAGCAACGCCCGCGTATCGGGCGTCAGCCCGTGTCCGACGAACAGAATCTTCTGCTCGGTCTTCGCTTCGACGATCGCGCGCGCCACCCCATCCGAACCGCCTCCGCTGTTGTAGATGCCCGCCAGGTCGGGATGCTGCGCGATCAGGTTGCGCGTCTGTACGTAGTTGCGCTCGCTGTCGTCCTGCCCTTCGCGCAAGCCAATCACCTTCACCTGCGGAAACGTCGATTCGATCAGATGCAGAAAGCCGATCTCACGTTCCTCGTGCCCGCGATAGTTGAGGCTGCCCGCCAGCATCGCGATCTTGCCAGCCGGTCGAGGCCCCATGAAGCGGCCCAGCAGCAGCGCCGCCGTGCGTCCCGCTGAACGGTTGTCGATGCCGACATAAGCGAGTCGGCGCGAATTCGACAGGTCCGAAATCAGCGTGATGGCGGGCACGTTCTGTTCGGCGAGCGCATTCACCGCATCGCGCACGACAGGATGCTCGAGCGCCATAAACACCACGCCGTCCGCGCGCTGACCGTAGTGCAGCAGACGCGCGGCGAGTTCATTCGGATTGAAGCTCTCCACGTAATGCACGCGGCAGCGCATGCCTTGCGCGGCCCACTGGTTGTGCGCGAACTCGATGTAATCGCCCAACATGCGCAAATAGCGATTCGTGCCGGCGGGCACCAGAAACTCGATCTTGAGCGGCCGTGCGGGTTTTGCTTCGGGTGTTTGCGTATCGATTGCGTAGCCCGCCTGCGCGGCGGCCTGCATCACGCGGCGCGCCGTCATCGGCCGCACGCCCTCGCGGCCGTTCAAGACGCGGTCGACTGTCGCCGTCGAAACGCCTGCCGCAGCGGCGATGTCCGCGATCCGCGCACGCGGCGGAAAAAGAGGAATGGGCGCGTCAGCCATGCGGGTTCCTGAGGGCAAAGTCCATCAAAAACAATCAGGTTTGCGGTTTGACAGGGCGAGTGGCCGTCCCTAGTCTTGCAGCAACATCATGCAGATACGGCACAGCGTAGCGAAAAATCTTCGGCAGCGCGCGTGCGGGACTTGATGGTTTTTGATGGCGCATGATGCCACAGCGGCACACATCACACAAAACGAACAACCCTCATGCATGGGACAAAGGAAGGAGACACTCGAATGACCAATCTCGTCAGGCGCTCGCTGCTGCGCGCCGCCGCTGCCGCCCCTGTCGCCGGCGCGCTCGGCTTTCCCGCCATCGTTCGTGCCGCTGCGCCGCAGTACGTGTTCAAGTACGGCAACAACCTGCCGCTCACGCACCCCCTCAACATTCGCGCGAAGGAAGCGGCGGATCAGGTGAAGGAGCAGTCGAAGGGGCGCATGGAAATCCGCATCTTCCCGAACAACCAGCTCGGCGGCGATACCGACATGCTCGCGCAGGTGCGCAGCGGCGGCATCGAGATGTTCACGCCGTCGGCGCTCGTCGTGTCGACGCTCGCGCCCGTCGCCGCGATCAACGCGATCGGCTTCGCGTTCAACGACTACTCGCAGGTGTGGAGCGCGATGGACGGCAAGCTTGGCGCGTACGTGCGCGCTGCGATGTCGAAGGCCGGTCTCGAATCGTTCGACAAGATGTGGGACAACGGCTTTCGCGAGACCACGTCGAGCACGCGCGCGATCGCGAACGCAGCGGACATGCACGGCCTGAAGATTCGCGTGCCCGTCAGCCCATTGAGCATCGACATGTTCAAGGGTCTCGGCGCCGCGCCAACGAGCTTGCAGTTCAGCGAGGTCTATTCGTCGCTGCAGACGCATATCGTCGATGCACAGGAAAACCCGCTGCCCATCGTGCAGGTCGCGAAGCTGTATGAAGTGCAAAAGTACTGCTCGCTGACAAATCACATCTGGGACGGCTTCTGGTTCGTGCTGAACCAGCGCGCGTGGCAGAAGCTGCCGAAGGACCTGCAAGGCATCGCGTCGGATGCGTTCAACCAGGCCGCGCTGCGCCAGCGCGACGACGTGCGCAAACTCAACGACGCCGCCATCGCCGATCTGCAAACCAAAGGCCTGACGATCAACCGCCCGTCGCCCGACACGTTCCGCTCGGCGCTTCGGCAGGCGAACTTCTATGCCGACTGGAAAGGCCGCTTCGGCAACGAGGCGTGGTCGCTGCTGGAAGGCTACACGGGCAAGCTCGCGTGAATCGGCGCGATGTGCCGCGCACGCCGCGCGCATCGCTCATTGGGGAGACCGACATGACGGATCAGGCACTGCCGCACGCGGCGCTCGCGGATGGCGCGGCGGCTTCGCAATTCGACGCCGCGCTCGCCGCGAGCGGCCCGAGGCGCTGGTTGCGGCGCTTCGACCGCGCGCTCGTTGCGCTCGTGGAAGGCGCGTGCGCGCTGCTGCTTGCCGTCGAAATCGTCGTGCTGTTCGTGGGCGTCGTGTGCCGCTATGCGCTGCATCAGCCGCTCGTGTGGTCGGACGAACTGGCGGGCATCCTGTTCCTGTGGCTGTCGATGCTCGGCGCCGTGCTCGCGTTGCGGCGCGGCGAGCACATGCGGATGACGGCCTTTGTCAGCCGTCTGTCGCCGCAACGGCGCGCGCTCGTCGATACGCTCGCCATCGTTCTTTCGATCGCATTGCTCGCGCTCGTGCTGTGGCCCGCATACGATTTCGCCGCCGCCGAGGCCGTCATCCTCACGCCCGCGCTGCAGATCAGCGACGCGTGGCGCGCGTTCGCGCTGCCTGTCGGCGCGGGGTTGATGCTGCTCGTCGGACTGATCCGCCTAGCGCAAGTGAGCCGCGCGCGCGATGTCGTCATGGCGCTGGTGTTCGTTGCCGTGGTCGCGGGCGTCATCATATGGGCGGCGCCTGCCTTGCCTGATCTCGGCAAGGCGAATCTGCTGATCTTCTTCGTCGGCGTCGTCGCCATCGGCATCTTCTCGGGTGTGCCCATCTGCTTTTCGTTCGCGCTCGCGACGTTCGGCTATCTGAGCCTCACCACGGATACACCGCTCGAAGTGATCGTCGGTCGCATGGACGAGGGCATGTCGCATCTCGTGCTGCTCGCGGTGCCGCTGTTTGTGTTCCTCGGCCTGATGATCGAGATGACGGGCATGGCGCGCGCGATGATCCAGTTTCTCGCGAGCCTCGTCGGCCATGTGCGCGGCGGGCTGTCGTATGTGCTGATCGGCACGATGTATCTGGTGTCGGGCATCTCGGGCTCGAAGGTCGCCGACATGGCCGCGATCGCGCCCGTGCTGTTCCCCGAAATGAAACGGCGCGGCGCCGATGAAGGCGACCTCGTCGCGCTGCTCTCGACGGCGGGCGCGCAGACGGAAACCGTGCCGCCAAGCATCGTGCTGATCACCATCGGCTCCGTCACCGGCCTGTCGATCTCGGCGCTGTTCACAGCAGGCATGCTGCCCGCGCTGGTACTCGCGCTGATGCTGTGTTTCGTCGTGTGGCTGCGCTATCGCAAGGAAGACCTGAGCCACGCGCAGCGCTTCAACCGGCGCGAGATCGGCCGCATGTTCGTCGTCGCGTTGCCCGCGCTCGCACTGCCGTTCGTGATTCGCGGCGCGGTCGTCGAAGGCGTCGCCACGGCGACGGAAGTGTCGACCATCGGTATCGCGTATTCGGTGCTGATCGGACTGTTTGTTTACCGGCGCTTCGCGTGGTCACGCCTGCCGCGCATGCTGGTCGATGCGGCGACGCTGTCGGGCGCGATCATTTTCATCATCGGCTGCGCGACGGCGATGGCCTGGGCACTCACGCAATCGGGCTTCTCGCAGGACCTGGCCGAGTTGATGACGGCGCTGCCGGGCGGCGCGTGGGCGTTTCTCGCGCTGTCGATGGTCGTGTTCATCGTGCTCGGCAGCGTGCTCGAAGGCATTCCCGCGATCGTGCTGTTCGGCCCGCTGCTATTCCCGATTGCGCGCGCCGCCGGCGTCAACGAAGTGCATTACGCAATCGTCGTGATTCTCTCGATGGGCGTGGGCTTGTTCTCGCCGCCGTTCGGCGTCGGCTATTACTCGGCGTGCGCGGTAAGCCGCATCAATCCCGATGCGGGCATGCGGCCGATCGTCGGCTACATGAGCGCGCTGGTGATCGGGTTGATTCTCGTCGCGTTCATTCCGTGGATATCGACCGGCTTTCTCTGAGCGCGCTTTCGTTTTTCATCCATCGTTGCACCGTTCATCACGATCCCTTCTCTGGTATTGGGAGTGTATTCATGAGTCGTTTTTTCGGCGAAATCCGCCAGGCCGGCTATGTCGTGCGCGATATCGAGGCGGCAATGGACCACTGGAGCCGCGTGCTCGGCGTCGGTCCGTGGTTTTATAACGAACGCGTGCCTATCGAGGATTATCGTTATCGCGGCGAGCATTACGACGTGCATAACTCGGTTGCGCTCGCGAATTCGGGCGACTTGCAGGTTGAACTGATCCAGACCCGCAACGACGCGCCTTCCATGTACCGCGACTTTCTTGCGGCCGGTCACACGGGCTTGCAGCACAACGCGTACTGGACGACGTCATTCGATGCCGATCTCGAACGTCTGCAAAAGCAGGGCTTCACGGTAGCGATGAGCGGCAACGTCGGCAAGAACGGCCGCTTCGTGTACTTCGACACGGAACAGCATCCGGGTACGGTGATCGAGTTGTCGGAAGTTGCGGGGCCGAAGGGCAAGCTGTTCGACATGATCCGCGCCGCGTCGCTCAGTTGGGATGGCCGCGATGCCGTGCGCCCGTTTCCCGATCTTTCCACGCTATGAACGCTTTACCCTCATGCGGCAACAGCGTCGAAGCCGATTACCTGATCGAGACGCCGCTCGACCTCGAACAGGTCGCCGATACGATGGCGGGCGAGCAATCGAGTGGCACCTTCGTGCGCGTCGCCAACGAAAGCGACGCGTTGCGCGCGCGCAGCCGCGCAAGCGTGCTGCGCATCGAAGAACTGGAGCCAGTGCTGCACGCGTCGCTGCCTAGCGCATGGCTCACGCGGCAACGCGTGAACGGGCCGTTCCGGCGCGCGCGCGTCACGCTCTCGTTTCCGGTGGCGAACATCGGCGCCAATCTGCCGACGCTTGCCGCGACGGTCGCGGGCAATCTGTACGATCTCGGCGAAGTGACGGGCATGCGTCTGCAGTCGATGCGCGTGCCGCGCGCGTATCGCGAGCGCTTCGATCTGCCTGTACACGGCGTCGCTGGCACGCGGCGTCTGACGGGCGTGCAACGTGGCCCGATGATCGGCACCATCATCAAGCCGAACGTGGGGCTTTCCTCGCAGGAGACTGCACAACTCGTCAGAACGCTGTGCGAGGCAGGCATCGATTTCATCAAGGACGACGAGGTCTGCGCGAATCCGGATCACGCGCCCATTGCAGAGCGCGTGCCCGCCGTGATGCGCGAAGTCCGCGCATTTCGCGAGCGCACGGGCAAGCGCGTGATGATCGCCTTCAATATCACCGACGACATGGACGCAATGCGGCGTCACGCCGAACTCGTCGAACGCGAAGAAGGCGACTGCGTGATGGCGAGCATCAACTGGTGCGGCTTCTCCGCGATCCAGGCGCTGCGCCGCGCGACGCCGCTCGCGCTGCACGCGCATCGCAACGGCTTCGGCATGATGTCGCGCGATGCTTCGCTCGGCATCGGCTTTCAGGCGTATCAGACGCTATGGCGGCTCGCGGGCGTCGATCATATGCACGTGCATGGCCTCGCGGGGAAGTTCGCGCAAAGCGATGCGGAAGTGACCGAGTCGGCCCGCGATTGCGCGACACCGCTCGCCGACGGACTCGACGACCACGTGTTGCCCGCGTTCTCGTCAGGCCAATGGGCGGGCACGGTCCCCGCCACCTTCGATGCGATCGGCACGAGCGATCTTCTCTTCATGTCGGGCGGCGGCGTGCTCGCGCATCCGGACGGCCCGGCGGCGGGCGTGCGCAGCGTACGGCAGGCGTGGGACGCCGCGCAATCGCGCACACCGTTGCAGGACCATGCCGCGCACGCGCCGGAATTGCGCGCCGCGCTCGCGTTCTTCGGGTCGCGGACATGAGCGCATCGTACGGTTTTTACGGCGACGACTTCACGGGCGCAACCGATACGCTCGCGCATCTCGCCCGCGCCGGCCGTAAAACGCTGCTGTTTCTCGCGCCGCCCAGTCAGGCGCGTCTCGACAGCGTCGGCCCGCTCGACGCGATCGGCATTGCGGGCGCTGCGCGCGCGATGCCGCCCGCCGCGATGAGCGACGAGCTTGCGCGGGTCGGCGCATGCTTCGCCGCGCTCGGCGTACGGGTGATGCACTACAAGGTGTGCTCGACGTTCGACAGCGCGCCCGGCATCGGCAACATCGCGACGGCCGTCGCCACGCTGCGCCGTTATGTCGACAATCCGTTCGTTCCGATCGTCGGCGGCCAGCCTGGGCTGTTGCGCTACTGCGCGTTCGGGCAGCTGTTCGCGGCTTCAGGCGGCGATACTCGCGCTATTCATCGCATCGACCGTCATCCGACGATGAGCCGCCATCCCGTCACGCCGATGCACGAAGCCGATTTACGGCTGCATCTCGAACGTCAGGGCATGCGTGATGTGGCATCCGTGGACTGGCGCGCGTACGCGTTGCCCTTCGATGAACTCGAAGCGATGGTCGATGCGAAGGTCGCGCTGGGTTCGTCCGCGATTCTCTTCGACGTGTTGCGGGACGATGATCTACTGACGCTCGGACGCCTGATCTCAGCGCGCTCGCGGCGTGCGCCGCTGCTGGCCGTGGGCGCAAGCAGCGTCGCGCAGGCGTGGTGCGCTGCTGACAATGCATCGGCATCACGCGAACACCATGAACCGCCGCCGCTCGGCCGCGCACAAGGGCCCGTTTTCGCGCTTGCGGGCAGCCTGTCGCCCGTCACGGCTGCGCAGATCGAAGCCACTCGCTCGTACTGGAAGATCGAACTCGATCCGCTCGCGTGCGACGGCGACACGCTGCGTTTCAAAGCCGCGCCCATCGTCGACATGTTGCGCGACGGGCGCAATGTGCTCGCGTTCACGCGTCGACCGCACGCATCGGCGGGTGACGCGCAGCAAGAGGACGCGAGCCGCGAGCGGACCGCGCAGGCGTGCGCGGCATTGCTGCGCGACGTGGTGCGCGCGGCGCGGCCTCGGCGCATCGGCATTGCGGGCGGCGACACGTCGAGCCACGCAGTCCAGGCGCTCGACGCCTGGGGTCTGTCCTATCGCGCGCCGCTGACGGCGGGCGTCACCGTGTGTCGCCTGCACGCCGACGAGCCCTGGCTCGACGGCACCGAGATCATGTTCAAGGGCGGACAGATGGGCGACGTCGATGTCCTCGAGCGGCTGATCGAGGGCTGAATGCGCGTTGTGCGCGTCAGCCCTCCAGCTTCGACATCACAGCCGTCGCCGGGTCGTACTGATAGCCTTTCTGCGCGAGTTGCTGGGTCATCGTCGCGCCGATCAGCTTCTTCTGCGCTTCCCTGAACACCAGTTCGTGGTCGGGCTTCAAGCGCTCCAGTTCGAACGAGAGCCTGCGCAGGAGCGCGACTTCGCCGGTGCTGCGCGCATCGATGAAGAGGATTTTTTCGTTCGCCTGGTCGAGCCGCTGCTTGATGTCCTTCGCGTACGTCACCCATTGCTCGGCGTTCGCACGAAGCTCGTTGTAGGCCTTCGTGTGAGTCTTCGCCTGAGCCGCGATCTGGCGTTGCAAGGAAGCGAGTTCTTCCGCGACATCGGCTCCGCCCGCCAGTTCACCGCCTTGCGCGCCCTTCGCCGACGCCGGTTCGTGCGGGCGCTCGGCCTGGCTTTGCGCCAGCTCGGCTGCACGCTGTTCCGCTGCATCCGCCCGCTCCTTCGCGTCGAACGCGTCTTGCGTCGCGCGCGCCAGTTCGGCGCTGGCCGCCGTCTGCGACTCGCTCATCGCGCTGATCTGCGCGCGGGCTTCGTCCAGTTCGCGCGTGACGCGCTGCAACTCTTCGAGCTGCGTCGACGCGTTGTCGCTTTTCGCTGCCGCCGCCTCGCGCTCGGACGCAAGGCTCTGCTCCGATTGCGCTGCCTGCCGTTCGGCTGCGTCCGCCCTTTCCTTCGCCGCCGATGCTTCTTGTGCGAGCCGCGCCAGTTCTGCGTTGGCCGACGTATGCGCGTCGGTCAGCGTGCCGATCTGCTTGCGGGCTTCGTCGAGTTCTTGCGTGACGCGTTGCAGTTCGTTGAGTTGCGACGACGCTTCGCTGTTGCGCGTCGCGGCGGCTTCGCGTTCCGCTGTGAGGCTTTGTTCCAGTTGCGCTGCACGATGCTCGGCTGCGTCTGCTCTTTCTTTTGCGGCGGATGCTTCTTGCGTGAGCCGCGATAGCTCGGCGCTTGCAACGGACTGGGCATCCGTCAAGGCGCTCACGTGTTTGCGCGCTTCGTCGCGTTCCGCTGCGAGCGTTTGTTCCAGTTGGACTGCACGATGTTCGGCCGCTTCCGCGCGATTCCTCGCCTCGGATGCGTCTTGCGTGACCTGTGCCAGATTGGCGTCGGCGGCCGTTTGCGTCTCGGTCAGTGCGTTGATCCGATTGCGCGCTTCTTCGAGTTCATGCGTGAGGCGTTGCAACTCGTTCGATTGCGCCGCCGCTTCAGCGGTTCGCGTTGTCGCTGCCTCGCGTTCAGCAGCAAGGTCGCGTTCCAGGCGGGCCGACAGTTGCGCGGCTGCATCGGCACGGCGCTTCTCGGCGGATGCATCTTGCGTCACCTGCGCCAGTTCAGCGGCTGCCGCCGTTTGCGCCTCGGTCAGCGCGTTGATCTGAGTGCGTGTCTCTTCGAGTTCGCGCGTGACGCGTTGCAATTCGTCGAACTGAGCCGACGCCTCGCTATTACGCGCCACGGCTGCTTCGCGCGCGACGGCAAGACTCTCGTCCAACTGGACGGCGCGCTGTTCGGCGGCTTCGGCCCGCTGCTGTACGGCGGCGGCTTCCTGCCTGGCGTTCGCCAGTTCGGCGCTTGTCGCCGTCTGCGCCTCGGTGAGCGCGTTGATCTGTGTTCGCGCTTCTTCAAGTTCATGCGTGACGCGCTGCAATTCGCTGGTCCGCGCCGCCGATGCTTCCCGCTCGCTCGCGAGGTTCTGCTCCAGTTCGGTTGCGCGTTGCTCGGCGGTTTCTGCCCTTTGCTTCGTGGCGGTCGAGTCTTGTGTCAACGCGTCGATCCGTACACGGGCTTCGTCCAGTTCGCGCGTGACACGCTGCCGTTCGTCGCTTTGCGCCGCCGTGGCCTCGCGCTCCGCTGCCAGGTTTTGCTCCAGTTCCGCTGCGCGCTGTTCGGCCGACTCCGCGCGTTGCTTTGCGGATGATGCGTCTTCCGTGACCCGCGCCAGCTCGGCGCTTATGGCCGTCTGCGCCTCATTCAGCGCATTGATCTGCGCGCGAGCTTCTTCCAGTTCGTACCTGACACGCTGAAGTTCGTCGCTGTGCGCCGCCGTTGTCTCGCGCTCTACCGTCAGGCTCTGCTCGAGCTGCGACGCCCGCTGCTCGGCGGCATCGGCTCTTTGCTTCGTGGCGAAGGCTTCCTGCGAGACCCGCGCCAGCTCCGCGCTCGCGGCCGTCTGCGCTTCGGTCAGCGTATCGGCCCGCGTCCGTGCTTCTTCCAGTTCGCGCGTGACGCGCTGCAGTTCGTCGCGCTGCGCAGCCGTGGCCTCGCGTTCGACCGTCAGGCTCTGGTCCAGCTGCGCTGCGCGCTGTTCCGCTGCGTCGGCACGTTCATTCGCGGCAGACGCGTCCTGCGTCGCGCGAGCCAGTTCGGCTGCCGCCAGCGTGTGCGCCTCGGTCAGCGCGCCAATCTGCGCTCGGGATTCGTCCAGTTCGCGTGTGACGCGCTCCAGTGCGCCACGCTGCTCGGAGAGGTCGGCGGCATGTTCGAGGGCGGCGTCGCGTTCCGCGGCGAGTGCGTTGCGAGTCTCGCTCAAGTCGGCCTCGACCGATGCGAGGCGCGCGGTGCTCTCGTTCGCCTGCGCCGTCGCTGCTTCGGCGCGTGACACTGCTGCGGCCGCTTCCTGAGACCAGCGCTCCGCTTCTTCCGACTTCGCCTGGCAAGCCTCGTCCAGTGTCGAGATCTGCCGGCGCGCGTCGTCGCGCTCGCGGCCAAGCCGCGCGATCTCTTCGTTTTTGCCCGAAACCGTCGCGGCGAGCCATTCGTTTGCCCGGTGTTGATCCTCGAGCGTGCTCTGGATCGCCGTGAGCTTCGCTTCACCCGCCGATGCGCGCTCGGTCAGGTTCTGGACGTTCGCCTCGGCGGCTTCCGCGCGGGCGGTCACTGTTTCGAAGTCGGCGCGAACCTGCGCGGCGGATTCCTGCAACGCGTGGAGGTCGTGGCGCAACCTGTCCAGCCGCTCGCGCCCCGTCGCGGCTTCTTCGCCCGTCTGCTGATACGCGGCAAGCGCCTCGTCACGCTCCCTGCGCACGACATCGAGCTGCTGGCTCGCCGCGCCCAGACCTTCGCTGAGCAACCGCCCGGCGTCGTCCTGTGAAGCGGTCCAGATGCGGCGCGCGGCTTCCATCAAGGTTTCCGCCAGTTCGCCCGGCAGCGCCTTCTGCGCTTGCGTCTCCGGTGCCGGCGGCTGCGGCTCGCGCGCCTCGCGCCAGCGTTGCAGCGCGGCGGCGACGGCGACGATCGAACCGCTGCGGACCTCCGCCCAGATCGTGACGGGGGAAACCAGACGGCCTTCTTCGGTCATGCGGTCTGCAACGGCTGCGACCTGCTCATCAGTCATGGTGGTGTCGGTATCGGTGGACATATGCGCCTCGAGAATCAACTGGCCAGGCGAAAGACAAAATTTTCGATACGTTACTACGATCGGCGGCATCCGCGACGTAAGAAACGTGCCAATGCGCATCCAGCAAGCATTTGACGGGCGATGCAGGCGTACGCCGAGCCGTGATTTTGACAGGACGCACTGGCGGGACGGGCGATGGCCTTGCACCGACGGTCGTCAGGCCCGTGCAACGGCGCGCCGCGGGCGTTCAACGCAGCCGCAGGACGTATGCCCACGCGCCATTCCCGGCGGCAGGCGAAGCACGCGCGGGAAATTTGATCGCGTGCAAGACGGCATTCCCTTGTGCGACAATACGAATAATTCTCATTTAGTAGCTTTATTTTTTGCTTACTGGACTCGTCCGGAAGACCGCGCATGCCGGCAGACAATCTCTCGTTGCGTCTCGAGGTCGAAGACCTCTACGTCGCCCATCATGGCTGGCTTCATACGTGGTTGCGCCGCAAGCTGGGATGCGCGCATCGGGCGGCCGACCTTGCACACGACACCTTCATGCGCCTGCTCGCGCGCGACGAACCGCTTGAATTGCTCGAGCCGCGCGCCTTCCTCACGACCGTCGCCCAGCGCGTCCTGGCGAATCACTGGCGACGTGAGCAGATCGAGCGCGCCTATCTCGAAGCGCTCGCGCTGGTGCCGGAGCCACTTGCGCCATCGCCCGAAGAACGTGCTGTGCTGCTCGAAACCTTGTGCGAGATCGACGCGTTGCTCGACGGTCTGCCCGTACCCGTCAAACGCGCGTTCCTGATGGCGCAACTCGACGGCGCGACACAGACGGAAATCGCGGCCACGCTTCGTATCTCCCTCGCGACGGTGAAGCGCTATCTGCTGAAAGCGGCAGCGCAATGCTTCTTCGCGATGAAACTGGATTAGACGCGTGAATATCGGCAGTCCTCCCGGCATCGCTCCGAATGTCGCGCGTCGCGCGGTCGAATGGTGGCTCGATCTGCAGTCCGGTGACATCACCGACTCGCAACGACGCGCGTTCGAATGCTGGCGAGCCGAACACGCCGATCACGATCGCGCGTGGCGGCACATTCAGTCTGTGAGTCAACGGCTTCAAATGGTCAATGAAAGCCCGGCCGCGCGTGCCGCGTTGACGCGTCCGCGTTCGCGCGCACGGCGCGCAGGCGTCAAGGCGCTCGTTCTGCTCTTCTTTGCGGGCGGAACGGCCTGGCTTGCCCGCGATCAGATCGTGTGGCGCGGCTGGAACGCGGACCTGCGCACCAGCACGGGCGAGCAGCGCAACGTGACGCTTGCTGACGGCACGCGGCTCACGCTCAATACCGCGAGCGCCGTCGATGTCCGCTTCTCGGACACGGAGCGCCGCATCGTTCTGCTTCGCGGCGAAATCATGGTCGTCACGGGACACGACGACGGTCCCGCACCGCGTCCGTTCGTCGCGCAGACGGCACAAGGTGTTTCGATACCGCTCGGCACGCGCTTCTCGCTCAGACAGGAGGAATCGACGACGCGGCTCGATGTGTGCGAAGGTGCGGTGAAGGTCGAACCGGGCCGCGCGCCGGGCGTGTCCAAGGTGGTGCGTGCAGGCGAACGCATGCGCTTCACCGCCACGCAAGTCATGCCGATCGAACCGGTAAGCAACGATACGGCCGCATGGACACAAGGCATGCTGGTCGCGAGCAACATGCGTCTCGCCGACTTCCTGTCGGAACTCGGACGCTACCGGGACGGATACGTGCGCTGCGATCCTTCGATCGCGGACTTCCGCCTGTCGGGCACCTATCCGCTATCGGACACGGATCGCGTGCTCAACACGCTTGCGAGCACGCTGTCTGTCGAGGTGGAGTACATCACTCGCTATTGGGTAACGGTGAAGCCAGCGCGTTCCTAGCGCGGCAATCACTACGCGGTAAAAAATTTTCGTCGGTATTGAGCTGTTTTCGATTCTCGCGGGACAAGGCAGATGAGAACACCAGATCATCTACCTCCTCGAGCTTCGTAAAACATGGGACTTTCTGCAAGAGCCTGCGCGAATAACGCCGCACGTGAATTACGTCGTCGCGCGTTCCCCGGGCGGCACATCATCGGTATCGCGACGGCAACGATCTTCGCGACCATCGCATCTCCCGCCGCTTTCGCCGCCGATGCAACTGAGATGGCCCAAGCCTCGCCGCGCAAGTCTTTCGACATCGCCGCTGGGCCGCTCGAAAGCGCGCTCAACCAGTATGGGCAGCAAGCGCGAATCATGCTGTCGTATCCGAGCGCGCTCACCGCGAATCGTCATAGCGCGGGCCTGCATGGCGAATACGATACGCAGCAGGGGCTCGTGCGCCTGTTGCGCGGCACGGGGCTGTCGTCCGTCCAGCAGAGCAACGGCAGCTACACGCTGGTTGAAGATGCGAGCAATGTCGAACTCGACGACAGCGCCGTGTTGCCCACCGTCAAGGTCGCCGCAACGGGTATTCGCGCGGGGAGTTACCGACCGCCTCCCGAAGCGAATGTCACGCGCTCCGACATTCCCATCATCGATGTGCCGCAAGCCATCAACACCGTGCCCGCGCAAGTGTTGCGCGATCAGCGCCCACGCAATCTCGACGACGCGCTCGCCAACGTCAGCGGCATCGTCCAGGGCAACACGCTGGCTGGCACTCAGGACACGTTGCTCAAACGCGGCTTCGGCGGCAACCGCGACGGCTCGATCATGCACAACGGCATGCCGCTCGTGCAGGGCCGCGGCCTCAACGCCGCAGCCGATAGCGTCGAAGTGCTCAAGGGACCGGCATCGCTGCTCTACGGCATCATGGACCCGGGCGGCGTCGTCAACGTGGTGAGCAAGCAGCCGTTACTCACGGCTTATCACGCCATCTCGTTGCTCGGCTCGACTTACGGCCACGGCCGCAACGGCGCGGACGGCACGCTCGATCTGACAGGGCCAATCGGTGATTCAGGCCTTGCGTACCGTCTCGTCGTCGACCAGGTCAACGAACAATACTGGCGCAACTTTGGCGAACACCGAGAGACGCTCGTCGCGCCTTCGCTTGCCTGGTATGCACGCGATACACAGGTCGTACTGTCCTACGAGTATCGCAAGTTCCTTTATCCGTTCGATCGCGGCACCGCGCTCGATCCAAAGACCAACAAGCCACTGGCCATCCCCGCGCGCGAGCGTCTCGACGAGCCGTTCAACGAAATGGACGGTGAATCGCATCTCGCGCAATTGACTGTCGATCATCAGATCGACGCGAACTGGAAGGCGCATTTCGGCTACAGCTACAACCGCGAAACATATGACGCCGGCCAGCTGCGCGTGCAAGGCGTCAACAGCACGACAGGCGTGCTCTCGCGCAGCAACGACGCGACGCACGGGGCGCTCAGCACGGATAGCTACGCGATCGCCTACATCGATGGACATTTCACGGTGGCGGGTTTGCGCAACGACCTGCAGGTGGGTGTCGATGACGAATACCGGCGCATCTATCGCAAGGACCTGTTGCGGCAGGCGACGAAGTACACGTTCAACTATCTGCACCCCGTCTACGGCCTAGAAAGCCCGTCGACCACCGTATCCGCCAGCGACAGCGACCAGACCGACACGTTGCACGACGCATCCGTGTTCTTTCAGGACAGTGTGCATCTGACCGACAAGTGGATACTCGTCGGCGGCGCGCGCTTCCTGTCGTACAACCAGGTCGCGGGACGTGGCCGCCCGTTTCAGGTGAACACCGATTTGAACGGCACCAAATGGCTGCCGCGCGCGGGTGTCGTCTACAAGTGGACCGATACCGTCTCACTGTACGGAAGCTATACGCAATCGCTGAAGCCGACGTCGACCATCGCTCCGCTCAGCTCGGGTGTCGTGATCGACTCATCGGTGCTGCCGGAAGAAGCGACCTCGTGGGAAGTCGGCGCGAAAGTCGCGATGCCTGCGGGAGTGACGGGCACGCTCGCATTCTTCAATATCGATAAATCGAACGTGCTGGTGTCGCAGTACAACGACACGACCAAGCAAACCGACTGGCGAACGTCAGGCAAGGCGCGCTCGCGCGGCATCGAACTCGATGTCGCCGGGCAGATCGGCCAACGCTGGAGCGTCATTGCGAGCTACGCGTACATCGACGCGAAAACGACGGAAGACCCGCTGTATGCGGGCAACCGGCTGTGGAATGTCGCGCAGCATACGGCGTCGCTCGCCGCCGTCTACGACTTCGGCGCGATCTTCGGCGGCGATCAATTGCGCATGGGCGCGGGCGCGCACTATGTCGGCGAGCGGCCCGGCGATTCCGCGAACAGCTTCACCCTGCCCGCCTATACCGTCGCCGATGCGTTCGCGAACTACAACACGAAATGGGGCGGACACAATGTGTCGTTCCAGTTGAATGTGAAGAACCTCTTCAACAAGACCTATTACCCGTCCAGCGCGAATCGCTATTTCGTAGCGGTCGGCGATGCGCGGCAGGTGTCGCTCCTTTCCACGCTCGAATTCTAAACCCGGCTACGAGGAGTTCACCATGAAACGCAATCAAACGGCCACGATCGATCACACGCGACGCCATGCGCTCTCTTCCCTTCTGGGTCTCGCGACTGCCGCGCTCTTACCTTCCATCGCTCGCGCCAACGCCAAAGACACGCAGAAAAGTATCGTGATGGTCGTACAACTCAACGGCCCCAACCTTGCAACCGATCAGCGCATCGCCGCGCATCTCGGTACACGAGGCTATTCGGTTCAACTCGTCGATCAGGATTACCGTCCCGAACTCGCGCGTGACGCGAGCCTGATCGTCATATCGTCGACGGTATCGTCGAAGGATGTGCTGCCTGGGTGGCGCACGCTATCTGTGCCGCTCGTCACTTGGGAAAACGATCTGCTCGACGATCTGGCGATGAGCGGCAAGCGCCATGATGTCGATTTCGGCGAGACAGAAAAAGAGCGTTACCTGTGGCTCGTGAATGCGCCGCATCCGATTGCTGCGGGCTTACCGGCAGGCGTCGTCAATGTGTACGGGAAGCAGGCGGTGATGAGTTGGGGCAAGCCGGGCCTCGGCGCATCCATTATCGCGAGCGTCTATGGTCAGCCCGACAAGGCTGCCATTTTCGCCTACGAAACGGGGGCGACAATGGATTACGAAACGCTCGCGCCTGCCCGACGCGTGATGTTCTTCATGAGCAACGACTCCTTCGCGAACCTCTCGCAGTCAGGCCAGCAATTGTTCGATGCCACAATAGACTGGGCCATCAAACGTTAGACATGCGCTACTCAGCTGCACACTGTTCATCAATGATGTTCGAATAGCTTGCTATCGCTCATGCCTTTCGCCGGCGATCCCGACTGCGAATAATTCAACGGCATCGTTCCGTAGTCGCTTGCCGATTGCCGTGCAGCTATGGACGCGTTTGTGTTGTAGTCGGGATAGTGAGCCTTCGATTGATGCAGCGTGCCGTCTTTCTCGGCTTGCACAATTTGCGCCTTGACTTCGGCGCGCGTCGTACTTTCATTCGAATCGATCTTCGCGTATGAGATTGCGGGCATTAAAAGTGCGGCAGTCAACATCGCGACGCTGATTGAGGTTTTCATCGAACTCTCCTTCCTTGATGAGCGGGTTCAAAAGATGCCCGTTCAGATTAGGTCCAAAAGACTTAACGGTTCCTTATTCGCTCACAGCGATTTCAAGTTGCCGTTGGACATCAGGCTTGGGACCAGGTGTGTGACGGTTAGATTATTGTCGAGCGCGGATGACCACAATCTGGCCGCTCGATTACTAATCTGTTATCTGCAAGGAGGGCCATCGAATGAAGCTGACACCTGGGAGGTGTCAATCATGGCGTACGTTTGGCTGTATCCGAAGCGTCAATCTGTCGATGAACGTTCGGATAAGATAGATTTCTTGGCGCTTCTGACGCGTTAGAAGCGACAGTCACACGACACAGTGTGCCCGTCGCTTCCTTACCTCTCTGCGCTGATTATTGCGGCGCCTTGCTTAGAATTGCATCGTCGCGCTAGCCACCGCCGTACGCGTCGCGGACGGACTGACGTAGTAGCCCCACGCGGTCGTCCAGTAACGGCGGTTCAAGAGATTGTTGATACCCGCGCGGAACGTCACTTCTTTCCCCGCAATACGCGTTTCATACTTGCCGCTCAGATCGAACACCGTATATGCCGGTACGAATTGCGTGTTGGCAGCATCCACGGCCATATCACTGACGTAGCGGCCACCGAACGCCAGCGTAAGACGACGCATGTACGACGGGTTGTATTCGACGCGGCCCGTCACCGTCCATCGCGGCGCCCCATAGATGCGCTTGCCCTCGATGGTCGGATCGTCGATATCGACGGCCTTGGTATCGAGCCACATCACGCCGCCCATCACGCGCCAGTCGCTGGCAAGCTGAAGCCAGCCGCTCGCGTCGACGCCCGTATAACGCTTGGTGCCGTCCTGAACGAAAATGTTGGCGGAGTTCGTGTAGTAGTAGCCCTGATCGACGCGGAACAGCGCCAGATTCGCGCCCCACTTGCTACGATCCGTCTTGAAGCCCACTTCGTACTGCTTGCTGCGCAGCGGACCGAATGTCGCCGGGTAGTTGAGGTTGGTGTTCGCAGCCGAACCGCCTTGCTCGAGCGACTGGACGTAACTGACGTACAGCGTCGAATACGGGTCCGTCTTGTACATCAGCGCCACAGTCGGCGTCACCGGGGACGCGCTGTAGTTCGCCGTGGTCGCACCCGTCGGATCGTACGTGAACTGATGGAACTGCGTGTACCGCAAGCCGAGCAGCGCCGAAATGCGCGGCGTGAACTGCACGGTGTCGCTCGCGTAGACCGCGGCCTGTGTCGTGCGGGACTGCTTGTAGAGGTTTTCGCCGATATGCACGTCGGCATTGGTCAGGAACGTGCTGCTATAGATGTTACCGATGCCGAGGCTATACCCGTCGTTCCAGCCTTCGCTATTGTCGTACTCGGTGACTTGCGATTGATATCCCGCACCGAAAACGACATCGTGCTTGATGCTGCCCGTGTTGAACTTGCCTTCCACCATCGCGTCGACGTTCTGGTAGAAGTATCGCGTCATCGCCGCATATAGCGTGTTGGAGTAGTCGCCCGCCGTGTTGTACACGTACAGCAGACTGTCCGAGTTCGTGCGGTTTTCCTTCGCGAAGCGGTACTTCACGCTCGCGTGCCAGTTTTCGGAGAGCCGATAGTCGAGACCCGTTCCGAACGACGCCATTTCGACCTGATAGTAGTTCTGCGGCTGCGACAGGTTGTGCGTCACCTTGCTTGCGTCAGGAATGCCGCCCGCGTCCGAGCCGAACATCAGGCCGAAGATCGTGCCTTCCTGCTTGCGCTTCGTGTAGAACGCGTCCACCGTCCAGGTCAGATCCGGCGTAATACGAAAGTCCAGAGCCGCCGACGCCACCTGGCGTCGCAGATGACCATTTGCCTCGGCCGTATTGCCTTCTTCGTTGACGAGGTTGAAGCGGTAGCCGAACCGGTCGTCCGTACCGAAGCGGCCGCCGACGTCGAGCTTCTCGCTGAAGACACCCGCCGACTGATAGCCCACCGAAAAACTGCGATATGGCGTGTCGGTCGGACGCTTCAGTACGTAATTGACGATACCGCCCGGCGAGCCGAACCCGTACATGAAGCCGGACAGCCCTTTCAGCAATTCCACCTGCTCGAACGGTTCGAGTGCGAGATCGGTATCCCACGACGGGAAGCTCTGACCATCGACCTTGATGCTGTTGAGCGTGTCGATCGGCATGCCTCGCACGTTGAACGTCGAGTTTTCGCCGATGGCGTTGGTGCTCGTGATCGACACGGCAGGGTCGTACTGGAACAGGTCGTTGGCCGTATTCGCGAACAGATCCTGCGCCTCTTCGCTCGTCACGACGTGCGTCGAAAAGGGCGTGTCGACCTGCTTGAGCGTGCCGAGCGCACCAGCACTGATCTTGTCGGCCTGCGCCCCATTGTTGTCAGCCGACGCTTTCACGCTGACGGTAGGAAGTGTCGCGTCTGCGGCAACGGCGTCCTCCGCGTGTGCGCGCGACGGCGCAGTCGATAGCGCAAGCCCGACGCTGATGAGCAGCGCCGCGCCGAGCACCGACTGGTAACGGGAAAAACGGTGAGTAGAAAGCGCGTGGTGGTCAGACTTCAGAATCTTCATTCGTTGTTATGGCAGGCGGGTTGCGAAACACCTGGTGTAAACGGTGGCGAAATTTCGGGTGAATGGTAATGACAACGATTCGCAATTGCAATGAAATTTGACCGTTTAGTACATTTAGTAGTCACCGCGCCACAGTGTGCTTTTCGTGCGTCGTTGGCGCTTGCGCCGACTGGTCGCGGCTCTCGACCAGGCGAGCCGCGTTTCTTACCAAAACTATCAAATGCGACTCATTCGCATTTACGAAAGAAATGTGATATGGTGGCGTAAGGTGCGTGTTTGTCACTTGACGACGTATCGCGGCACCTGACGGGCGGCGGGCGGATCCATGTTCCCAACGTCATCGGCCTCGCGATATTGTTCGGAGTGCAAATAATTTATTGCTTGTCATTTTGATAGCCGAACGCGCAAAGCTTGCCACCACCGCTAACCGCGCTGGAACGTCCACGCACCCGTGACAGTCGGGCGATGTATGCCCATCACGGGTTGAAGGAGACACCGGGAGTGAAACGATGAACGTATGGTTCAACGGTAGAAATGTGGTTGCTCGCCGGCCACGCGGAAACGCTGCACGTTATATTCGCCGTGCTGCCGGATTCAGTATCGTGGGCGCCGGTGCGCTGATCGGTATTGTTCGACTGGCAGCGTGGTTGTCGAACGCTACGTGACGCCTGTACGAAGAAACGCAAAAAGACTCGCGCAAGGTCCGACGTCACCGCCCACCAGCGATTGTTTCCAGGCAACAACGCCACTCCACACATAAAGGCATCTGACGCCTTTTATCTCCAGGATCAAATCGCAGGATCTCAATCCGCCTTCCTGTCGAACTTTACTTGACATCTAAACTATCAAAACCTAAAGTAAAACCGAGCACACACGTTGGGGAACCAGCATGCGCATTGTCTGTATCGGCGGCGGCCCGGCTGGGCTGTATTTCGGGTTGTTGATGAAGCACCGGCATCCGGCGCACGAAGTGGTTATCGTCGAGCGCAACCGGCCGTACGACACCTTCGGCTGGGGCGTCGTGTTCTCCGACCAGACGCTAGGCAATCTGCGCGCCGCCGACGCCAAAAGCGCCGACATGATCCTCGACGCGTTCAACCACTGGGACGACATCGAAATCAACTTTCGCGGCGCGAAGGTACGCTCGTCGGGGCACGGCTTTTGTGGCATCGGCCGCAAACGTCTGCTGAACATCCTGCAGGCGCGTTGCGAAGAACTCGGCGTGAAGCTGGTCTTCGAAACCCAAGTGACGAACGACGACGATTACAACGCCGACCTCATCATCGCCAGCGACGGCCTGAACAGCGCGATCCGCCAGAAATACGCGGCAACCTATCAACCCGACATCGACATGCGCGACTGCCGCTTCGTGTGGCTCGGCACGAAGAAGCTTTTCGACGCCTTCACGTTCGCATTCGAAAAAACCGAATGGGGCTGGTTCCAGGCGCACGCGTACCGCTTCGACGATGAAACCTCGACGTTCATCGTCGAAACGCCCGAGCGCGTGTGGCGCGCGGCCGGACTCGACGAAATGAGCAAGGAAGACAGCATCGCGTTCTGCGAGCGACTGTTTGCGAAGTACCTCGACGGCCACCCGCTGATGTCGAACGCGAGCCATCTGCGCGGCTCGTCGCAATGGATCCGCTTTCCGCGTGTCGTCAGTCGCGAATGGGTACACTGGAAAACAGGCGCCGACGGCAAACGCGTACCCGTCGTGCTGATGGGCGACGCCGCGCACACCGCGCATTTTTCGATCGGCTCCGGCACCAAGCTCGCGCTCGAAGACGCGATCGAACTCGCGAACAGCATCGACGCACATCCACACGATCTCGCCGCCGCACTCGCGCACTACACGGAAGTGCGCAGCGTGGACGTGCTGCGCATCCAGAACGCCGCGCGCAATTCGACGGAATGGTTCGAGCATGTCGACCGTTACACCGCTTTCGAGCCGGAGCAGTTCGCGTATTCGCTGCTGACGCGCTCGCAGCGCATTTCGCATGAGAACCTGCGCGAGCGCGATGCCGGCTATCTCTCGTCATTCGAAGACTGGCTGGCGGCGCGCGCGGGCATCGAGCGCGCGCCGGACAAGCACTCCGTTCCGCCCATGTTCACGCCGTTCAAACTGCGCGGCGTGACGTTGAAGAACCGCGTCGTCGTCTCGCCGATGGCGCAGTATTCGGCCGTCGACGGCGTCGCTGGCGACTATCACCTGATGCATCTCGGCGCGCGCGCCATGGGTGGCGCGGCGCTCGTGATGACCGAGATGACGTGTGTGTCGCCCGAGGCGCGCATCACGCCGGGATGCCCCGGCATGTACGCGCCCGAGCATCTCGCCGCGTGGCGCCGCATCGTGCAGTTCGTACACGGGCAATCCGATGCGAAGATCGGCATGCAGCTCGGCCACGCGGGCGCAAAGGCTTCGACGCGCGTCAGTTGGGAAGGCATCGATCAGCCCTTGCCCGATGACAACTGGTCTTTGGTGTCGGCATCGCCGCAGCAATATCTGCGCGGCGTGAGCCAGTGGTCGCGCGAAGCGACGCATGCAGAACTGCGCGAGATCGAAACGCAATTCGTACGCGCAACCGAAATGGCCGCGGAAGCAGGCTTCGACTGGCTCGAACTGCACTGCGCGCACGGCTATCTCCTGTCGAGCTTTCTCTCGCCGCTCACCAATCATCGCACCGACGAATACGGTGGAACGCTTGCGAATCGTCTGCGCTATCCGCTCGAAGTGTTCGCCGCGATGCGCAAGGTGTGGCCGCAGGACAAGCCGATGTCGGTGCGTATTTCAGCGCACGACTGGGTCGATGGCGGCACGACACCCGACGACGCCGTAGAGATCGCACGCGCGTTCAAGGCGGCGGGTGCCGACATGATCGACGTGTCGTCGGGTCAGGTCAGCAAGGAAGAGAAGCCCGTGTATGGGCGCATGTTCCAGACGCCGTTCGCCGATCGCATCCGCAACGAGGCCGGCATCGCGACGATTGCAGTCGGCGCGATCTCCGAGGCGGATCACGTGAACAGCATCATCGCAGCAGGCCGCGCGGACTTGTGCGCGGTCGCGCGTCCGCATCTGGCGAATCCGTCGTGGACGCTGAACGAGGCGGCCAAGATCGGCTATTTCGATGTGAACTGGCCGAAGCAATACACGGCTGCCAAGTCGCAGCTCGAACGCAACTATGAACGCGAGCGCGCTCAGGCCGCCGAGAATGCGCGCCTGTCGCCGATCGAACGCGCGCAACGCGCGGAAGGAACGGTTTGATGAACAGCACCCTTGCGGGAAAGCATGCCGTCGTAACGGGCGGCGGAAGCGGCATCGGCGCGGCGACGGCAGAAGCGCTCGTTCGCGCGGGCGCGCGTGTCACGCTGATGGGCCGCGACGCGCAACGTCTTGCCGCGCAGCGCGAAACCTTGAGCGCGTATGGCGAGATCGCGGCTTGCATCAGCGTCGATGTGTGCGAAGAAACCGCTGTAAACAAGGCATTTTCTGAAGCATCGTCGATTGCGGGCGCTGTCGATGTGCTCGTCAACAACGCCGGCCAGGCGCAAGCCGCACCCTTCGCGCACACGGATATGGCACTGTGGCAACGCATGCTCGACGTCAACCTGACGGGCGTGTTTCTCTGCACGCGCGCCGTGTTGCCGTCGATGCTCGAACGCGGCTACGGCCGCATCGTCAACGTCGCGAGCACGGCAGGACAGATCGGCTATGCGTACGTCGCCGCTTACTGCGCGGCCAAGCATGGCGTGATCGGCCTCACGCGCTCGCTCGCGCTCGAAGTCGCGACGAAGGGCGTCACCGTCAACGCTGTCTGTCCCGGCTACACGGAAACGGAACTGCTGCGCGCATCGCTCGACCAGATCACCGCGAAGACTTCGCGCAGCGAGCAGGAAGCGCGAGACGTTCTCGTGCGCAACAACCCGCAACGCCGCTTCGTCGCGCCCGCCGAAGTCGCGAATGCCGTGCTGTGGTTGTGCATGCCCGGCTCCGAATCCATCACAGGTCAATCAGTTTCCGTTTCAGGCGGAGAAGTCACATGAGCAACATCGCAAAGAAGAAGACGGCCATCGCCGCCGAAACCAAACCGACGCGCAAAGGCATTGCGAAACCCGCGGAGAACGTCGTGGACATGGAAATGAGCACGGGCGCGGATAGCCACATGGGTTTGCGCCTGTGGCTGCGCATGCTGACCACCACCAACCTCGTGCAAGCTGAATTGCGCAAGCGTCTGCGCAACGAGTTCGACACGACGCTGCCGCGCTTCGATCTGATGGCGCAGCTGGAGCGTCATCCCGAGGGCCTGAAGATGACGGAACTGTCGCGCCGCCTGATGGTGACGGGCGGCAACATCACCGGCATTACGGATCAACTGGAAAAAGAAGGGCTTGTCGCGCGCGACACCGATCCGAACGACCGCCGTTCGATCAGCGTCCGTCTCACGCCGGAAGGCCGCGCGCTGTTCGACAAAATGGCCGTCGCGCACGAGCAATGGGTCGTCGAAATGTTCGGCGGCCTCGATCTCGATGAGAAATCGCACACGCATCAGAAACTCGGCAAGCTCAAGCAGCATCTGCTGAACACGATCAAGAGCTGACGCGCGACATCTGCAAAAGAGGAGACAACGATGACCCGTTCCGCTGCCGAAGCCCTGCTGGCCGGCAATCGCACGACGCTCGCCGCGTATGAGGCGAAGCACTTCGGCTGGTCCGTCAACGCGGGCGTCGCGACGATCACGCTGAACCGCCCCGAGCGCAAGAACCCGCTGACATTCGAATCGTATGCGGAGTTGCGCGATCTGTTCCGGCAACTCGCCTATGCAACCGACGTGAAGGTCGTCGTCATGCACGGCGCGGGCGACAATTTCTGCTCGGGCGGCGACGTGCATGACATCATCGCGCCGCTGATCGATCTGCCGATGCCCGAACTGCTGCTCTTCACGCGCATGACCGGCGATCTCGTGAAAGCGATGCGGCATTGTCCGCAGCCAATCATCGCGGCTGTCGACGGCGTCTGCGCAGGCGCGGGCGCGATTCTCGCGATGGCCTCCGACATGCGCCTCGGCACCGCGCGCAGCAAGCTCGCGTTTCTGTTCACGCGTGTGGGCCTTGCCGGTTGCGACATGGGCGCGTGCTCGATGCTGCCGCGCATCATCGGCCAGGGGCGGGCAGCCGAACTGCTGTACACGGGGCGCTCCGCGAGCGGCGACGAAGGCTACGCGTGGGGCTTCTACAACCACCTGTGCGCACCGGAAGCACTGCTCGACGAAGCGTCGAAACTCGCCGCCGATCTCGCCGCAGGACCAACGTTCGCGCACGGCGTTACGAAGAAGATGCTGCACCAGGAATGGAGCATGAGCATCGACGAAGCGATCGAATCCGAAGCGCAGGCACAGGCCATCTGCATGACGACGCGTGATTTCGAGCGCGCATATCGCGCGTTTGCGGCGAAATCGCGTCCCGTGTTCGAAGGAGACTGACCGTGAAGCCTAAAGATCCGCGCGGCGCATTGGCCTGGCCTTTCTTCGAAGTGCGTCATCGCGAACTGGCCGAAGGAATAGAAACCTGGGCCGCGCAGCATCTCGCACACGTGCCGCATGACGACGCCGACACGACGTGCCGCCAACTCGTGCGCGCATTGGGCGAAGCGGGCTGGTTGAAGTATGGCGTCGGCGGCGCGCAATACGGCGGACATGGCGACACGATCGACACACGCGCCGTGTGTCTGCTGCGCGAGACGCTCGCGAAACACGACGGACTCGCGGACTTCGCGCTCGCCATGCAAGGCCTCGGTTCGGGCTCGATCACGCTGGCAGGCACGCATGAACAGAAATCGCGCTATTTGCCGCGCGTCGCAAAGGGCGAAGCCATTGCTGCGTTTGCGTTGTCCGAACCTGAAGCAGGCTCCGACGTTGCGGCGATGAACTTGCAAGCGCGCGCGGAAGGCGACAGCTACGTGCTCGACGGCGACAAAACGTGGATTTCGAACGGCGGCATCGCCGACTTCTATGTCGTGTTTGCAAGAACGGGCGAAGCGCCCGGAGCGCGCGGTATCAGCGCATTCATTGTCGATGCCGACACGCCCGGTTTGCAGATCGCCGAACGCATCGACGTCATCGCGCCGCATCCGCTTGCGCGCCTGCATTTCGCCAACGCGCGCGTGCCGCGCAGCCAGATGCTCGGCGCGCCCGGTGAAGGCTTCAAGATCGCGATGCGCACGCTCGATATTTTCCGCACGTCGGTCGCGGCGGCATCGTTGGGCTTTGCAAGACGCGCGTTACAGGAAGGGCTCGATCGCGCCGCGTCGCGCAAGATGTTCAACCAGACGCTCGGCGATTTTCAGTTGACGCAGGCGAAGCTCGCGCAGATGGCGTTGACCATCGACAGCAGCGCTCTGCTCGTCTATCGCGCCGCGTGGCTGCGCGATCAGGGCGAGAGCGTCACGCGCGAAGCCGCGATGGCGAAGTGGCACGCAAGCGAAGGCGCGCAGCAGGTGATCGATGCCGCCGTGCAACTGTGGGGCGGCATGGGCGTGCAAAGCGGCACGACGGTCGAAAGGCTGTATCGCGAGATTCGCGCGCTGCGCATCTATGAAGGCGCGACGGAAGTGCAGCAACTGATCGTCGGACGCGATCTGCTCAAGGCGCACGCGGCTGCGCAGCAGGAACGCGAATCATGAGCGCAACGTTCGACATGCCCATGCGCATCCGCTTCGCGCACTGCGATCCGGCGGGCATCGTCTACTTTCCGCAGTATCTGGTGATGACGAACATGCTCGTCGAAGAGTGGTTCAACGAGCGCCTCGCCATCGACTACGCGCACATGATCCAGACGCGCCGCGTCGGCCTGCCTATCGTGAAGCTCGATTGCGAGTTTTCGAGGCCAAGCCGCATGGGCGAAACGATCACGCTTTCGCTGGATGTCACGCGCATCGGACGCCGTTCGATCAGTATCTCGATCGTCGCCACGTGCGCCGATGAAGTGCGCTTTCGCTCGGCGCAAGTGCTCGTCACGACATCGCTGGAGAGCGGCCAGTCGATCGACATTCCCAACGACATCGCCGCCGCGCTCGTGGCATTCGCGCCGCAGGCCGTTCAATCCGAGGAGCAACGCTCATGAAAAAACGATCGCTTCTGCCCGCAGGCTGGGTCAAGCCGAAGGGCTATGCCAATGGTGTCGCGGCGAACGGCACGCAGGTGTATATCGCCGGACAGATCGGCTGGAACGAAGAGGCGCGCATGACGAGCGACCGTTTCGCCGAACAGGCCGTGCAGGCGCTGCGCAACGTGCTCGCGGTACTGCGCGAAGCAGGCGGACAGCCTGAGCACCTCGTGCGCATGACGTGGTACGTCACCGACAAGCGCGAGTACCTCGCGTCGCTCAAGGAGATCGGCCAGGCATTCCGCGAATTGATCGGCGATTACGACATCGCGATGAGCGCCGTGCAGGTCGTCGCGCTGATCGAGGACGACGCCAAAGTGGAAATCGAAGCAACCGCCGTGATAACCGACTAGCCGCGCTGCGAGCCGCGCAGTCCAAACCATTTCGCACATCACGCACGTATGGCAGGGGAGTTTCATGATGGAACCGTCAGCTCACGTCGATACTTTCGCGCGCGATCACTTGCCGCCACAGGATCAATGGCCTGTGTTCCTGCTCGACAATCCGGACGTCGCATATCCGGCGCGTTTCAACTGCGCGACTGAACTGCTCGATCGTGCCGTCGAGAATGGCCATCGCGACCGGCCTGCGATCTGGTCCGACGTCGACGGCAAGCCGCACGCCACCACTTATGGCGAACTGCTCGCAATGGTCAATCGCAGCGCACACGTGCTGATCGACGAGATGGGTTTGCGGCCGGGCAATCGTATCTTGTTGCGCGGGCCGAACACGTTGCAGATGGCCGTCGCGTTTCTCGCGGCGTTGAAGGCGGGTCTCGTCGTCGTGCCGACCATGCCTTTGCTGCGTGCAAAAGAACTCAAGCAGATCGTCGACAAGGCGCAAATCGGTGCGGCGCTGTGCGACACGCGTCTGACGGAAGAACTCGCGCGCTGCGCGACGCAAGGCGATGAGTACTTTTGTGAAGGCCTGAAAAGCACGCTGCTCTTCCACGACGACGACGCGGCAGGTTCGCTTGAAACACTCGCCGCATCTAAGCCTCTTGAATTCAAGGCCTGCGACACAGCCGCAGACGACGTCTGCCTGATCGCCTTCACGAGCGGCACGACAGGCGCGCCGAAGGGCTGCATGCACTTCCACCGCGACGTGCTGGCGATGTGCGATCTGTTCCCGCGCCACATCCTGAAGCCGACCGTCGACGATATCTTCTGCGGCACGCCGCCGCTCGCGTTCACGTTCGGCCTTGGCGGGCTGCTGTGTTTTCCGCTGCGCGCGGGCGCATCGACGGTGCTGATCGAAAAGCAGACGCCCGAAACGCTGCTGCAAAACGTCGAGCGCTTTCAGGCAACCGTGATGTTCACCGCGCCGACGTTCTATCGGCAGATGGCGCCGCTGGTTCCGCGCTTCGACATTGCATCGCTGAAAAAGACCGTGTCCGCAGGCGAAGCGCTGCCCGATTCGACGCGCGCGCTGTGGCGCGAGGCGAGCGGAATCGAAATGATCGACGGCATCGGCGGCACTGAGCTGATTCATATTTTCATCTCGTCGGCGGGACACGATGTGCGGCCGCACGCGATCGGCAAGGCCGTGCCTGGCTATGTCGTGCAAGCCGTCGACGACGACATGCGCCCCGTGCCCACCGGCACGCTCGGCAAGCTCGCCGTGCGCGGACCGACGGGCTGCCGCTATCTCGCTGACGAGCGTCAGCTGAAGTTCGTGCGCGACGGCTGGAACCTGCCCGGCGATTCCGTCTATATCGACGCAGACGGCTACGTGTTCTATCAGGCGCGCGCCGACGACATGATCGTCTCGGCGGGTTACAACATCTCCGGCCCGGAAGTGGAAAGCGTGCTGATGCAGCACCAGGCTGTCGCCGAATGCGGCGTGATCGGCGTACACGATGAGACGCGCGGACAGATCGTAAAGGCGTTCGTCGTGCTCAATGCGGGCTATAGCGGCGATGAGAAACTGGTCGCGGAGTTGCAGGAATTCGTGAAGAATACCGTTGCGCCGTACAAGTATCCGCGCGTCGTCGCCTTCATCGACGCGCTGCCTCGCACGGAAACCGGCAAGATCAAGCGGTTCGCTTTGCGTGCGATGTAGCGCCTGACGCTTCATTCGATAACGGCGAGCGGCGATGCGCGCAGTCCCCGTCGTCCCACAATCGAGGAGCATTTGATGGCCGGTTCCTTTATCGAAGTCGCCGCTCGCGATGGCGGCCGTTTCAACGCGTACATGGCGCGCCCCGCGCAGGGGTCCGGTCCGGGCCTCGTTCTGCTGCAAGAGATTTTCGGCATCAACGACTATCTGAAGCAAACGGCCGACCGTTACGCCGAAGAAGGCTATGTCGTGCTCGTTCCCGATCTGTTCTGGCGCATGCAGCCGAATGTCGTGCTCGGCTACGACGGCGACGACATGAAACGCGCGCTCGACTTCCACGCGAAGTTCGATGTCGATCTCGCCGTGCAGGATATTGCCGCGACGCTCGATGCGTTACGCGCGCTGCCCGAGCAACAAGGCAAGATCGGCACGGTCGGCTATTGCCTCGGCGGCAAGCTCGCGATGCTCGCGGCTGCGCGCACGGACGTCGATTGTGCCGTGAGCTATTACGGCGTCGGGCTCGAAGCGTATCTGGACGAAGTGAAGAACATTCGTTGCCCGATGGTGTTTCACTTCCCCGAGAACGACGCGTACTGCCCGCCGCCCGTGCGCGAGCAGATCATGACCGCGCTTCGCGCGCATCCCAACATCGAGCAGTATGTGTATCCCGGCTGCGATCACGCGTTTGCCGCGCCCGCGCGCCCGCAATACGACAAGCCCGCCGCGCTGATGGCGTACTCGCGCACGCTCGCGCTGCTGCGCAAGGTGCTTGGCCCAATCTACGATCTGAATACGCTGTGGGAACAGCACTGCTACTTCGAGTTCGCGACGCGCGACGTCGAAGCCGTGATGCCGACGATGGTCACGCAACCGTACGTCAACCACGTGCCAACCATGACGGGCGGCGTCGGTTATGACAATCTCAAGCGCTTTTACACGAATCACTTCGTCAATTCGAATCCGCCGGACACGAAGCTGATTCCGATTTCGCGGACCATCGGTTCCGATCGCATCGTCGACGAATTCATCTTCGCCTGCACGCATAGTTGCGAGATCGACTGGCTCCTGCCGGGCGTCGCGCCGACGGGCAAATACTTCGAGGTGCCGATGCTCGCCGTCGTCTGTTTTCGCGGCGACAAGCTATATAACGAGCATATCTATTGGGATCAGGCTTCCGTGCTCGTGCAGGTCGGCTTGCTCGATCCGAAGGGCTTGCCCGTTGCGGGCATTGAAAGCGCTCGCAAGCTGCTCGATGAGAAGCTGCCGTCCAATCGGTTGATGGGCGACAAGTGGTCGGCATGATGGTTGCTCGTACAACGTAAAGCATCGCGAAGAATAGAGGCCGCCCTCTCGCGCGGCCTCGTATGATGTTCGCTCCGCCGATACACGGCCTTTTCGCGCGACTCGCCGCCCGCTCATGCTCACCGTCCACCACCTGAACAACTCCCGTTCGCAGCGCGTGCTGTGGCTGCTCGAAGAACTGGGCGTGCCGTACGAAATCAAGCGTTACCAGCGCGATCCGAAGACGATGCTCGCGCCGCCCGAACTGCGGGCCATTCATCCCCTCGGCAAGTCGCCCGTCGTCACTGATGATGGTCAGACCCTCGCTGAATCCGCCGCGATCATCGAGTATCTGCTCGAACGTTATGGACAAGGCCGCTTCGAACCGGCTGCCGGCACGCCCGACCGCCAGAAGTTCAGATACTGGATGCACTATGCGGAAGGCTCTGCGATGCCGCCGCTGTTGCTGAAGCTGGTTGCGCTGCGCATCGGCAGCGCGCCAATGCCGTTCTTCGCGAAGCCGATTGCGAAGAAGATTTCGTCGACGTTGCAATCCACCTTCATCGATCCGCAGATTGCGCTGCATATGAGTTTTATCGAAGATTCGCTGCGCAAAACCGGCTATTTTGTCGGCAGCGAATTCACGGCCGCCGATATTCAAATGAGCTTCCCGCTCGAAGCCGCCACCGCTCGCGGCAACCGCGATGCGAAATATCCGTCGGTCGCTCGTTTTCTCGACACGATTCATGCCCGGCCCGCCTATCAGCGCGCGCTAGAACGCGGCGGCAAGTACGATTTATTGAGCTGAAACGTGTCGATTCCGGCTGCATTCGATCGTCGTGTTAAGTAGAAACGTGCGCGAGCAGGGAATTGCAGTTGCCGTCTGGAACGGATGCTCGCTAGACTGAAAGCGCATCGACAGCCAAGGAGGACACGCGCGCATGACGCATAACATCGAAGGCAAAAAACGCTGGCTTGCACTGATCGTGCTATGCATGGGCGTGCTGATGATCGTGCTCGATACGACGATCGTCAACGTCGCCCTGCCGTCGATCGCGGCCGATCTGGGCTTCTCCGAAACCGCGCTCGTGTGGGTCGTCAATGCGTACATGCTGACCTTCGGCGGCTTTTTACTGCTCGGCGGACGGCTCGGCGATCTGTACGGACACCGCAAGCTCTTCCTCGCGGGCATTACGCTGTTCACGCTGGCGTCGCTCGCATGCGGACTCGCGAACTCGCAGGTCATGCTGGTTTGTGCCCGCGCGATTCAAGGTCTGGGTGGCGCGGTCGTGTCTGCCGTCTCGCTGTCGCTCATCATGAATCTGTTCACCGAAGAGGGCGAGCGCGCCAAGGCGATGGGCGTCTACGGCTTCGTGTGCGCGGGCGGCGGCAGCATCGGCGTGCTGCTCGGCGGATTGCTGACCAATCTGCTGAGCTGGCACTGGATCTTTCTCGTCAATCTGCCCATCGGAATCGCCGTGTATGGGGCTTGCATCGCGCTGATGCCGGCGGGCCGCGGACACGCGCATGGCGAACGGCTCGACGTTGCGGGCGCGACTACCGTGACTGCGTCGCTGATGCTGGCCGTCTACGCGATCGTCAACGGCAACGAGGCGGGTTGGCTGTCCGCACAAACCGTCGGCCTGATCGTCATCGCGCTGGCGCTGCTCGGTGCGTTTCTCGTCATCGAGGCGCGCGTCGCGCACCCGTTGATGCCGCTCAAGCTCTTCACGTTGCGCAATGTCGCGACGGCCAACGTAGTCGGCGTGTTGTGGGCGGCGGCGATGTTCGCGTGGTTCTTCATCTCCGCGCTTTATTTACAGCGCGTGCTCGCCTACGCGCCGCTTCAGGTCGGCCTCGCATTTCTGCCCGCGAACCTCATCATGGGCTTCTTCTCGCTCGGCCTGTCGGCGCGCATGGTGATGCGCTTCGGCATCCGGAGGCCGCTCGCCGTTGGTCTCTTTCTCGCGGCACTCGGGCTGCTGCTGTTTGCGCGCGCCCCCGTCGATGGACACTTCGTCGTCGATGTGTTGCCCGGCATGGTGTTGCTCGGCGTGGGCGCGGGCGTCGCGTTCAATCCGATGCTGCTCGCCGCGATGAGCGATGTCGATCCGGCCGATTCCGGGCTCGCGTCGGGCATCGTCAACACGTCGTTCATGATGGGCGGCGCATTGGGACTCGCAGTGTTGGCGAGTCTCGCGGCTGCGCAATCGGCGAACAGCGGTGCGCAGCAAGCCGATACGCCCGCTGCGCTCGCGAGCGGCTATCACGTTGCGTTTCTCGTCGGCGCGATCTTTGCAGCCATGGCTGCGACGATCGGCGGCGCCTTGCTGCGGGCCGCCTCACCCTCCGCCGCGCAACGGGAGCGCGACGACGACACGTTGAAGCAGCAAATGGAGCAATCGCCATGAGCAAGACCACGGATGTTCCCGATCTGGTTCGCCGCTGCTTCGCGGCGTATCAGCACAAGGACCGTGCTGCGATCGAAGCGATCCTCGCCGACGATTTTCATTTCACGAGTCCACGCGACGATCATATCGACCGGCGCGAATACTTCGAACGCTGCTGGCCGTTCAACGAACAAGTCGAGTTCTTTCAGATCGAGAAGCTGTTCAGCGAAGGCAACGAAGCGTTCGTGCGTTATGCGTGCAAGCCGATGAATCGCGAGGCGTTTCGCAACACCGAGTTCTTCCGGGTCGAGAACGGCAAGATCGTCGAAGTGCAGGTCTATTTCGGTTCGCCCGCGAACGACGTATCGGCGGATTGACGAGCCGCTGCATCTGCAGAACCGCAAGCGCGATCAAATGAACGGTCCGTCCGATCGATATGCTGGGTTCATGCCGAAACGAGAGTCCGTATGAACTTGATCGGAAACCCTGCGGGAAAGGCGTTGTGGTTTATCGAAAGCCACTTCCATGAGGAACTGTCGCTCGACGATATCGCCAGTTGCGGTCGCGTCTCGCGCTTTCATCTGTCCCGCGCGTTCGAAGCGGCAACGGGCTTTGCGGTGATGCGCTACGTACGCGCGCGCCGCCTGACGGAAGCGGCGCGGCGACTTGCGCGCGGTGCGCCGGATATCCTCGCCGTCGCGGTCGATGCGGGTTACGGCTCTCACGAGGCATTCACGCGCGCGTTTCGCGAGCAGTTCGGGCTCACGCCCGAAGCGTTGCGCGCGCAAGGTCATCTCGACAACCTCGCACTCATGGAGCCGATCAAAATGGATGAATCACTTCTTGCCCATCTGGAGCCGCCACGTTTCGTGGACGGCAAACCGTTGCTCGTCGCGGGATCGAGCGAACGCTATCACTGTGAAAGCAGTTCGGGCATTCCCGCGCAATGGCAGCGTTTCAACGCGATCTTCGGCAAGGTGCCCGGACAGATCGGCCGCGTCGCGTACGGCGTGTGCTACAACGCCGACGACTCCGGCAACTTCGATTATCTGTGCGGCGTTGAAGTCGCCGATTTCTCGGGCTTGCCCGACGAACTAAGCCGCGTGCGCATCGGCACGCAGCGCTATGCGGTGTTCACGCACAGCGAGCACATTTCGACGATACGCCGCACGTGGAACACAATCTGGAACAAATGGCTGCCGGAATCCGGGCACGCGCCCGCCGATGCGCCCAACTTCGAACGCTACAGCGAGCAGTTCAATCCCGTGACGGGCATGGGCGGCGTCGAAATCTGGCTGCCGCTCAGGAACTGAAGCGCGAACTCAGCGCAGACGCGAATCAGCGCGTGCCGCCAACGGGCGCTGCTTCGACTTCGAATGTGTCGCCCGTTTCGAAGAACGTGCCGCCCGCGACGTAATGGCAGGTGCGCATGTCGTGATCGTCGCCGAAGTGCCAGCGGTTGTCCGAGTAGACGCGGCTGTCCGCGTAGCACGCGACCACTTCGGCGAGGATCAGATCGTGCCGCTGGGCGTCGTCGGGAATCACCTTGCATTCGAACCACGCCACACACCCTTCCAGCATCGGCACGTCGATCTTTTCGGCCGGAAACGTCTCGAGCTGGAGCGCGGTGAACTTGTCGATTTCGACGCCGGCGTTCGAGCCGACCGCGAGCGTATGGCGCGCGAAGCCGCGCGTGGGGAGTTGCAGGCCGAATACGCCGCTCGCTTCGACCAGTTGACGCGTCAATGTCTTCGCGTCGATCACGACGACGAGTTTCGGCGGCGTGAAATCCAGCGGCATGGCCCACGAAGCCGCCATCACGTTCGAGCGCCCGTCGTGTGCGCTCGTGATCAACGTGACGGGACCATGGTTCAGAAGGCGCGTCGCGCGCGCCAGATCGACGGGTTGCCGGAATGATTGCATGAGAGACCTTCGCGATATCGATCGCTGCATTCTAGCGAAGGCGGGCAAAACGCGAAGCTTGCGTGTCGTGGCGGAAAAGTTGCCGGACGAGCGTGCGTTGTGCGACATGCAGATGCAAAAACTCGGGGCAAAAAAACGGCGGCGCCAATGCGCCGCCCGCAGATCCGCATGGATGCAAATTCAGTGCGTAGTAGGTGGCTTGCCGTGCGTGACGTCGAGCGGTTTGTGCGCTTCGCCGTTCGCGCCGGGGAAGAAGGCGTTCCATGCGGCGCGCACGCCCTCGGCTGCCGTGGCCTCCGCGTCGATGGTTTCCGGTTCGTCCACGCGCGCGGGATCTTCGCTCAGTCCGCGCCAGTGGGTGAACACGAGAAGCGGTTTCTCCGACCATCCGCCTTCGATAAATTTAGCGAATGCCGTGTCTCCGCTCACCAGCTGGACTTCGTACCACCCATCTCGCACGGGCGCAAAGTCGTCCAGCGGGTACCATGCGGTCGCTTCGATTTCCATAGTGCCGTCTCCTGTCGTGGAAGTGACTCATAGGGAGGCATTGTTTATGCCTTACGGGCGGCGCGCCCGCTCACGGCGTCGGGTCATGGCGCGGTCCGGGATTTGCAGGGCGAACGGACCCAGAAAACGACGCACTTTTTGACCACGACGCACCACCAGATTTACACATCTCGCCTGTCGCCGTAAAGCCCGGCAACATATTCGGATTTATCGAACGTACGGTCCGAAACGTTCGGCCGCGAGCATTCACGCTTTCGCCTTCAGCGTAAAGGCGCCGCGATCGAACGCTTCGCAGTATGCCTTCCAGTCGCTGACGACCTGCGCTTCGCACTGTGTCGCGAGTTCGATCAACGGCAATTGCCATTTGCTGTCTTCGCCGAACGCGATCAGGTCGTCGGCGATCGCGGAAGTCTGCCTTCCGCTGCTGCGGAAGTGTGCCCACGCGACCAGCTCGGCCATGTTGCGCACGACGGATTCCAGCCTCGGCAGCTTGCCGTTCCAGTTGTCGAGCGCGACGCGGTCTTCCGATGGCTGCAGGCCGCGCAGCACGAACGGCCGCTGTTCGAACTCGACGGCATGCAGAAAGGCCTGCGACACCACCTGATTGCGCCTCTGAATCTCGACGACGCGCTCGGCCTCGCTGCCCCATTTGGGCTGCGGCGTATGGACGTTCGGCGCGGTGGCGGACGGCAAAGCCAGCTTCATGTCGAGCAGGTAATTGCCGTCGGGCGAGCCCTTGCCTTCGACGAGAATCACATAGCGCTCGACGCCCAGACTGCCCGTACCGGCAATGCGGCGCGCGACGTCGATGATCTCGTAGAACTGCGGATTCGGCTCGCGCTTCGCGAAATCGTTCATGAACGCGACGACCTTGGCGCGTGCGTCGGCCGTGACAGGCAGCGCCTTCTTGCCGTCGACGCGCAGCGTCCGCTTTTTCCCCTTCAATTCGGTGCGCCGGTTCAGGTGATCGACGCGCGAGCGCTGATGCAAAGCCGCGAACAGTTCGCCGACCATGCCCTCGGCCGTCTCCTCTTCGATCCAGCGCGCCTTGCCAAAACGCAGCGCGGCGGCGTAGGCGTCGGTAAGTGTGTGGCACAGCGCGAGCGCCTCGGCGCGACTAAGCTTCAGGTCGTCGGCGGCCACCAGCACGCTCGACAGCAGACGGATCATTTCGTACAGGCACGGCGCAAGACACGCCTCGTCGAAATCATTGATGTCGAAATAGATGAGCCGGTTATCGCCCTTGTAGCTGCCGAAATTCTCCAGATGCATGTCGCCGCAGATCCACGCGTGCGGCGAGCCGTCCAGCACCGTGCCTTTGGACAGACGCTTGTAGAACAGATGACAGGTTCCGCGCAGAAACACGAATGGCGACGCGCGCATGCGCGCGTATTTCATCGCGAGGCGGTCGGGGTCACGGCCCGCATTGAACCGGGCGATTTCATCAGCAACGTCGAGCATGCGGACCTCTCACGAATGGGGAATGATCGCGATCATTCTGAACCAGCAGCCTTTCACTTCCAAACGTTCGCAATCGGCGCACGTTTCACGACCGGCGGCGAGACACCACGACGCTGGCTCCATCGAATCGCGCCCACCTGGTTCTTACGGGCGCGCGGCCTTTGCCGTATCTTGCGCGCTTGGCATACTTCAAAACGCTACACGCGACGGGAGAATGACGTGGTGCAACGAGTCAACGAATACGGCCAGGCTATCGGCGAACCCATGCCACAGTGGCAGCCCGCGAAGGCACCAGGCAATCAGCCGATGACAGGCCGCTACTGCCGGCTGGAACGGGTCGACGTCGAACGCCACGGGGACGATCTGTACGACGCCTACAGCGCCGCGCCCGACGGCCGCGACTGGACCTATCTTTCGGTAGGCCCGTTCGACACGCGGGAAGCGTACCGCGACTTCCTCGCCTCCTGCGCGGCTTCCCCCGACCCGCTGCATCACACCGTCATCGATCTCGCGACGGGCAAAGCCATCGGCACGCTTTCGCTGATGCGGATCGACAAGGCGAACGGCGTGATCGAAGTCGGCTTCGTCGTGTTTTCGCAGCGTCTGCAAAAGACGCGCATGGCAACGGAATCCATCTTCCTGTTGATGCAGCGCGTATTCGACGAACTCGGCTACCGGCGCTTCGAATGGAAATGCGATTCGCTGAATGCGCCTTCGCGCGCCGCAGCGGCCCGCTTCGGCTTCACGTACGAAGGTATCTTCCGCCAGGCCGTGACTTACAAAGGCCGTAACCGCGATACGGCGTGGTTCTCGATCATCGACAGCGAATGGCCGGCGCTGCGCGCCGGCTTCGCGCAATGGCTCGACGAAGCGAACTTCGACGTGCAGGGCACACAGCGGCGCACGTTACAGGCGTGCATTGCGGCACAACACCCGTAACGCAGCGACACCGTTACATCATCAGGAATGCTTTCAAACTGCGGCGGATCGCATCCAGTTCTGGCTGCGCGATCCGCTCTTCCCTGAATTCACCGCGCCGCGCCACCCAGTCGAGCGTGGTGATCTGGTCGATCAGCGCGACGCACGGCTTTGACAACGCGGAGACGGGAATCTCCGTCGAAAAGCCGCGTATCTTCGACGTACACGGCACGGCGACAATGCGCTGTGCGGGACCGTTGTGCTCGTCGTGCGACAACACCACCACGGGCCGAGGATAACTGCCGCCCTGCTCGTGCCCGACCACGGGTTCGAGACTCATCCACCACACATCGCCGATTTCGGGAACGCCGTTCTTCATGTTGCTCCTTACCAGTCGTCCTGGTCCGTTGGATCGGCAAGTTCGGAACCCACAGCCACGCCAAGATTGATGGTCGGATGCACGTCGCCGGGCCGCGCCGCGAGTTGCTCGCGATACTCGTCCCAATTGAACGTCCTGATGGCGGGCGTTGCGACGAGCGCTCCATCCGCTACCACCATGTCGACTTCCTGATCTTCGCGCAGGTGCAGTTCCTCCGCCAGGCTTGCGGGAATGCGCACCGCAAGACTGTTGCCCCACCGCTTGATTGTCTGAATAGCCATAGCCCCACCTTCGCCCGAGAAATCCAGATACACGATTGCCTCCTTTGAAACCCCACGAGGGAGCAGAAGCGCCGCGCGTATCTACAATGTAGATACCATGATGCTACGCGGCGCAGGTTGATGTGTCAACGCTGTATCTACGTGCGACTGGGTGGTTCAGATGACCGATGCATTCGCGCAGTCAATATCGCATCGGCGGCGGCCTCAAACAATTCGGCCGGAAGATATAGGAACCCTAGGAAAAGCCCGAAAAACTCCTAGACAGCGCGGCAAAACACCCCGGTCGGATGCCCTTTGTATGTCGCCTGCCGCGCCTCGACGTAGCCGCATTTCGCAGCAACCCGCCGCGACGCCACGTTGTCCGGCGCGATGATGCACACGGTCTCACGCTCAGGCCATTTCGCATCGGCCCAAGTCAGCGCGCCGCGCACGGCTTCCGTCGCATAGCCGATGCCATGCATCGACGGCATCAACGCCCAGCCGATCTCGGGTGCGCCGAGCGGCGGCTCGATGTCGCGCTGGTAGTCCGCAAAGCCGATCTCGCCGACGAACCGGCCGCTGTTTTTCTCGCGGATCACCCAGTAGCCGTAGCCGAGCAGCGCCCAGTGCCCGGCATAGCGCAGCAGCCGCGACCATACCTCTTCGCGGCTGAACGGCTTTCCGCCGATAAAGCGCGTAACGGTCTCATCGGACCACAGCGCGTAGCTCTCGTCGAAGTCCTCGCGAACATGCGGACGCAAGATCAGACGATCGGTTTCAAGCTCAAGGACGGAAGGATTCATCGCGCGTACCCGGCAGGAGCCGGTAGAGAGGAAAGCGCCGATGATCGCAGATACGCGCGCCGCAGCAAAAGCCATTCACGCGCGGCGCGCGCCACGCTCAACAGAAATCACTGCCCGTTAAAAGCCGCTTCGAGCGCCTTTACGTCGAGCTTCACCATTTGCATCATGGCCTGCATCGCGCGTTGAACCTTCGTCTGATCCTTGTCCGTCAGAAACTTCATCATCGCGGTCGGCACGATCTGCCACGACACGCCGTACCGGTCCGTCAGCCAGCCACATTGCACCGGCGAGCCGCCGCCTTCGAGCAGCTTGTCCCACAACGTGTCGACTTCCTCTTGCGATTCGCACTTCACGAACATCGAAATCGCCGGAGAAAACTTGTACTGCGGGCCGCCGTTCAACGCGAGGAATTCGCGGCCTTCCAGATGGAAGGTGATCGTCAGCACTTCACCCGCCTTGCCGGGCATCGACTCGCCGTAATGCGTGATGTCGCCGATGCTCGAATTCCCGAAGATGCCCGTGTAGAACCGGACGGCTTCCTCCGCATTGCCGTCGAACCACAGGCACGTGGCAATCTTGTCCATCACATCTCCTTGGATGGTTGTATCGGGCGCGGCAGCGGGCGGTGAAATGCGCGATGCATCACCGCGCATCGATTCACGCGCCCGCGACGGTCGTTATTGACGGCCTTGCGCCATCTGCTCCATCGCCGATTTCATTTCGTCGGGCGTGACGTCGCGCTTGTGCGTCGCGACGGACCAGCGGTGGCCGAACGGATCTTCGACCTGTCCGTAACGGTCGCCCCAGAACATGTCGGTGGCAGGCATGATGACCTTCGCGCCCGCTGCCGCTGCCTGTGCGATGGTGGCGTCCGCGTCGTTGACATACAGATGCAGCACGACGGGCGTGCCCTTCAGTTCCTTCGGCCCGAACGACGCGCCGTTGCCGCAATCGGGCATTTCGTCGACCAGCATCAGCGTCGAATCGCCAATTTTCAGCTGCGCGTGCATGATCTTGCCGCCGGGACCGGGCAGGCGCACCTGCTCGACTGCATTGAACGCTTTCTTGTAGAACTCGATTGCTTCGGCCGCGCCCGCAACGATGATGTGCGGTGTCAACGTGTGCATCCCTTCGGGGATGGGCTTGACGGCTGGCGTGGACATGATCGTGTCTCCTGAGGTGAAGAGTTTCATGAGTGACGAAGTTTCGCCCGATTAGCGAGTCTTCACCACTACGACGAGTGAACCACCTTCAGATCGACACGCGCGACCGTTATTTTTTTCGAACCGGATCGAACGGGGTCAAACGGGCCGCCAGTGCCCCGGCACCCATGCCCAGTGATTGCCTTCCCAGCGATAGTGACCCTTCACCCACCGATACCCCGGCGCAGGCGCCGCGGGTATCACCTCCGCGACGGGCGCGGGCTGCGCCGGCCGTGCGGGCTCGACGACATAGCAGGCGGAAAGTGTCGATGCGCAGAGCGTGGCCGCCAGCAGCGCGCGCAGTTTCGTAGATTTCAGGTTCAGGCCATTCATCGTCGAGTTCATCTCCCTGTTCATCGGTTGTTGGCTTGATTGTTAAACCGGCTCGAGCGGCCTACACGCGAATCAGGCCCGTCATCGGCTGCACGCTGCCCGCTTGCGCGAACAGCGTGCGCGAAGTCCGGTGCGGATCGAGCCCGAGGCTTTCGCTCGCGACGCCCGTAATCAACGAATCGAGCGACGCCGTCGGCTTCAGGTCGCGCGCCTGGTACAGATCGCCTTGCCGCAAGCCCGGCCAGTCGGCGACGACGCGCCCGCCCGCCACCGCGCCGCCGATCACCATCGCCACGGATGCCGTGCCGTGGTCCGTGCCGCCCGTCCCATTCGCCGCAGCAGTCCGGCCGAATTCAGTGGCGACCAGCACCGTCGTCTTGCTCCACGCCGGTCCGAGTCCGTCGCGTAATGCAGCGAGCATCGTGTCGAGCGCCTTGAGTTGCGCGGCGAGGCGCGGCATCTGCGCGCTGTGTGTGTCCCAGCCGCCCGTTTCGATCATCGCGATACGCGGCCCGTCTTCGCGCGACAAAAACCCGGCCGCCAGCTTGCCGAGACTCGCCGGGTCCTGGCGCGCGCCCGCATCGCCCGCGAGACCGCGCGCCGCCATCGCCGATTCCCACAGCGGACGCAACTGCGCGTCCTGTTCGTAGAGTTGCGAGACGCGTGTGAGCAGATCGTCGGGCGCCTGCGGCAGCCCGGAAGGCGCATACGACGCGACGTTCGACGCGCCGCGCAACGCCATCGGCACGGTCGGCGCGAACGCGATCGCGTTCTCGTGCGTCGTCGACGCTGCGCCCGGCATCATGCCGACGAGCCGATTGAGCCAGCCGTCCTTCACCTGATACGCGGACGATCCGCCCGTCTCCAGCACGTTCTGTCCGTCGAAATGCGAGCGGTCCCGATACGGCGACGCGACGGCATGCACGAACAGCGCCTCGCGCCGCCCGTACATCTGCCCGATCTGCACGAGCGACGGATGCAGCGCGAACGTGCCGTCGAGCTTCGTCGAAGCCGACGTATCGACGGCCAGCGCGCCTCGCAGCGTCGCATACGCCGGGTCCGCATACGGCACGACGATGTTCAGCCCATCGGCCGCGCCGCGCTGGATCACGAACACGAAGCGGCGGTCGGTCGCAGCGCGCGCGAACACGATCTGCGGCGCGACGAGCATCGCGCCCGCGCCAGCGGCTGCAATGCGCACGAAACTGCGGCGAGTGAGCATGGTCATCTCCGTTGGAAATCGGGCGAGACGAGCAGCAGCGCGAGCGCCGTCGATGCGCTTTCCGCGCGCGACACGGCAAGCTGCGTCGGCTCGCTCAGCGAACCTGCCGTCAGCGTCTGCCCGAGCGAGCGCGCATCGAGCCGGTCACCGACGCGTGCCCCGAAACGCTGCGCGATCTCGACACGCCGCACGAGCGCATCGGGCGCGGCCCAACTCGCGGCGATATCGTCATAGCCGGCCGGCGAGCCCGGACGCCACACCTGCTGGCCGAGTTGCGTCAGCACGGGCGCCATCTGCACGGTGTTCGCGCCGTCGTTCAGGTTGTGCATGCCGAGGCCGCGCATCGACGAAACCGTCCATTCCCAAGGCGACTTGAACTTGACGGCTACGGGCGACCACGCGGCGTCACTGTCGATCAGCGCGCGATAAACCGTGGGCAGATCGCCGCGGCTTCGCATGAAGGCTGTTGCCAGCTGGTCCACCACGTCGGGCGGCGGATTGTCCGCGACGAAGTGGCGCGCGAGCTTGGTCGCGATATGCGTCGCAGTGGCAGGCGCGCTCGACAGATCGTGCAGCACCGCGAGCGTCTGCCCTTCGCCCGGCTGGTCGTAGCGGCGGCCCATGATGGTCCGCGTCCCCGGCTCGTGCAATTGCGGGCGGAACATGAAAGCGCCCGGCGGCGCGGTGTTCGCATTGCTTGCGTTGTTCGCCTGCGGACCTTGCGCGGCCGCAATGCTCCAGCCCGTCATGGCGCGCGCGAACTCGGTGACGTCGTCCTGCGTGTAGCCGCTGCGCACGCCAAGCGTATGCAGTTCCATGATCTCGCGCGCCAGGTTTTCATTGAGTCCGGGCTTGCGGTTCGGATTGCGCTGCGCGGCACGCAACGCGGCGACGCTGTCGGGTCCGACCGAGCGCGTCTGGTCGAGAAAAAGCTGCATCGCGGGATGACGCTCGACGGCCACCAGCATGTCTTCGAAGCGCCCGAGCACGTGCGGGCGGATCGCCTCCGCTTCGAACGCGCCGGCGAACGGCGCGACGCGGCCTTTGTCGATGGAGACTGCGAAGTGATTCGACCAGAAATGCACGAGCCGCTCGACGAACGGCGCGGGCGTCGTCAGCGCGCTCGCGACGCGCGCGTTCACTGCTGCGCGGTATGTGTCGCGCGTTTCCATGCGCTGCGCCTTGTTCGCGGCCTGACGGGCGGCTTTGCGCGCGTCATCCGCGTTGCTGGCGAGGTTCGGCGCGCTGGCTGCATTCGCGCCACTCGCGGTGGCGTTTGTTGCGTTCGTTGCCGTGTTCGCCATCGCCTGCTGGCGTTCATCGGCCAGATCTGCGGCAATGGCCAGCGACGTCGGTTGCGCCGCCCATGCCGCGGGCATCGGCTGATAGGCGTCGAACTGCGCGAGCAGCCAGTTCTTCGGATTCGCCGGCGGCGCTTCGTCGGCGCGTGCGCCGAGGCCGAAGCGGTTCAGCGCGATCGCGGCTGTGCTCAACGGCGGCGCCGGAGTTGCAGGTGAATTGGCCATGCTCGCTCCTGTCTCGCCTGTCGTGCGTGGTTCGATGTGCATTAAACGGAGTGAGTGGCACTTTTCCGTCGCTGCTTTTTTCAGTCGCGCTCGATCAGTCGCTCGCGGGCTGATTGCCCGGTTTCTGCAAGCGCTGCTGCGCCTGCGCGAGCCGCCATTGGCCGCGCTCGCGCAAGCCTTCCGCGAACTTCACGCGTTCATCGGGCGACAAGGTCGCGGCGAAATCGGCGACGCTTTGCTCGACCCGCGAGCGCAGCGCGATATCGGCTTCGCGCGTGCGGTTCAGCGCCACGTCGAGCGCCGCGCGGTCCAGTTGCGGCGCGGCTAGCAGCCGCAGCACCTCGCGCCGATCCTCACGCCCGTCACGCGCGTACGCGCGCGCTTCGCGGCGCGCGTCCTTCAAGGCATCGACGAACTGCTGCTGGCGCTCCGCCGACAGCCCTTCCGCCGCGAAACGCAGCGCGCGCGGCTGTGGTTGAGTGGCGGCCGTCGCGCCGCCATGCGCGACGAACCACTGATACGCGCCGCCCGCGACGCCGCCAATCAGAAACACGTTGAGCACCAGCGAGCCGACCAACAGAAATTTCCAGGCGCGTCCGCTCATTCGTCACTCCAGTCTGCGGCCGTGCCGCCAAATCCAGTTGTCAGATAGGAAGATTCCGGTCCCGGCGACGGGTTGCCCGTCACAAGGAAGAACGACACCGCGAATGCGCCCGCCAATCCGCCGATCAAACCAACGCCCGCGAACGCCGCGCCTGACCACCACCAGCCCGCGCGCCCCGAGCCGCCGCCCGGCCAGGCCAACGACAGCCGGCGCGGCCGGCGCGCTCGTCGCGGTTGTCGGTTACCGGGCGCCGAAGCAATCACGCTTTCGATGAGCGCTGCATCCGGCGCCATATCGGTCGCGGCGGCATCGCTCGTGAGCCATGCGTCGAGTTGCGCGGCCTGTGCAAGCAAAGCGTCCGCCTCGCTGCGATGCTGCGCGGCCCACGCGCTCGCGGCCGCGCGCTCCGCTTCGGGCCAATGGCGCGCATCGGCACCATACGCATCGACGATTGCGCGAAATCTCTCTGGAGTCATCGGCTGGTCCTCGTTCCGGCAAGATCGTCGCCCGCCAGCTGCGCGCGCAGATTGCGCCGCGCGCGGGCCAGCAGGCTTTCGAGCGCATCGACGGTAATCCCCATCAGTGCGGCCGCCTCGATGTTCGACAGTTCCTGGTAATAGTTGAGCACGAGCGCCTCACGCTGGCGCGCCGGCAACGCGGCGAGCGCCGCGCGCACGCGTGCCTCGCGCGACTGCGCTTCGAGTTGCGCATCGGGCGTGGCGGCGGGATCGACGGCGTCGGGCAGTTCGTCGGCGGGTTCCTCGCGATGCGCGCGCAAACGGTCATAGCAGAGATTCAGCGCGACGCGATGCAGCCACGTATCGAAACGCGCCTCGCCTTCGCGCCAGCGCGGCGCCTGCTTCCAGATGCGCATGAACGCTTCCTGCGCGACGTCTTCCGCTTCCATACGGTCTCCCAGCATCCGCGTGGCGAGCGCCAGCAGACGCGGCAACTTGCGCGCGACAAGCGTGCGGACGGCGGCCGGCTCCTGCCTGCCGACGCCCGCCACCAGTTCCGCGTCCGGATCGCGTTCGCTCAACGCGCGCGGCTCCGGGTATGCCGCATATTCCACGCGTGCCGCGTGTCACGCGCGGCATGTGTCGCGACGAGATGTGCTGTCGTCACTGCTGTCGCTCCCTGTTGTTCTGATCGAGTGACTTCACCTTCACAGGAACACCGCGAACTCCGCGATGCGCTCTGTCAACCTCTGTTCAAGGCAGTTCAATATACGACGACGGCCGGCCGGTAGTAGTAAGGGTGCGCCGGCACCACCACGCAACCCGCGAGCGTCGCGGTAAGCAACACCAGTAACAACAGCTTCTTCATCTTTCAGTCTCCCGTCGCCACGCTCAGCGCACCCAGTGCGCGGGCACCCAGCGCCAGTTCGGGCCATGCGCGACCCAATGCCCAGGCACCCAGCGATAGCCCGGACGCATGGTCTGCCAGTGCCCCGCCACCCACACATAGCGGCCGTCCGCCCAGCGCCAGTGGCCGGAATCCCACGCGTAGCCCGCGCGCGGCGGCGGCACGGCTTCGACGCGCGCGGCGGGCGGCGCCATCGGCGCGACGATCACCGCCTGCGCGAACGCCGCTGAGGCGCTCAGCGCGGCCACGCCTGCTGCAAGCATGCGGACCGGTTTTTGCATGTTCATTGCGCTATCCCTTGGAACGGTTGCCGGTTTGAAATCGGCAGGTTTTAGGGTTAAACGCGCAAGCGGCGAAAATCCGTCGCAGGATTTTTCGCGGCCGCGAGGCCCAACGGGTGCGGTGGCGCACGCGCGGGGGAATGGGTATCGTCAAGGCTGGACTTCACACGACAGGAGCGCCCAGTGACAAACAGCAACTGGTTCTCGAAGTTCTCGACGGGTCTCTCCACGATGGCCGGCAAGCCTGCGACGTTCGTGATTGCCGTGGGGCTCGTCGTCGTGTGGGCCATCAGCGGGCCGATGTTCCATTTCAGCGACACCTGGCAACTGGTGATCAACACATCGACGACGATCGTCACCTTTCTGATGGTCTTTTTGATCCAGAACACGCAAAACCGCGACACGGCCGCGATGCAGATCAAGCTCGACGAACTGATCCGCGCGCTCGACGGCGCGCACAACGCGCTGCTCGATCTCGAGGAATTGAACGAAAAGGATCTCGGGCGCTTTCGCCAGCGCTACGAGCAACTCGCAGAAGAAGCGCGCAGCGCACTGCGCTCGGGCGGCACCGACACCGACTCGCCGTTCATCGACCAGAGCGAAAGCGATGACGACAAGGACCGCAAGCCTCGCAAGGACGCGCACTGAGCGATGACACAAGCAACTCCACCCGCCCTGCATGACGCGGACAAAGGCCATTCACTCGCGCGGCACTATCCGCGTGGGCTGCGCATCGATCCGCATTCCCACACGTGGGCGCAGGTGCTGTATGCCGTGTCGGGTGTGATGTGGGTCGAAGCCGGGCACGAGGCGCTCGTCGTCCCGCCGCAGCGCGCCGTATGGCTACCCGCAGGCACCGAGCACTCGATCCACATGATGAGCGACGTCGAGATGCGCAATCTGTATTTCCACGAACGCAGCATCGGCCATCTGAGCGCGCGCAGCGACGTGTTCGAGATCAACGGCCTTCTGCGCGAACTGATTGCGTCGATCGCCGAACATGAAGAGGCGCAGACGCGCGACGAAGACTATCTGAGCACAGCGTACCGGCTCGCCATGCTCGAACTCGAACAGGCGCCGCGCTCGTCGCTGCGCATTCCACTGCCTGATGCTTCGGACCGGCGGCTCGACGCGCTGTGCCGCGCGGTGATCGACAATCCGTCGAATGCGATCAGCTTCGAGCAGCATGCGGCTTCGGTGGGCGCGAGCGTACGCACGCTCGCGCGGCTCTTCACGCGGGCGCTGGGTATCGGCTTCGCGGAGTGGCGCAGGCAGGTGCAGCTGGCCGTCGCCGTATCGGGGCTCGCCGAAGGACGCGCGGTCAGCACCATCGCGCGAGAACTCGGCTATCTGCCGAGCAGTTTCAGCGACATGTTCCGCCGCGAACTCGGCGCGCCGCCGACCGACTTCGATCCACACGCGACGCTCGCCGCGTCGGCTGAATTAAAGTCCTGAGGCTGTCGGGCGTCGCGACACGCGCAAGCGCGCTCGCTGCGCTTGAGCGAGAATCGTGGGCGTTGGCGGCGCGGACGGACAGATGGATGGATCGGCTGGCGTCGCCATGGCCAAACCTTAAACGTGAGGAAACGTGAAATGAGCAAGGGATACTGGGTCACTCTCTACCGCAAGACGAACGATCCAGCGGCGCTGGCCGCATATGCACAACTGGCGTTGCCGGCCGTCACAGCCGCGGGCGGCAAGTTTCTCGTTCGCGGTCTCGCCGAGGAAGTGCGTGAACAAGGCTTGAAGGACCGCACCGTCGTGATCGAATTCCCGACCTACGAGCAGGCCGTCGCGGCCTACGACAGCGAGGCGTACAAGAAGGCGCTGGCCGCGCTGGGAAATGGCGTCGAGCGCGATCTGCGCATCGTGCGCGGCGCGGAGTGATTCTTTAGGCGCGAGTTGCTGAAACGTTGCGGAACGGCGCGGGCCGCAACGTTCGCTCAGTAGCGGATCACCATCGGCAGAAGCGCGCCGTCGCGCGGTTCATCGTCGGGCAGCATGACGGCGCTGCCCGACGCGATGCGGCGTGCGCTCCATAACACCGCAAAAGCATCGAGCACGTCGTCTTTCTGCGCGTGCCGGGCAACACGTTCGTCAAGCGCGGTCTTTAGAACGGCGCCGAAGACTGGGTCAAGCAAGGCTTTTCTTTTTGCGTGTCCCGCTTCTGACGTTTTGCCCTCCTTGAGCCCGGCCGCCTCGCCGCCTTGCTCGATCTGAAGCTGCATGAAGGCAAGCTCCGGATGCACCTCGAACACACGCGAAGCATCGCTCCTGCTGGCGCGCAACGACGTGTCGACTTCGGCGATCTTGCCGAGAATGTTGAAGGCCTGTTGCGAGATTCCCTTGCCCGTTGCTTCGCGGTTCAGATCGCACGCCGTTCGATACTCCCTGGCACCAAGCGTCTGACGCACAGGCGTCTGAAACACCGACGCGCTGCGCGGCCACTTCAGACGCTGCCTCGCTTCGGCATCGCACGCGCGATAGCCCGTCGATGACAGACCGATCGGCATATCGACGGCCACGATGGCGGGCGCGGGCGCCCACGCAAGCAACCCGGCGAACGTCGCGCAGATTCGTGTCTCGATCGCGCCCGTCCGGGCGTGCTGCCTGACGGCGTACCAGCCGCCCTTGCAGCCGTCCACGCCCACCAGGTCTGTTGTCTTCTCACGCATCACGCGTTTCCCCGAACCGGTTGATCGTTCCGAACCAGCGCCGCCCGCTGTCCGATATTCGAAAGCACTTGTCTGAACAGCGCCGCGCCGGTCACTTAGACTGCCTTCATACGCTGATTCACCCATCGTGAAGCAGCAAGCGAAACCCCATCGAATCCGACAGTTTCCGCAGGAGCGGCAATGAAAGCGATCCAGTTCAACTCTTTTGGCGGTCCCGAAGTCCTCGACCTCGTCGACCTGCCGACACCCACCGCCGACGCCGACAGCGCGATCGTGCAGGTAAAAGCAGCCTCGGTGAATCCGAGCGACGTGAAAAACCTCTCGGGCCATTTCGGCCACACGACGCTGCCGCGCATCCCCGGCCGCGACTTCAGCGGCGTCGTGACGGAAGGCCCCGCCGAATGGATTGGCGCAGAAGTATGGGGCACGGGCGGCGACATCGGCTTCACCCGCGACGGCACGCACGCGCAGTTCATCAAGATTCCCGTCGGCGCGCTGTCGCGCAAGCCGCGCACGCTCACGCACGAAGAGGCGTCGGCGATCGGCGTGAACTTCGTGGTCGCGTGGCTCGGCGTCGTCGATTATGCACAGCTCGTCGCGGGCGAAACGGTGGCCGTGATCGGCGCGAGCGGCGGCGTCGGCGGTGCGGTCGTGCAGATCGCGAAGTCGCGTGGCTGCAAGGTGATCGCCGTCGATCGCCATGAGCCTGACGCGGACTCGCCCGCGGGCCGTCTGCTCGACCACTACGTACCCTTCGACGAGCACGCCGCCGAGCGCGTGAAGGAACTCGGCGGCGCGGATGTCGTGTACGACGCCGTTGGAGGCGTCGCGTTCGAAACGGCGCTGAAGCTCGCGAAGTGGCGCGGCCGGGTGGTCGAGATCAGCGCGACGGGCAAGCGGCGCGTCGAGTTCGACCTGATCGACTTCTATCACAACGAGACGCAGCTGTTCGGCGCGGACAGCGCCAAGCTCGGCGTCGCGGATTCGGCGCGTCTGATGACGGAACTCGCCAGCGTGTTCGACAGCGGCGCGTTGCAAGCGCCGTCGATTGCGCAGACCTTTCCGCTCGAACAGGCACGCGACGCCTACGCGGCCGTCGCAGGCGGCACGCGCGGACGCGTCGTCATCACGATGTGACAACACCCGATCACTACAACCGGAGACTCGTATGAAGCCGTATATCGTGTCGCTGGCGGCGGGTGTCGTCGTCGGACTGCTCTATAACATCGTCGATGTGAAATCGCCCGCGCCGCCCATCGTCGCGCTGCTCGGCCTGCTCGGCATGGTCGCGGGCGAGCATGCGATTCCGTTCGTGCGCTCGCTGCTCACTCACGTGACGAGCTAAGGCAAACCGCGAACGCCTACTGCATGCGTCCGTGCCCGCCGCCCATTTCGCGCGCGCGCTCGAGCAGCATTTCGCGTTCGCGCGCATTGCGCGTCATCGATGCGGCGCGCTCGAATTCCGCGCGCGCTTCGTCGTTGCGAGCGAGCTTCGCGAGCAGATCGCCGCGCACGCTCGGCAGCCAGTGATAGTTTTTCAGCGATGGCTCGTCGGCGAGCGCGTCGACGAGTTCGAGCGCGGCCATCGGCCCATATGCCATGCCGACGGCAACCGCCCGGTTCAGATCGACCACGGGCGACGGCGCGACCTCTGCGAGCGCATCGTAGAGCGCGACGATCTGCGCCCAATCCGTTTCCGCCGCCGTACGGGCACGCGCATGACACGCGGCGAGTGCGGCCTGCAGCGTGTACTGACCGCTCATCCCGCCGAGCGCTTCCGAGCGCGCGAGCGCAGTCAGCCCGCGGCGGATCAGCAGCGGGTCCCAACGGCTGCGGTCCTGATCGAGCAGCAGCACGGGCCGTCCTTGCGCATCGACGCGCGCATGCGTGCGCGACGCCTGGATCTCCATCAGCGCGACCAGGCCATGCACTTCGCTTTCGTCGGGCATCAGGCCCGCGAGCACGCGACCCAGGCGCAGCGCTTCCTCGCACAGCGTCGGGCGCATCCAGTCGTCGCCCGCCGTCGCCGAATAGCCTTCGTTGAAGATCAGATAAATCACTTCGAGCACGGAAGCGAGCCGCACCGCGCGATCGTTCGCCTGCGGCACTTCGAACGGCACCTTCGCCGCCGACAGCGTCTTCTTGGCGCGTACGATCCGCTGCGCGATGGTCGGCTCGGGCACGAGAAACGCGCGCGCGATTTCATCCGTCGTCAGGCCGCCGAGCAGGCGCAACGTGAGCGCCACGCGCGCGTCCTTCGACAGCACGGGATGACAGGCGGTGAACACCAGCCGCAGCAGATCGTCGCCGATGTCGTCGGCGCGCGCGGCGTCGAGCGCATCGACGAAATCGGGCACGATATGCGCCTCGCGCGCGTCCATGTCGGCGCCGAGTTCCTCGTGCTTGCGCGCGTGCAGCGCATCCTGGCGCCAGCGGTCGAGCGCGCGGTTTTTCGCGGTCGCCATCAGCCATGCTCCAGGATTATCGGGCACGCCCGCGTCGGGCCAGGTTTCGAGCGCGGCCACCAGCGCGTCCTGCGCGAGTTCTTCGGCCACGCCGACATCGCGCACGATCCGTGCGACGTGGGCGATGACCTTCGCGGATTCGATCCGCCAGACTGCCTCGATGGCACGATGGGTCGCAGCCGTCGTCACGGCCGGCCTCAAGACGCGTCGGCCGCTGGCATGGCGGCGTTCGGGTCCATGTACACGAGTTCCCAGATATGCCCGTCGATATCCTCGATGCTGCGCTCGTACATGAAGCCGTGGTCCTGCGCCGGGCGCGACAACGCGCCGCCTGCGGCGAGCGCCTTCTCGGCCAGATCGTCGACTTGCGTGCGGCTGTCGCACGAAAGGCAGATCAGCGCTTCCGTGCTCTCCTTCGGATTGCACAGCGTCCTGTTCGTGAAGGTCTGGAAAAAGTCCTTCGCGAGCAGCATCGCGTAGATGTTTTCGCCGATCACCATGCAAGCCGCCTGCTCATTGGTGAATTTCGGTTCGAACGTGAAGCCGAGTTGCGAGAAGAACGCCTTCGATTTCTCCACGCTGTTCACGGCGAGGTTCACATAGATTTGCTTGTGCATGATCGTTCCTCGGAAGCTGGCAGGTGACAGATGCAAGGTCAGTGGTTCGCGCCTTCGATCTTGCGAAAGCGTTCCGTCGACTGACTCGGCTCGAAGTCGTCGAGGTCGAACATCTGGCGCACTTCGATTTCGCCGTCGGCCTGTTCGCCGAACGGCGCGGGAAAGCGTCGCGCCCATTCCATCGCTTCTTCGCGCGATCGCACCTGGATGACGGTGTAGCCGGCGATCAGCGCTTTCGTTTCCGCAAACGGTCCTTCCGTGACGGTGCGCTTGCCGCCCGCATAGTACACACGCCAGCCTTTCGCGCTGGGCTGCAGGCCAGATGCGTCGAGCAGCACGCCCGCCTTCTGCAAGGCTTCGTGATACGTCGCCATCGACGCCAACAGTGCTTCGTCCGGCATCTTGCCGGCTTCGCTGTCGGCCGTGGCCTTCACCATGATCATGAATCGCATCGCCGTCTCTCCTCGTGGATGAAGGACGCCCCGTGGCGGCTTCTTATTTCCACGACGAGCGGCGCGCAGTCAGATCGACAACCGGCATCGCCAGGGAAAACCCTTGCGGCTGCGCGGGACGGTTCAACCGGCAGGCGCCGTCAGTACTCGTAGCACGGCGCGACCTTGCGGATTTCGATCATGCACCACTCGGCGGCGGGGCATTCTTCGGCGAGCGCGAGCGCTTCTTCGTAGGTGTCGACGTTCAACAGGAAGAAGCCGCCGACCATTTCCTTCGCTTCGGCAAACGGCCCGTCGATCAGGCGGGTCTGTCCGTCGCGCTTTTCGAGGCGCACACCCTTTTTGGCAGGCGACAGCGATTCGGCGGCGATCAGTTGGCCGCGTGACTGCAACCCGGCGCGGTATTTGAGCATGCGGTCGTAGACGGCGCGGCCCGCGACTTCGCCGCGTTCCTCGCGTTGTTCGGTAGGTTCGACGATGAGCAGCATGTAAGACATGGTGACTCCGTGTTCCGGTTGTCGGGCCGCTGCGTTCGGGGGTGCCGTACTTCGTGAGACGGGTGGCGCAGCGACAATGGCAGCAAAGGTTGATTCTGCTGGCGAAGGCAGTCTAGCAAAGTGGCAACGCGGGCGGAAAGGTCTGCTGCGCGAATGGACATTCCACTGAGGGAAATGGCACAACGCTTGCTGAGGAAGGTACATCTTCAATCAGGCAGGAGCATGACATGTTGAAGCGCTATATCGTCCGCGTCGCAATCGCAGCAGCGGCTCTGGTGCCGTTCGTGAGCGGATGCACCGTCGGCGGCGCGGCAGCGGGTGGCTATGTCGGCCATGAGACAACACATAGCACCGTGGGCACGGTGGGCGGCGCCGTCGCGGGTGGGATCATCGGTCACGAGCTGGGCAAGTAACGTCGATTGTTTAAAAGCTTTGAAAAGGCGGCGTTTGAATCTCAATCGCCGCCTTAATTTTTGTCAAAAAATGTCACTGCCTGTTTGAATGGATAAATTGCAAATATTTGTCTTTGATTGGGATCAGTATTTTCTTTGTTGCACGTCTAGAGTCTGAATAATATTCAATCCATAGTTGGCAGATTCGGATTAATTCCATTACAGCGACGATCGTAACCACTCAAAAAAGTTCACTGACAGTTTTGATTTATGACACACTCTGACGAAATCACCCATGACGTCTTATCTCTGTATTTCATGGACTCTGCTGAACTATATCGAGCCGGTACTGCTGCTTTCACCGGATACGTCGCCTCCAACTTTTAGATATGACTTATCTCAAATAAATCACCACCAATCTTCGTTGTCGTATCACAACAATAAAATTTATACCAATAAAAAGATCTAAAACCAGTCCGGTTAAAAGACAAATCAAATCAATCTTCTATGGCTTTCCTTTCTCTTCTGGAAATGGACCATTTCCGTTTTAGATATCAATTGATAGTTAGGGTCCCTTTCTATACTTGCGCTTCCCCAAACCGGGCAAGTTAAGTGGTCTTGCTTCGTACAGGACGTGGCATGCATAGCTTGTCCGTTTGTATTCAAGCCTCGTATTGCCCCATGAACTGAAGGAAGCACAGATGAAGAAGATTCTGATCGCGACGGCAGTGGCTGCCTCGTTCGCCTCGGTCGCACACGCACAAAGCAGCGTCACGCTGTACGGCACGCTGGACACGTCGATCTCCTACACGAGCAACGTCAATGGGGGCCACCAGTGGGCAGTCGGCAGCGGCTCGACGGATGAAAACCGCTTCGGCCTGCGCGGCGTCGAAGACCTCGGCGGCGGCCTGAAGACCGTCTTCACGTTGGAAGAAGGCTTCGACACGAACAACGGCGCACAGGCGTCGCAAGGCAAGATGTTCTCGCGTCAGGCGTTCGTCGGCCTGTCGAGCCAAGCTGGCACGGTCACGCTCGGCCGTCAGTACGACGCAATGCAGGACTTCGTGTCGCCGCTGTCCGCAACGGGCAGCTGGGGCGGCGCGAACTTCGCCCATTACGGCAACCTCGATCACCTCGACAAGAACAGCCAGGACGCAGCCAGCAACTCGATCAAGTTCGCGAGCGCCAACTACTCGGGCTTCTCGTTCGGCGGCACCTATTCGTTCTCGAACAGCTCGCAATTCGCGAACAACCGCGCGTACAGCGTCGGCGCGGGCTATGAAAACGCAGGCCTGCGCGTTGGCGCGGGCTACGCGCAGCAGAACAACCCGAATGCCACATCGGGCGGCGCTTACAACAACCTCGATCTGAACAATATCGGTCTGACGGGCGTGTCGTTCCGCCAGCGCCAGTTCGGCGCGGGCGCAACCTACGCGTTTGGCCCGGCGCTGTTCGGCATCGTATGGACGCAAGCCCGCCTCGACAACGTGACGGGCGGCACGGGTTCCGTTCACACCAACAACTACGAAGCCAACGCCACGTACAACCTGACGCCTGCGCTGGGTCTGGGCATTGCCTACACGTACTCGAACGGCGCGGCTGAAGATGCGCACTTCCACGCGAACCAGGTCGGCCTGAAGGGCGACTACTCGCTGTCGAAGCGCACGGACGTGTACGTGCAAGGCACGTATCAGGAAACGAGCGCGCCGGCTGGCTCGACGATCAACGCAGTGATCGACAACGGCAGCGCGACGGGCGTTTCGTCGACGCACCGCCAGGGCGTCGCATCCGTTGGTCTGCGTCACCGCTTCTAATCACACACGAAGCGCGGCGGGTTGATGCGTACGATCGACCCGCCGTAAGCGCTCGGGCCCGCGAGGCGACCACAACGGCCTCACGTTCTTCGGAACGTGAGGCCGTTGCCTATTGAATTGACTGAACTGACGGGATAGCGCCACGAGAACCGTGACGCCCGCTCAAACCATCCGCTTCAACTCTTTCTGCAGACGGTCGAAGTTCTCTTCGTTGGCCTTGACGGCAAATGTCTTCGCCTGCGCGCACACGGCAGGCGTCTCGAAGACCATGCGAAACGTGATGCGCGTCTGTTCGTCGCTCAGCGCATCGAAGGTAGCCGTGACGCGATAGTGCGGCCCCGACACATGATCGAACACGATACGTTCGGGCGCGACGATCTCGACGAATACGCTGTGATTCTTGTAGTCGACGCCATCCGGCCCGTGCATCGCGAAGCGCCAGTTGCCGCCCGGACGCAGATCGAATTCGTGGAAGGAATTCGTGAAGCCCTTCGGCCCCCACCAGTGCGCGAGATGCACCGGCTCCGTCCAGGCTTTGAACACGAGATCGCGCGGAAAATCGAACACGCGCGTCGATACGATTTGCAGATCCGCGATCGGCGGAGTTGCGTCGCCATCCTCGGACATGAGACAGCCTCCTTCGAACAATGCACCGCGTCCGCCCGAAGCCGGGCGGATGAATCAAGCATAACGCATTGTCGAAGCATCGCGCGCCTGCCGTGCGCGCAGCACGGACAGAGAATCGCGGCGAATGAGAGGGGCCGAACGTTCGAACGCCTAACGTCCGAGCAATGGTAGCTTGATGCGGCCGTTAGGAACGAAACGCCGCAAAGTCAGACGGCAACGGACTCGGCAGAAGGCTCGATCGGAATCACCCGCCGCGCCGCGGGCGCGCCGCATTCGCGCAACAGATCGCGCAAGTCGTTGATCACCGGGAAGACTTCGTGATTCCAGTCGGCGCCTTGCGCGTCGTGCGCTGCCTGCTCGAGTTCGACGATCCAGCGGTCCTCCTTGAAGATGCGCTCGGTGAACCACACCAGCAGCGGCCACGCGACGTCGAGCAGTGCGCCGATCTTGGGCCGCTTGATAGACAGCAGGCCGAACGTGCGATTGGTGCGTTGCTCGCGGTCGAGCGGCACGTAGCAGATCCACAGGTCCATCACGATCGTTCCGTCGGACGTGCGAATCCGCAGCGTCTGAAACGGATACTGCGTGCGGATCGTCATCACGTCCTTGTGGTCGGCCCTTTCGCTCTTGCGGCTCTGCCCGAACACGAGTGCTTCGCCGATCGGCTGCTGACCCGCTTCGCGCGCGAACGTGTAGTCCACTTCGACCCAGTCGTCGCCGCGCCGCCGGCCCAGCGAACGCGCGCGCATCTTGCCCATCTGCTTGCGGTGCAGGAACTGATGGTTCATGTCCATCAGGTTTTCGTGCATGAACGAGTAGTGGCATGCCACTTCGCGGCCGAAGCGCCGCGTCTTGTACGCCTTGTCGGCCACGGAGCCGAGCGGCGGCAGCGGCATCGTCTCGGCGAGCGCGGCGTCGCCCGGAAACACGAAGATCAGCCCTTCGGCTTCGCGGCACGGATACGCGCGCACACCATTCGGCAGACGCTCACGGCCGAGATACGGCACGTCGATGCATTTGCCCGAGCAATCGTAGGTCCAGCCGTGATAACCACAGCGGATAGCCTCGCCGTCGACCACGCCACCGCTCAACGGCACTTGCCGATGCGCGCAACGATCTTCCAGCGCGATCACCTTGCCCGATTCGGTGCGCGCCAGCACGATCGGCTCGCCGGCAAAGCGTACGGCATGCGTTTTACCGCGCTTCACTTCACGCGACCATGCGAGCGGATACCAGTGATTGGGATGAATATCGACACGGCGCAGATCGCGCACGGCAGCCTTTGGAGGGTTATCGACGGATTTGCTGTCCAACGGAGCGACTACGTGCATGAATGAGGCCTCCTGGCACAACGGTCGGCCGGTCGCCGGGACCGAGCGAGTTTGATAGTTAGAAACCGATGTCCGGTCAGTCTACTAGAAGTCGCACCCGAGAATCATGAGGACTCACCGCAGGTAGGCGCGCCGGTAGGCATTACCGGACGAGTGTCGACGCCCGCCGCTGCGCCAAAAACAAAGGGCGGTGCCGAAGCACCGCCCTTCCATTTTGTTGCAGCCGCAACGCTCAAGAAACCCGCAACAACCTCATACGTCGCCGATATGCGCGGCAACGACGCTCAACGCGCACTTTGCGTCGCGCCCACGAGACCCGAGCGATGCTGCTTGCCCCACGTCTTGCCACCACGTAGAAATTGCAGCCAGCCGAGCACCGCGCCCGTATGCCGCAGCAACTGGAACGTGAACGGCTCGGCAATCGCGGCAACGACAGCCATCGGCAGGCTCGTGCCGCTCGTCAGCCCCGTCCAGCGGCGGTACAGATGGATACTCCACAGATAGAACGCGAGGTCGATCGCCGTCTTCAGGCCGATCACGCTGAAGATCGACACGACGATCAACCCATGTCCGCCGACCACGAAGCCGAGCAGCAACGCGAACGCGGTCAGGCCGTAGACGGGCTGCATCGTGTCGAACGCCTTCACGGGCAGCATCAGCCGGCCGAGCGTGCCGTATCGCGCGTTGCCCGTCATGTCGCGGTTCCAGTACTGCGTTTGCAGGAAGCCCGCGAACCAGCGGCGGCGCTGGCGCAGGAACGCACCAAGCGTTGCGGGCGCCTCCGTTTGCGCGTGCGCGTCGCCGACCACACGCACGTCCCAGCCGAGGTCGTGATCGACGGAGTAGCGCCGCAGCCGGTGAATCAGTTCGTAATCTTCGACGAGGCATTGCGAATCGAAGCCGCCGACGGCCACGAGCGCGTCGCGCCGGAACGACGCAAATGCGCCCGACACCAGCAGCAGGCTGTCGGCCCGCATCCATGCGAAGCGCGCGATGAAGTTACGCATGTATTCGTAAGTCTGGAACCACTGGAACACGCGCCCGCTCGCCGTGCGGTTGCAGACGGGCACGAGAATGCCCGTCGCCGCGACCAGCTTCGGCGACTGCGCGAAGGCCGCTCGCATGGCGAACGTGGCGTCGTCGGCGAGCAAGGTGTCTGCGTCGACGGTCATCACGGTGTCCGTCGTCATCACGTCGATCGCGGCGTTCAGCGCCAGCGCCTTGCCGCCATGCGGCACGCGCAGCCAGTGCAGATTCGGATAGCGGCTGCTCGGCGCGCTCAGCACGCCCAACGCGGGCTCCGTCAGACCGAAACGGCTGGTCAGCAGATCGCGCGTGCCGTCCGTCGAGCCGTCGTCGGCGATCACGATCTGCGCCGGGCCGTGCATCTGCCGCAGCAGCGCCGCGAGCGTCACGGGCAGCACGCCTGCCTCGTTGTGCGCAGCGACGATGACACCCAGGGAGGGTAGTTTCCCGCCATCTTTCGACCGGTGCGCAGGCAACGAGCGGCGGATCAGCGGCCAGGTCTTGATGGTGACGAACGCGAGCAGCAGCGTGTCGTACAGCACGTAAGCGATCCCCGTCGACCATGCGAGCGCGCCATGCAGAAAGAACGCGCGCGCGAACAGCAGCAGCCACAAGGCGGTCACGCTGCCGTGAATCACGGCGCTCTGCCAGGTGCCCTTGCGCGGGTTGATGCGCGGCGACGCGGCGGCGAGCGCTTCGCGCAGCGACGGCCTTGGACGCTCGCCCCCTACCACCGTGGGCTCGTCGGACAGGCTGTGGTTCGTCAGCGTCGCGTCTTCGATGACATCGATATCCATCACGGCACCATCCGCTTGATGACGGAATGACGGTCGAACAGCTCATGCTTGAGCGCGCCGCCGATATGCATCGCCAGCAACGCGTACAGCGCATAGCCGAGGTACGTGTGCAGCGCGCCGAATCTGTCGTGCAGCGGCTCTTTCACGGCGGGATCGAGATTCATGATGAAGCCGATGCGCGGAAACGGGATCACGCCGAACAGTTGCATCGGATGCGTTGCAGCCGCCTTCCATGCGGAGTCGTGCATCCAGCCCGACAGCGGCAGCGCGATCATCACGAAGTACAGCAGGAAGTGCGCGACATGCGCGGCCATCCGTTCCCACGACGGAAATTCGCGCGGCAACGGCGGCGGCCGGTGCGACGCGCGCCACAGCAGGCGCAGCAGCGCGAGGCCGAGCACCGTGATGCCGATCGACTTGTGCGTGTCGATGACGGGGCGCACCCAGTCGTCCGGCAGCGAATCGGCGGAAAGGCCCAGCACCACGTTCACGATGATGAGCACGGCAATCAGCCAATGCAGGATCATCGCGGTGCGTGTGTAGCGGGACGCGTGCGCCGGCGTGGAAAGCGTCTCGATGCCGTCGCGCGAGGCCGTGCGGGAAGTTGTCGATGTGTTCATGAGCCGTTCTGGTTGGAAGTCGGTAGGGACGGCGAAAGCGATGTGCAAGCCGGCGGGTCTTCATCGTGCAAGCGGCGCACTGCAATCGTCATATCAACAGAACGCCCCATCCGGTCGCTTTATTCCTTCAACGTGCGAGTCGCGGGTTTCCGTCGTATTTCCGTTTGTTTCGCGCGGCCGCCGAGAGTGCATCGGACTGGCCGGACAAACAAGGCGCCCTTCACGCGAACTGATCGATTCCCTGCACCAGACGTTTCGCAAAGCGCGGTTCGCGCAGCTGGTCGAGCCACCATTTCAGCGCCCGGCCTTCCTGATCGCCGCGCCACGCGACGTACAGCACATTCGGTTCGCGCGGATCGGCGGTTTCCTTCTCGACGAGTTCGCCGCGCTTAAGCAGCGACGCGACGCGTTGGCGCGGCAACCAGCCGACGCCGAGCCCATCGCGCTGCGCAAGGATTTTCGCACGCATGCTGGGCACCGCGAGCGAAGTCTGCCCGCCGAGCAGGCCATACGCGCGGCCGCTCGCACGCGATGAATCCGCGACGACGATGCCGCGCTGCTTCGCGATCTGCTCGCGTCTGAGCGGCTCCTTGATGCTCGCGAGCGCATGCCGCGGCGACACGGCGAACACCCAGTCGACCACGCCCAGCTCGAACCAGCGCAAGCCGGGAATGGCGGGCGGCTCATTGGTCGCGCCGACGATCACGTCGGCGCGACCATCGCGCAGCGCTTCCCACGTGCCGCTGAGCACTTCCGTCGTCAGACGCAGCTTGACGCCCGATTGCAGCGCATCGAACGCATGGACGACGGGCATGAAGGTCTCGAACTCCATGAGTTCGTCGGTGACGATCCACAGCCGGTCTTCCCAGCCGCTCGCGATCTGCCGCACGCGTTGTGTCATGCGCGACACGTCCTGCATCAGGCGCGCGGCCTCTTCGGCGAGCAGCTGGCCGGCGGGCGTCAGTTGCAGCCGATAGCGGCGGCGGTCGAACAGCAGCGCATCGAAACGCGTTTCGAGCTGGCGCGCCGCGTGCGACACCGTCGACGGAGCCTTGCCGAGCCGCGCCGCGGCGCGCGACAAGCTGCCGCTTTCACGAATCGCTTCGAGCAGCGCAAGCTCTTCATCCGTCAACATGTGCGAACCTGTCGAATGAGATCAACGGGAAAATCGTACGGCAAAACCCGAATGGCGGTCCATCATAGGGTCTTCTGGCGATGTCTTGCCGCGCGGCTGGCATCGCAGCGGCGCAGCGCATATCGCGCGGGCTGGGAACGCGGGATAGAAGGAGCAGCGAAATGGGATTGTTAGTCGACGGTCAATGGCAGGACAAATGGTACGACACGGCGTCGACGGGCGGCCGCTTCGTGCGTACGGACGCCATCTTCCGCAACTGGGTCACACCCGACGGCGAAGCCGGCCCGAGCGGCAACGACGGCTTCGAAGCGGAAGCGGGACGTTATCACCTGTATGTGAGCCTGGCGTGTCCGTGGGCGCATCGCACGCTGATCGTGCGTGCGCTGAAGGGCCTCGAAGACATGATCAGTGTCTCGGTCGTGCATTGGCTGATGCTCGGCGACGGCTGGACCTTCGCCGACGGCCCGGGCGTCGTGCCCGACACGCTGAATCACGCGAAGTACCTGCGCGACGTCTACGTCGCCGCGGACAAGCACTACACAGGCCGCGTGACCGTGCCGATTCTGTGGGACAAGCATCAACGGACGATCGTCAGCAACGAGTCGTCGGAAATCATCCGCATGCTGAACTCGGCGTTCGACGAACTCGGCGCTGAGCCGGGCGACTTCTACCCACCGCCGCTGCGCGCCGAGATCGACGCGATCAACGCGCGCGTCTACGACACGGTGAACAACGGCGTCTACAAGTCGGGCTTCGCGACCACGCAGTCGGCGTACGAAGAGGCCGTCGCGCCGCTATTCGAGACGCTGGACTGGCTCGAACAGAAACTGTCGACGCAGCGATTCCTGACGGGCAACCGGCTAACGGAAGCGGACATCCGGCTCTTCACGACGCTGATCCGTTTCGACGCCGTGTACTTCGGCCACTTCAAGTGCAATCTGCGGCGCATCGCGGACTATCCGAATCTGTCGGCTTATACGCGCGACATTTACCAGCACCCGGGCGTAGCCGGCACGGTGAACTTCGAGCATATCAAGCGCCATTACTACGAGAGCCACGGCTCGGTGAACCCGACGGGCATCGTACCGCTCGGCCCGGTGCAGGATTTCAGTGCGCCGCACGATCGCAAGCGGTTTGTGTGAAGCGTTGCGCTAGACTGTCCAGCGACTTTAGCCAACAGTGCAGGAGACGCTCATGCTACGCAAGACACGCACCGCATCGCAGCTACAGGACGAGGTGAGACGGCGCATCGAGCGCGCGCCGGAGGTCGTCGAGGACGGCGTAAAGATCCGCGTGCCGCGTCCGCAGATGCAGGAACCCGACGCAAGCGGCTGCAACTGGACGATGAAAAATTTCGGCAATGCAATTGGCTTCGACCGCACCGTGGACGAAGCGCTCAAGGCGGTACAGAAGGAATACAACCTGTCGGAAGACACGAAAGATCTGAACAGCCTGTTCGGCGACCCGAAGGGCTAAAGCGGCGGCATAGAAATCCCGCCGACCTACACACAGTTTGCCACCTGGGCGGCACAAACCATTCGCTGCCGCCGGCGCTTGTGCGGGTGTCTGAAGCGGGTGAGGCATCTGTTCAAAGCGTTGGCAACGGGCATGAACTGAGATGTTGCCGCACGAAGGACGGGGCCGTAGGGGGCCCGTGGGCAAGAACAAGAATTAGCGGTGTTAGCCGCTTTCTTTTGCCTACTTTTCTTTGCGGCGGCAAAGAAAAGTAGGTGCCGCCCCGCACAGGGGCGACGCTTGAAGCAAGCTAACAAAACGCGGATGCCAGCGCAAAAGCAGAAACACCGCTAATCACGCCACAGTGGCAAAAGCCTCCTCAATCTGCGCGGCATCGGTGGGCCGCACCACCCGCGCCACTTCAACGCCATCACGCACAAAGATCAGCGTTGGCCAAAGCTTAACCTTGAACGAACGCCCGAGCGGCCTTCCCGGCCCATCCTCGATCTTAAGATGCCGAGTCCCCGGATGCTGGCCAAGGGCCTTCCCGATCACAGGCTGCGCACCCTGACAATACCCGCACCAGTCGGTGCCGAATTCGACGACAGTCACACCGGCCATCGCATCAACATCCGCGCGGCTCGGCGCGACCTTCGAGTATTGATTCGCGTTAGTCATAAGCCTCCATGCGCAAAACAAAACGCAGCGCCTCACCCACGTAGTGAAAGAAACCTGCCGACGCCCTACCGTCACTTCCCAGCAACAGCCTGCCGCCGCGCGCGAACCGCTTGCGCAAGCGTATGCAGCACAGGCTCAGTCTGAGCCCACCCGATACAAGCATCAGTAATCGACACCCCACGAGCAAGCGGCACACCCGGCTTGAGATCCTGCCGGCCTGCTTCGAGATGGCTCTCGATCATCACCCCAACGATCCGCTTATCCCCGCCCGTCAACTGGTTAGCCAGATCCTGAGCGACTTCAATCTGCCGCTCATGCGACTTGTTGGAATTAGCATGCGAGCAATCGACCATCACCTGCTCCCGCAATCCCAACTTACGCAGCGCTGCACAAGCCTCCTCGACACCCGCCGCGTCATAATTCGGCCCCTTCTTGCCGCCACGCAAGATCACATGCGCGTCATCGTTGCCACGCGTCTCGAAGATCGCAGCCATGCCCATCTTGGTCATACCCATGAACGCATGGCTCGCGGCCGCAGCGACAATCGCATCAGCGGCAATCTGCACGCCGCCATCAGTGCCGTTCTTGAACCCGATCGGGCACGACAGGCCAGAAGCTAGCTGCCGATGGCTCTGACTTTCAGTCGTACGCGCGCCAATCGCGCCCCAGGCGATCAGATCGGCAATGTACTGCGGGCTCAGCAGATCAAGAAACTCAGTGCCCGTCGGCAGACCAAGCCCGCTGATCTCGAGCAGCAGTTCGCGCGCCCGACGCAGCCCTTCGTTGATCCGGAAGCTACCGTCCAGACGCGGATCGTTGATATAGCCCTTCCAGCCAACCGTCGTACGCGGCTTCTCGAAGTACACACGCATGACGATCATCAGATCATCGCGCAACGAATCGGCGGCGACTTTCAGCTTGTGCGCGTATTCCATCGCCTGATCGTGGTCGTGAATCGAGCACGGACCGACGACGACGACCAGCCGGTCGTCACGATCATGCAGGATATCGGCGATTTCGACGCGGCTCTGTTCAACCAGCGTCTGCACGCCGGGCGGACACGGCAGTTCGTCGAGCAGCAGCGCCGGCGAGATCAGCGGACGCACCGCGCCGATGCGCGTGTCGTCGATGCGCGTGATGTCCTGGGTGGAATCGGCGACGCCGGCTTCCTGGTCGCGTGTGGGGTTGTCGATGCGGCTCACTTTGTTCTCCAGCTCTGCATTTTGGGGCGAATGTGGATTATCTCACTCGCCGCGCGGGAGACGCAGCCGGCCTCCCGCGCGGGCTTCAGCCGCCGTTCATCAGCTGGATCAGATAAGGCTTCCACACTTCGGGGTGCGCGAGCGTCTGGTGTCCGTACGATTGCGCCGTCTCCGGCATCTCGACATAGCGCCCTTGCGGCACCTTGCCGATCAGCCGCTGCATCACGTTCAGATCGGTGGCATTGATCAGATCGTCGGCGAAATTGACGGCGAACAGGCGGCCGCGAATCGCGCCGAGATCGGGCTCCGGGTTGTAGTCCCATGACGACTCGAACCAGTACAGCACGTCGTTGGGATCGGTCTTCGCCGCATCCGCGACGATCGATTCCGTCATGCGCGTCGCTGCCGCACGGTCGGGTGCCTGCTCCTGCATGCGTGCCGCGTTGCCCGTGATCAGCGTGAAGACGGGCATCACGCGCGTCCATTGCGTCGGCGGCGTGGTGTAGCTGCCGTCCTGCCAACCCGGATCGCTGCGGATCGCGCCGACGATCATCTGCCGCCACAGCCAGTTGCGGCCCGCCATCGCAATCGGCTGGCTGGCGATGGGCATCAGCGCGTCGGCCATGCCCGGATAGCGCTCGCCCCATATCCACGTCTGCATGCCGCCCATCGACGTGCCGAGCACGAGCTTCAGATGCCGTACCTTCAGCCCTTCGACCAGCAGCCGGTGATTCGCTTCGACGACGTCGCCATATCCGTAGTGCGGAAACTTCGTGCGCAAGCCGTCGCTCGGTTTGGACGAACCGCCGCGCCCGAGGCCGTCGGGAATCACGATGAAGTAGCGTTGCGTGTCGAGCGGCTCGCCGGCGGCGAACAGTTCCTTGCGCATCAGCGGTGTGAGAAACGCCTTGCCCGTACCCGTCGTGCCATGCAGCAACAGCACGGCATTCGTGATCTCGCCGTGCGCGTCGCGCTGCGGCGTACCGAGCGTCACGTAGTGGATGCGTAGGTCGGGAAAGATCGTGCCGTCGGAGAAATGGAAGTCATGCGCGATGAAGTCGGCGGCATGTTCGGTGGGATCGGTGGAAGCGTCGGCGGCGTGCGCAGCAGGCAAGGTCTGCGCGAATGCGAAAGCCGTCAGTAATGCAAGGCGAGTGAGGATCGAACGAAACACTGTTGGTCTCCGTCAACGTGTACGCGATGGGTTGCGATCGTACACGATGACGGAAACGCGCGTGCGGGCGTGCCCCGCGAACCTCAGAGCGCGTCGTAGCGCGCCTTGATTCTCTCGAACATCGTCCAGAACGACGCGGGCGCGGTGCCGTTCAGTCGCTCGCGCAGCACGTCGAGATGGCTGTGCCAGCCCGGGCCGACATCGAGTTGCTCGTCGCGTCCGGACAGGTTGCGATGCGTTAGCACGAGCTTCACCTGATCGCCCGCCTCCGATAGCTCGAAGGTCACTTCCGACAGATTGTCCTGAATGCTGCCCCATGTGAACGCGAGCACATGCGGCGGCTCGAAGCGCAACAGCCGGTGCAGCGAATCATGCCCGCCCGCGTATTGCCGATACGGCTCGGGCGGAACCTCAGGCGACGCCGACAACAGCGAGTGATCGAAACGCATCATGAAGTCGCCGCCGGGCTGCGGCGGCATCGCGCCGGATGCCAGCCACTGGCTGCGTTTGTCGGACTCGGTCAGATACGCCCACACGCGCTCGATCGGGCCAGGCAGCAGACGTTCGAAGCGCACGACCTGCGTGTCGTCGAAAACGCCGAGTGGTTCGTTCTGGTTCATCGTGTATCCCCCTTGGAATTGCGCAGCAGGCCTTCGAGCGCGTCGAGCCGGCTGCTCCAGAAGTGTTCGTAGAAACGCAGCCACGCGTCGGCGGCGGCGAGCGGAGCCGGGTCGATCCGGCAGATATGCGAGCGCCCTTGCACCCGGCGCTGGATCAGCCCCGCACCTTCGAGCACCTTGACGTGCTTCGACGCCGCCGCGAACGACATCGCGAACGGCGCAGCCAGTTCGCCGATGCTGCGTTCGCCAGTGGCGAGTTGCGCAAGCATCGCGCGCCGGGTGGGGTCGGACAGCGCGCGGAACACGCCGTCGAGAGCGGACTCGTTCATCGGTCCGAGTATAGGCGCAGTCTCGACGTTATTCAACCATTCAGTTGAATATTATTTGTCTCGCATCAATGCGCGAATCGCCGCGCCGAGTTCGGCAACGAGCCGGTCGGCCTTCTCGGGACGCACGCCCGCATAGCCGAGCATGAAACCGTTGTAGCGTTCGGCGTCCTCGCCTTGATGGCAGTACGTGCTCAACGGCGAAACCGACATGCCTTGCTCGCGCAACGCGGCGCTCACGTCGCGGTCCTGCAGGGGCGCATCGAGCCGCATCGTCAGATGCATGCCGCTGCCATCGGATGAAACGGTCACGAGATCGCGCATATGCGTATGAATCGCGCTGACCATCGCTTCGCGCCGCTGCTGGTAGATGCGGCGCATGCGTCGCAAATGGCGCGCGTACTTGCCACTTTCGATGAAATCCGCCAACGCGACCTGATCCGCGATACGCCCTTGCCGCGACATCTCGCCAATCACGCCGCCGATCTCCGGCGCGAGGCTCGCCGGCACGATCATGAAACCAATGCGTAGCGCCGGAAACATCGTCTTGCTGAAGGTGCCGAGATAGACCACGGGCGCCGCATCGCGCAGGCCTTGGACCGACGGTAGCGGCGGACCGCTGTGGCGCAGTTCGCTGTCATAGTCGTCCTCGATGATCCATGCGCCGCGCTCGACGATGTTGTCGATGATCGACCAGCGCCGCTCCAGGCTCAGCACGCTGCCAAGCGGATATTGATGCGACGGCGTGATGTAGACGAGGCGCGGCGGCGTGCGCTGCCAGTGTGCTTCTGTGGGCGCGAGTCCGGCGGCATCGACGGGAATCGGCACGATGTTCAGGCCCGCCGCCTGGAACGCGATCCGCGCGCCGTGATAGCCCGGGTTTTCGAGCCATGCTGTGTCGCCGGGATCGGCGAGCATGCGCGCGCACAGGTCGAGGCTCGTATGCGTGCCCGATGTGATGAACACCTGATCGGCCGTGCAGCGCACGCCGCGAGACACGCGCACATATTCGGCCACCGCGCGCCGCAGCGACGGATGACCCGCGTGATAGCCGTAACCGAGATCGCGCGCATCGACGGATCGCCATGCGCGCTCCATCGACGCTCGCCATTGCGCGACGGGAAATTCATCGAGCGCGGGTACGCCCGCCTGAAACGGCGAACGCATGCCGCGCGCGGCGCGATCGTGCGGCAGACTGGCGACGCGCCGCGACAGGCGGCTGCCAGGCGCGACGTTGGCCTCTTCTGCGCTCGCCGAAGGCAGCGCGACGCAACTGACGATCGACCCGTGACGGCTCGCCGCGATGAAGCCTTCTTCAGCAAGCCGTTCGTATGCGTACAGCACCGAGTTGCGCGCGATGCCGAGTTGCTCGGCGAGCGCGCGTGTCGGCACGAGCTGGCTGCCGTGACGAATGTCGCCGTTCAGGATGGCGTGACGCAGGCTTTCGTAAAGCAGCGTTTGCTGCGTGAGCCTGCGGCCCGCCGCCTGGCTCGCGAAGCGCGACATCAACAGCCCGTAGTCCAATTGCGTGGCTCCAGATTTTGCATTCGACGTGGAGCTAACAATGGTGCCACAGAAACCCTATGCTTCGTCCATACCCGTCGATACTGGAAAGGAGCGCTACTCGTGACGCAAGCTGTGAAGATCCGCCCTGTCGTTCCCGCCGACTACGAAGCATGGCTGCCGTTGTGGGACGGCTATAACCGTTTCTACGGCCGCTTCGACGCAACAGCGCTGCCGCGCGAAATCACGCAACTGACGTGGGCGCGCTTCTTCGACGGACTGGAGCCGATGCATGCGATGGTGGCCGAGCGCGCCGACGGCACGCTAAGCGGCCTCGTGCATTATCTGTATCACCGCAGCACGCTGATGGCCGGACCGACGTGCTATCTGCACGATCTGTTCACGCTCGAATCCGAGCGCGGCAAGGGCGTGGGCCGCGCGTTGATCGAAGCCGTCTACACGGCAGCAAAGGCCGCGCGCGCCGAACGCGTGTACTGGCTCACGCACGAGTCGAATCAAACGGCCATGCAGCTTTACGACAAGATCGCGGACCTGTCGGGCTTCGTCGTGTATCGGAAGCCGCTTTAAGCGAGGTCCTTGACGAGCGAACGGCGCACGTCGTCCACAATCGGCTGCAAGTCGACGGGATAGCCCGGGTGATCGCAGCCGATAAGCAACGCCGCACCGTCTCGCAGGCGCGATTTCATCGAAGGCGTCAGTTCGAAGCGTACGAAATGCACGGCTGAGGTCTTCTCGTTGTTCTCGCGTTCGAGGTCTTCGTCGGAGATCGCGTAGACGGACTCTTCGCCGTCCACCTGCATGAATACGCTGTCTTCGATGCCGATCAGCCGCGCGAGCGCCGCGCGTCGCTCGACTTCGTTTTCGTACTCGATCTGCAGCGTCGCCTTAAAGTTGCTGCCGTTGGGCACGAGCGGCAGATACGCTTCGAGTTCGCCCTGAATGCCGTCTTCGTCGAAGATCTTTTCGATGTGCAGCATCTCCTGGATCTGGTAGCGGATCGTCAGTTCGTCTTCGAACAGGAACGTCAGGTGATTGCCCAACCGAACGATACGGCTTTTCTTGTGCTCGATGATCCGCTCGCGCATCGTCTTGCGCTGCTTCGCATAGTTTTCGAGCGACAACAGGGAGTTCCTCGCGATGCTCATCGTTATCCTCGCAAATTGAAGATCAAAGGCCGTATGCCTTGCGCAGCAACGTCAACGGATGCGCGAGCGGCGTCTTCGGCAAACTGTTCTCGTCGAAACCCTGTTCGATGTGATGACCGGCAAGCTGGCAATCGGATGAGATGTAATCGGGCTGGGGTTGCGCCATCGCCTTGAAGACGGGCGTGCCGATCTTCATCGCCATCGCGTGAAATTCCTTCTTCACGCCGAACGTGCCTGCGTGACCCGAGCATCGCTCGACAACCGTCACCTGCGTATCCGGCACGAGCGCGAACGTCTCCGACGTCTTGCGTCCGATGTTCTGCACGCGCGCATGACACGGTACGTGATACGACACCTTGCCGAGCGGCGTGTTGAAGTCGGTCTTCAGCAGACCATCACGATGGCGCGCCATGAAGTATTCGAACGGGTCCCAGAACGCTTCGCTGACGGCGCGCACGTCCAGGTCGTCGGGGAACATCAACGGCAGCTCGTGCTTGTACATCAGCACGCAACTCGGAATCGCGCCGATGATCGCGTAGCCGTCGCGCGCATAACGCGCGAGCACGGGCATGTTCTTCTCTTTCTTCGCCGCGACACCTTGCAGGTTGCCTTGCTCCAGCAACGGCATGCCGCAGCACGCCTCGCTCGATACCAGTTCGTAGGGAATGTCGTTGTGCGCAAGCACGGCTAGCAGATCGTGACCGATGCCTGGCTCGTTGAAATTCACGTAGCAGGTGGCGTAGATCGCGACCTTTCCGGGCGTGCGCTCGCCGTCCCTGGTCTGCACCTGCGGCGATTTCTTCGCGGCGCTGCGAAACTTGCGCGTGGCGAAGTCGGGCAGCCAGGCGTCCTTGTCGACGCCGAGCGCCTTTTCCATCATGCCGCGCGCAGCGCGCGTGTGGTTCACCGCGTTGACCGTCTGCGTAACGATGGGAATGCCGGCGAACGTGCCGAGCGCATCGGTGTTCGACAGGAACTTGTCGCGCAACGGTACGTCTCCCCGCTTGAAGGCGGCAGCCTTCGCGCGCAGCATCAGGTGCGGAAAATCGACGTTCCATTGGTGCGGCGGCACGTAGGGACATTTCGTCATGTAGCACAGGTCGCACAGATAGCATTGATCGACGACGGCGCCGAACTTCTTCTTGTCGACGTCGTGCGCCTCGCCTGTATCCGTTTCGTCGACGAGGTCGAACAGTGCGGGAAATGCGCCGCATAGCGACACGCATCGGCGGCAGCCGGCGCAAATGTCGAACACGCGCGTCAATTCCTGATCGATCGCTTCCGGATCGTAGAACGCGTCCGATTGCCAGTCGAGCGGATGGCGAATGGGCGCTTCGAGACTGCCTTCCTTGTGAGGCATGGCGTGCGTCTCCTGTCGATCAGTGTTGGCGCTTTAGCGCCTACTCTGGTCCCATGCATGGCGGGCAGTCTTACTCCCATCCCATGCAATGCTGTGGGGGTTTTTTTACGCGCTTCTTTCTCATAAGCGCATTCATTCTTTTTTGCGCATGCAGCGCGCGAAATCGTGATCGTCTCACTTCGTCTCGCGTTTGTACCGCACTATCGCGTCCGTCTGCATGCCAAGCCTGCACCAAACGGAAGCGACAACACGCGCCAGCCGCGCAGCTGGCGCGTGCCACTCAATCGACCAGCGCCTCCAATGCCTTCGTATAGCGATTCGCATGACTGCGTTCCGCCTTGGCCAGCGTTTCGAACCAGTTCGCGATTTCGTCGAAGCCTTCTTCGCGCGCGGCCTTTGCCATGCCGGGGTACATGTCGGTGTATTCGTGCGTCTCGCCCGCAATCGCCGCTTGCAGATTCTGACGCGATGAACCGAACGGTAATCCCGTCGCCGGATCGCCCGAGACTTCCAGATATTCGAGGTGGCCATGCGCGTGGCCCGTCTCGCCTTCCGCCGTCGAGCGGAATAGTGCCGCGACGTCGTTCTGTCCCTCGACGTCGGCCTTCGCTGCGAAATACAAATAGCGGCGATTGGCCTGTGATTCACCCGCAAATGCGGCCTTCAGATTCTCCTCCGTCTTCGAACCCTTGAGTTGCGCCATCTGAGCCTCCATCCAAAGCCTGTATGTGGGAGCGCGCGTTTCTGATGGCAACGACCGGCCCGACGCGCGCATCTGAGCCGTGCCTTAAATCTAGGAGGTCGGTGATGCGTTCCCAATTGGGTTTTTCAATCCGCCCGATAGCTGTTTGCCTTGCATAACCGTTGGCCCGAAGTAGACTGAGGAAGCGCACATACTTAATCTTTCACCGGGGGATTTCTGCATGCGGCTGACAATACTGATCAACGGTTCGGACCCCACCGTCAATCACGACTACGCCGTGCTTTGGCTCGACACGGACGAGTGTCGCTGGTCGAGAGAAGCACACGATGGGATCGACCTGCCCCCATGGGGCGAACTCCATGACGAGAACGGCGTCACCAAGCTCTGCGCGCCGAGCGCAGAAGCGCCGTTATGCACGTTGAATGGCCTGCACGTGGACGGACGGCAGCGGGTCAGCTCGGCACAGGGCAGCGCGGCGTGGTCGTCGGACCGCACGCACGCGAGGATGAATGGCTACTGGCGCTTGCAGGCCGTTGACCGCTTGCCTGTCAACGCCGAGCACAGCGTGTTCGGACGCTAAGCCTGCTTCGTATTCACGCCCGCGCCGCTCGCCCCTGGCCGACGCGGGCCTTTCCTCTGTCACTCCCATCTCTCGCCGTCGAACGCGCAGAATTTGCCGTGCGGCATTGCGTCGTGACGGTTTTGCCGATACGTCGACGCGATGTCGCGTAACGGCGTGTAAGCCCTTGCATTGTGCATAGGTCGCGCGGCTATACTTGCGGCCCCCTCATTCGCCTTTCCGATCTATGAAGAAGTGGTTAGTCAGCCTGCTTATCGTGGCCGCGAGTCACGCGACTCACACGTGGGCAGCAACGTCTTGCACGGATTTCACGCCCAACGCCCAATGGCCCGTGCTGACGAACGCGAAAATGACGCCGAAGTCGCGCATGCTGTGCTACTCGGATTTCGCCGTTCTGCATTCAGGCATCACGCATGGTCCGCTGTGGTCCGCCGAGCATTTGACGCGCGACCACATCGAAGCCGCAAAAGACATGGTGCGCACCAACAAGTTCTTCGAGGACGCGCGCCTGCCCGACGGCGAAGGCGCGACGCTCGCCGACTACAAGCGCAGCGGTTTTGATCGCGGCCATATGAGCCCGGCTGGCAACCGATGGAACGCGGAGGCGATGGCACAATCGTTCTCGCTTGCGAACATCGTGCCGCAGAACCGCGAGAACAATCAGCGCATGTGGTCACGCATCGAAACGGCCGTGCGCAAGCTGTCGATGAAATACAACGACATCTACGTGGTCACCGGCCCGATGTTCATCGGCGGACAGTTGCAGACCATCGGGCCGACGCGGGTGTTCGTGCCGACGCAGTTGTTCAAGGTCGTCTACGTGCCGTCGAAGAAACTCGCGTTCACGATCGTCGCGGACAACGTGGCCACCGACCACTACGACGTGAAGTCCGTGCATGAACTCGAAGCGATGAGCGGCATCCGCTTTCCGGGCATTCCGGAAAACCTGAAAGACCAGCGTCCGGGAGGGCTGAAAGGTGTTTAAAGCGTATTCGAACGACGACGACGTGCTCAACATCCAGGGCGACGCGCTGACGGTGTCGAACGGCACCACGCGCGTCGTGGTGAACGGCACGCTCGCGATCACGAAGGACAAGCGCGGTCTGAAAGCGGCGCTGGCCCTGAAGGAAGCGCTCGACGGCATCGTCGCCGCGCTTCAGGCGGAATCGCATCTGCCGGAACAGGTGAAGGAAGAGCCCGACGCGAAGCCGGGCGTGATCGACAATCCGTTCTAGCGTCCGGCGCGGACCGTCAAGCGTCAGTGCGACACGGCGGGCTCGCGCAGGCTCGCCAGCGCCTGCGCGACCTGCTCGACCACGCTTTCCCAGTCGCCGGGCGCCGTTTGCCGGAAAAGCCGCGCAGTCGGATACCACGGCGAATCGTCGCGGTCGCGGAACCAGCGCCAGCACGCGTCATAGCGCGACAGAATCCACACGGGCGTGTTGAGCGCCCCCGCCAGATGCGCCATCGACGTATCGACCGTAATCACCAGATCCAGGTTTTCGACGATGGCGGCCGTATCGGCGAAATCCTGCACGTCGTCCATCGGGTCGAAGGGGCGCAACGCAGCAGGCAGGTCTTCGATCTGCGGGCGGGTCGCCGCGCCTTTCTGCAGGCTCACGAACGTCACGCCAGGCACGCGCAGCAGCGGCAAGTACGACAGCGCCGTAAGCGAACGGCGCTGGTCGATCGCATTCGAACTGGGATCGTGCGGACGCGGATCGCCCGCCCACACCAGGCCGACCTTGACTCCGCCTTCCGGCAACCTGCTGCGCCAGTGCTGCGCAAGCGCGGCGGGCGCGTGCAGATAAGGCGTCGACGCGGGAATCGTGTCGACGGTCGTGCCGAACAGCATCGGCAGGCTCAGCATGAAGCACCAGGTGTCGTGCGGGGGAATCGTCGTCTCGCCGTCGAGCGAATACACCGCGTCCACGCCTTCTAGGCTGTCGAACAGTCGCCGCAACGGCGGCTGGCAAGCGACGCTCACCTTCCCCGCGCCACGCGCCTTCAGCATCGATACATACCGGCAGAATTGCAGGCCATCGCCGAAGCCCTGCTCCGGCCACACGAGCAGCGATTTACCGTTCAGCGGCTCGCCGCGCCACTGCGGATACGGCACGGGCGGCGGAAACACGCTGCGCGTGCCGACCGCTTCGTGATACCGCGACTCATAGAGCGCCCAGCCTTGCAAGTAGTCGCCGATGCATAGCAGTGGCAACGCGAGGTTCGCTTTGGCGCCGACGTAGTCGGGCCGCAGCGCCAGCGCCTGGCGGTATGCGTCAATGGCTTCCGCGATGCGGCCTTGCTGCCACAGCACGTTGCCGAGATTGTTGTGCGCTTCGGGCACATCGGCATTGAGCGCCAGCGCCTGGCGGCACGCCTGCTCCGCTTCCGGCACACGGTTGAGTTCCAGCAGCAGCAAGCCGAGATTGTTGTGCGCGCTGACGTCGCCCGGCTGACGGCTGACGACGTCGCGATACGCGACCTCTGCCTCCGGCAGGCGCTTGAGCTGCCACAACAGCACGCCGAGGTTGTTGCGTGCCATCACGTAGTCGGGCGCGATGGCGAGCGCGTGCAGGAATGAGGCTTCGGCTTCCACCTCGCGCCCGAGATCGCGCAGCACGAGACCGAGATTGTTCATTGCCTTCGTCAGATCGGGTTTGATCGACAGCGCGCGGCGGTACGCGTGCTCGGCCTGCGTCAACTGCTTGCGTCCGTAGAACCAGCCGCCCAGATCGTTGTGCGCTTCGGCCAGATCGAGCGTGTCGTCGACGACGGGCTTGAGGTCTTTCGCGTCTGCTGCGTCATACAGGTCGTTCAGGCAAACAGCCGCGAGCTGCATGGCTTGCGCATGGGCGGGATCGCGCTGCAGCATCTCGTCGAGCAGTGCGAGCGCCTCCGCCAGACGCCCGGACGAATAGAGCGAAACCGACTCCTGATAGCGCTCGGCGGGCGATAGCGCGGGAACTGACGGATTCATTTCAATCCTTTGGAATTCTTAATAGTTCTGGAGATGCGCCGCGCAGCATCGGCCTGGCCTGGCGGGCGAGCGGGAATGAGAAGATGCGCGGCTACCGCGACAAACGGCGGCAAAAAAAGTATAGGCGATGGTACCTTGGCCGGCCGATGACCTATCTCTAAAGTTCGGCGGATTGACGAGGTGTTATTCGCGATCAGGCACGCGCGGCATCGTCATTCGTCGACGCCGCGAAGACGCGCAGTTTCTCCGCGTCGACGATCTCGATCTCCGCGTAGCGCAACGCGAGCGCGCCTTGCGTTTCAAACTGCCTGAGAATCTGGTTCGTGGTTTGACGCGACAGCGCGAGCATCATCGCGAGGTCTTCCTGCGGCACCTTGAGCACGCGCCGCAGCGCGCCCGCGCCGCCGCCGTATCCGCCCGCCATCAGCAACAGACGCCGCGCGACGCGTTGCGCGGCGGGCAGCAGCGCGGCCTCTTCGATCGCGTCGAACGCGAGGCGCAGCTTGTGCGTGAGCAGCAGGCCGAACGCATGCCAGAACGCGGGCGTGCGTTCGAGCAGCGCCGTGAGCGCCGCGCGCGGCACATGAAACAGCAGCGTGTCGCGCTCGGCATAGGCATCGTGCGTGCGCGTCTGGCCATCGAACAGCGCGATCTCGCCGAACCAGTTGACGGGCTCGATCACTGCGAGCAGCGCTTCCCTGCCGCTCGCGGTAATCGACCCGATCCGCATCAATCCATCGAGCACGCAATAGAAGCCGTCGTCGGCATCGCCGCGATTGAAAAGGCGCTGGCCCGCCGGCAGCCGTCGCGTGCGGCCGAGCTCGATCAATTGCACGCGCAATGCGTCGGGCGCGGCGCGAAACCAGGCGCTGCGATCGAGCAGATTGAAAAGCTCAGTCGATGTCATCGTTCGAAGCGCGCTTTGGCGGTTGAATTGTCGGCTAGCCGAAAGTGTCGCGGCGCGCCGCCCGCGATTATGATGACTTTCGACGAGGAACGGCATCCATGAGAACGCTCACTGACCAGCTTGCGCAATACGCCGCCTATCATCGCGACCGCCGCAACATCGCGACGCACTTCATCGGCATTCCGATGATCGTGCTCGCGCTCGCCGTACTGCTGAGCCGGCCCGCGTGGACGGTTGTTGGGCTGCCGTTGGCAGTGTCGCCGGCGTGGGTGCTGTTCGGCCTGAGCGTGATCTACTACGTCGTGCTTGATGTGCCGCTCGGCTTGATGATGGCCGTGGTGTCGGTATTGTGCGTGGCGTGCGGCGCGTGGCTTGCGGAGCAGCCCACCTTGACGTGGCTTGCGTCGGGCATCGGCCTGTTCGTCGTGGGCTGGGTATTCCAGTTCGTGGGACACGTCGCGTACGAGCATCGCAAGCCCGCATTCATCGACGATGTGATCGGCCTGCTGATCGGGCCGCTGTTCGTGCTCGCCGAAGCGCTATTCGCGTTCGGCTGGCGGCCCGCGTTGCGCGCGGCAATCGAAGCCAAGGCGGGCCCGACGAGGGTCGATGCGGCGCACGGGGTCACGCGTCATCGGTCCTGAGGCAGCGACCGTCGACGCTGCACGGCGGCCTCGCAGGCTTTCAACGCGGCGCGAGCAGCCTTGCGCTATGCAAGCCCGTCAGCCCCACCGCGATCCAGATCGGCACGTACGTGCCAAGCTGCTGAGCCGTCAACGACTCGCCGAGCAGCGTCACCGACACGATCACCAGCAACACCGGCTCCACGTAGCCGAGAATGCCGAATAGCGCCATCGGCAGCAAACGGCTCGCTTTCAGATAGGTCGCGAGCGCGACCGTGCTCAGCGCGCCGAGTCCCGGCAGCAACAGCAGCCACATGTCGACGCGGCCCGACAGCAGCGCGAGCGAGCCGCCGTGTAGCGCCATCGCGAGCGCGAACGGCAGCAGCAGCGACATCTCGAGCGCAAACGCCGTCAGCGAATCGGCGTTGATCTTGCGCCGCAACACAAAGTACGGTGGATAACCGATCGCAACAAGCAGCGTCGGCCACGAGAACGCGCGCGTCACCCACAGTTCGTGCAACACACCGAGCGCCGCGCATCCGACCGCGAGCCACTGCAACGGCTCCAGCCGCTCGTGATAGTAGAAGCGGCCGAGCAGCACCATCGTCAGCGGCAACAGGAAATAGCCGAGCGATACTTCCAGCATCCGGCCATGTAGCGGCGCCCACAGGAACACCCATAGCTGCGCGCCGAGCAACGCCGCGCTGACGACCAGCAAAAGCGCCGTGTGCGGCTCACGGATCACGCGCATCGACAGCGCCTTGAGTTGCGGCAGCCGCGAGCGCAAGGCAATCAGCGCGAAAGCGCCCGGCACGGTCCAGATCACCCGCCACGCGAAGATATCGAGCCCCGTCAACGGCGTGAGCAGCTTTGCGTACACGGACATCAGGGCAAAGAGCGTCGATGCGCTCACGGACAACGCGATGCCGCGTCCCGGTTGATAGGTGTTCATCGGCCGGTCCGCTGCGGGAAGCCAGGCGCGACGCCGTGAGATGTGTCGTCCATAGTTAAGTCTTGTTTTAACTGCGCGGCGCAAGCGTTGCCCGATGTGAAGCCCTTTTCGTCGCGCGAAGCGCGCATTCTAGCGGTAGTGCGAGGACGGTTCGTCTTTTTCCGCCACATTGCGTCCGTGCATATTCACGTCCGATGCACTATAAAAACTAGTTTCATATCCACGCCGCATGCCGTCGGCGATTCATCGGCGGAAACACGAGGCTGCTGCTTTAGCCTGCTTCTTGCTTCCGTGTTCCGCTCATGGCCGCGCCGCCCGGCTTTCAATTCGCTGCCGCGCGATCAGGCGCCAGAATGCACCGAAGGCGGACACGCGCCCGTCATCGAACGCGCTCACGCTTGAACGCTTGCCGGTCCACTCACTCCAACGCATTCGCTCTTCCGAAGTCCGCAAGTCATCACTGGAACGAGACAACACGGAGCCAACATGACTCAGCCAGCCGTATCGCAACATCTATCGCACGACGTATCGCCGGAGTTCGCCGCCGCCGTCCGCGCTGGCCTCAGCAAGCAGCCTCAGAAGGAATTGCCGTCGAAGTATCTCTACGACGAAGTGGGTTCGGCGCTGTTCGAAGTGATCACCGCGCTGCCCGAGTACGGTGTCACGCGCGCCGAAGAACGTCTGCTCGCCGAGCACGCGGGCGATATCGTCGCGCACTTGCCACACGATGCAATCGTCGCGGAACTGGGCAGCGGCAGCGGCCGCAAGACGCGCCGCATCCTCGAAGCGCTCTGTAAAAAGCGCCCCACGACTTACAGCCCGATTGAAATTTCGCGCACCGCATTGCAATTGTGTCGCCGTGAACTGGGCGATATCGAACGCATTTCGATCGTCGGCTATGAGCGCGACTATCTCGCGGGGCTTGCTGAAGTGAGCAAGCGCCGCGCGAAAGACGAGCCGCTGCTCGTGCTGTTTCTCGGCAGCACGATCGGCAATTTCGGGCGGCTCGCGGCCACGCGTTTTCTACGCGACATCCGCAACATGCTCGCGCCCGGCGACGCGCTGCTGCTCGGCACCGACCTCGAAAAGCCCGTGCCCGTGCTGATCGCCGCGTACGACGATCCCATCGGCGTGACGGCCGCGTTCAATCTGAATCTGCTCGCGCGAATCAACCGCGAACTCGACGGCGATTTCCCGCTCGATGCGTTCGAACACGTCGCGCGCTTCAATCCGGATGTGCGCAGCATCGAAATGCATCTTCGCGCGAAGCGGCGCGTGAGCGCGCAGGTGCGTGCGGCCAGGCTGACGGTCGAGCTACAGGAAGGCGAGACGATCTGGACAGAAAGCAGCCACAAGTATCGTCCGGAAGAACTGCATGCGATCGCCGACGACGCGGGCTTCACGTGTAGTCATCAATGGATCGAGCGCGATTGGGGCTTTGCCGAAAGCCTGCTGGTGGCGCGCTGATGGGCGTCGCGTGATGTTGATATGAGCAACGAGAAGCGCGCGAGGCTCACGCCCGCGCGCTTTTTTACAAGCGGCTTGTGTCAGTGTTGCTCGAAGCGCTCGAAGCGTTTGTCGCTGGCGCGCTCTTCGTGCGTGACTTCCGTCACGCGCGCCATCGGCGGGCCGTGACGCAGCCACGACAGCATCCGGTCGAGCTGGTTCGCCGGCCCTTGCAACATCGCTTCGACAGAACCGTCTTCCAGATTCGCCACCCATCCCCGGATACCCAGCGCATGCGCCTGGCGCACCGTCGCGTGACGAAAGCCAACGCCCTGCACCATGCCGCGCACCCGCACGTAATACGTTTCGATCCGCGAATCGAGATCCGTGCCGGACATGCTCTTCCCTCCTTTATGCCTTCATGAGTTTACGCGGGCATTCTAGTCGCGCCGCGCGCGCTTTGCTCATGCACGCCTCGACACGCGAAGCCCGCGAGCGCGGCGCGCGCGATCGGCAGCACGTACAATCCGACCTCTGCAAACCTTCAACCATGCGCCCGTCAGGCAGCAATCAGGAACACGGCAAGCAATGACCGATCAGACTCGCGATCTCGTACTCGTCACCGGCGCATCCGGTTTCGTCGGCTCGGCCGTCGCGCGCATCGCGCAGCAAAAGGGCTTCGCGGTGCGCGTGCTCGTGCGTCCGACCAGCCCGCGCCGAAATGTCGAATCGCTCGATGCGGAGATCGCGGTCGGCGACATGCGCGACGAGGCGTCGATGCGCGCCGCGCTGCGCGGCGTGCGCTATCTGCTGCACGTCGCGGCCGATTACCGCTTGTGGGCGCCGGACCCGCTGGAGATCGAGCGCTCGAATCTGGAAGGCACGGAAGCGACGATGCGCGCCGCGCTGAAGGAAGGCGTCGAGCGCATCGTCTACACGAGCAGCGTCGCGACGCTGAAGGTGACGGGTTCGGGCGCGTCGGTCGACGAGACCTCGCCGATGACGCCGCAGCAGGCGATCGGCGTGTACAAGCGCAGCAAGGTGCTCGCGGAGCGCGCCGTCGAGCGGATGATCGCGAACGACGGCCTGCCCGCCGTGATCGTCAATCCGTCGACGCCGATCGGCCCGCGCGACGTGAAGCCCACGCCGACGGGCCGCATCATCGTCGAAGCGGCGCTCGGCAAGATTCCCGCATTCGTCGATACGGGGCTGAACCTGGTACACGTCGACGACGTCGCGATGGGGCACTTCCTCGCGCTCGAACGCGGCAAGATCGGCGAGCGCTACATTCTTGGCGGCGAGAATCTGCCGCTGCAGCAGATGCTTGCGGATATCGCCGGGATCGTCGGACGCAAGGCGCCGACCATCGCGCTGCCGCGCTGGCCGCTCTATCCGCTCGCGATGGGCGCGGAAGCCGTCGCGAAGTTCACGAAGCGCGAGCCGTTCGTCACCGTCGACGGGCTGAAGATGTCGAAGAACAAGATGTACTTTACGTCGGCGAAAGCGGAGCGCGAGCTTGGCTACAGCGCGCGGCCGTACCGCGAAGGCTTGCGCGACGCGCTCGACTGGTTCCGCGAGGCGGGCTATCTGAAAGCGTGACGTCTGGGCATAAAGCGGCGAGCGCATTGGATCGCGCCTCGTGCGTCACCCGCACACGCTTTGTTACAACTCGCAATGCAGGCACGAAGGCTACCGCCAGCGTGCAGAAGGTAAAATCGCGGGTCTTACCAGAGAACTACGCATGAATCTTAAGGAACAGATTGGCGCACTCGAGATGGGCGTCGATCAGCTCATCCAGGTTGTCACGGCTTCGCGCGAGGCCGCGACCGCAACCGATCAGCATGTGAACGGCGCAGAGGCGGCCGCGCAGGAAACGGCCGCCGAGGATACGGCGGTTGAAGCAGCGTCCGTGGAACCGCAAACGCAGGAAGCCCCGGCAGAGAAGCCGACCTTGCATATCGATCGCCCGAGCCAGAACGAAATCACGATGACCATCGGCGGCAAGTCGGTCACGCTGCATCCGCTGCAACTGGGTCAGCTGATCGAGGAACTGTCGAACGCGCGCGCGTCGATGCAGCCCGAAGTCCCGCCGAACCTGCCCCCCGGCTGGCGTTTCGTATCGACGAAGAACCCGGCCATGGCGGTGCAGAAGCAAACGAACGGCGACCGTCTACTCGTGATGCGCCATACGGGACATGGCTGGGTGCCGTTCCAGTTCTCGCCGGAGACGGTCATCCAGATGTACATGATGCTGACGCAGAAGTGATGCGCGACGGCGCGAGCCGTCGGCACCCTGCATTGCCGCCGTTCAGTGCGACAGCGGCAGCAACGAATTGAGCAGACTGGTCGCGCGCTGCGTGACGCTCGGGCTGCTCGCAGCTTCTTCGATGGGACTTACGTAGACCACGGGTCCGATGCACAGCGATGTGTAGCGCGCGTCGCACCCGCCGTCGCGCGACGGCAGCGGCTGGTCCGCGCCCGATGCCGCGCTGGCATCCGCCTCCACGACTTCCGCGAACGTCTTCACGCGGCCGTTGACCTTCTCCGCATACGCCTGCGACCCACCATAGCTCTTCAGCGCGGCATTCAGATCGCCGCCCGCCGATTTCATGTAGCCGTACAGAATCGCGGAGCCGACCTCGATATTGGTCTCCGGATCGGTCAGATCCTTCACGTCTTTCAGCATGCGCTTGTGCGCTCCGGGCACGACCTGCATCAGCCCGGTCGCGCCGTTGCCGCCCTTGGCCTTTTCCTTGAAGCGCGATTCGATCGAGATGATCGCGAGAATCAGCGCGGGCGGCAGCGCGTACTTCTCGGAGGCGGTGCGCACCGCGTTCGAGATCTGCTCGGCCTTCTCCTTCGCGAGGCCGAACTTCTGGCGCAGATAATCTGACGTGCGGTCCTGGCGGGTCTGATCGTCGGCCAAAGCGCCCTGCATCAAGCCAAGCGCGACGACGATCAGGCAGACAAGCCGCTTCATTGATTCGTCCCGGCTGGCGCCTGCACGCGCGCCTTCCATTGGCCGCCCTTGCCGCGCCAGTAGCGCACGGCCGAGCCGAACGTCGCGCTGACATAGAACAGCGCGATCAGCGGCAGGAACGGCGCCCACAGCGGCGAGCGCTGGTAGTAGCGCAGCATCGGCGCGTAGGCACAGCACATCGCGGCCCACGCGAGCCACGCGGGCCAGCCCTTCGCCCCGAGCACGATGGCGACGACGGGCGGCGCGAGGTAGATGATCGTCATGCCGAGCAGCGTGCCCGCCAGCAGCCACGCCGAGTAGCGCAACTGCGTGAACGCGGTGCGCGCGATCATGTTCCAGATCTCGCGCCAGCTGTCGTACGGGCGCAGCGAGACGCTGCGCGCCGCCACGTCGAGACGAATCGGGTGACGCCCTTCGCCGCGATGCTTGATGCGCGCGGCAAGGCTGCAATCGTCGATCAGTTCGGCGCGGATCGATTCGATGCCGCCCGCTTCTTCCAGCGCCGTGCGGCGCACCAGCATGCAGCCGCCCGCCGCGCCCGCCGTGCGGTTGCGCGGGTTGTTGACCCACGCGAATGGATACAGCTTCGCGAAGAAGAACACGAAGGCGGGAATCAGCGCCTTTTCCCAGAACGAGTCGCAGCGCAGGCGGACCATCAGCGAAACGAGGTCGCGCTTTTCGGCGTCGGCGCGCATCACGAGCTGCGTCAGCGCGTCGGACGGATGGCCGATGTCGGCGTCGGTGAGCAGCAGGTATTCCGGTGTGTAACCGACCGAGCGCGCCGCCTCGATGCCCTGCGACTGCGCCCAGACCTTGCCCGACCAGCCCGCCGGCAGCGGCTTCGCGCTGACTACCGTGAGCCGGTCCGGGCACCGCAGCGCGAGCGCGGCGGCACGGGCGGCGTCGGCGGTGCCGTCGGTGCTGTGGTCGTCGACGACGATCACGTGAAATTCGCCCGGATAGTCCTGCTCGAGCAGCGACGTGACGGCCCGCGCGATCACGTCCGCCTCATTGCGCGCCGGGACCACGGCGGCGACGCCCGGCCATGCGTCGCGCGTCTCGGGCGCGAGCGGCGCAGCGGGCTGCGCGCGCCAGAAGCCGCCGCGCGCGAACAGCAGCACACACCAGATCAACAGCGACAGACACGCCAACAGAAACAGAACCGCCGCAATCATGCATTGCCCTCTATGAAAGCCGCGCGCTTTGCGTCTCCAAGGCGCGGCGACGGACGCGGCGCGCCAGCAACACCTGCGACGCTGCGCCAATCGTGGAAATCGTGTACTAGCCGTCCACCGAATATGTGATAGACCGCGTTTTCGATACGTTCAAGAATGCGCCGCCGACGAAAGACGCCGCAGAAAATTCCATTGATGCAGGCCGGAGACCGCAGGCGATGCGTCGGCGCAACAAAGCCCGATAGTTTAAGGGTTCCCGTCAACAGGCGCAGCGAGTCATTTTTGCCACGCCGGGCGCCGCGCAAACGCCACAGTGCGGGACGCCTGAAAAGCAAACAGACAGCGATAGCGTTAGAATGCGCGTTTGGTCTCGAGTATCGACTTCCGTCGGATTTAAGACATCAACTAATATACAGACGCGGCGAACAGGTCGTTTTTACCGATCTGCCCGGAATCCCGCGTCAGTCGGAGTTCGCCAGCTTATGCGAGTCATCCTTGCCCAACCCCGCGGCTTTTGCGCGGGAGTCGTGAGGGCGATCGAAATTGTCGATCGCGCTTTGCAGCAACATGGCGCACCTGTTTACGTGCGTCATGAAATCGTCCACAACAGGCACGTGGTCGATAACCTTCGCCGTAAAGGCGCGCGCTTCGTCGAGGAACTCGATGAAGTGCCGCAGGGCGCAGTTGCCATTTTCAGTGCCCACGGTGTAGCGCAAAGCGTCGAACGCGACGCGGAGCAGCGCGGTCTCGACGTGCTCGATGCCACCTGCCCGCTGGTGACGAAGGTTCATGTGCAAGGCCGTCAGTACGTGGGCGGGGGCCGCACGCTGATCCTGATCGGGCACGCGGGCCATCCGGAAGTCGAAGGCACGATCGGCCAGATTCCGGGCAAGGTGCTGCTCGTGCAAAGCGAAGCGGAAGTCGCGAAGCTGGAACTGCCTGTCGACACGCCGCTCGCCTATGTCACGCAGACCACGCTGTCGGTGGACGACACGCGCGGCATCATCGACGCGCTGAAGCGCCGTTTCCCCGACATCGTCGGTCCGGACACGCGCGACATCTGCTACGCGACGCAAAACCGCCAGGCGGCCGTGCGCGAGCTCAGCACGCAGGTCGACGTGCTGCTGGTAGTGGGCGCCACGAACAGCTCGAACTCGAATCGCCTGCGCGAGATCGGCAGCGAAACGGGCGTACCGAGCTTTCTGGTCGCCGACGGTTCCGAAGTGAAGCCGGAGTGGTTCGCCAACGTGAAGACGGTTGGCATCACGGCGGGCGCTTCGGCACCGGAAGAAATGGTCGAGAACGTAATCGATGCGCTACGCGCACTGGGCCCCGTCGACGTTACGACGATGGCGGGACGTGAAGAAAAAGTTGAATTCAAGTTGCCGTCGAAGCTGACGCAACAACTCGCTGCACGCGAAGTTTAAGGAGGACAATTTGTCTATTCCGATGCTACAAAAAGTCCGGGTTGGCGCCTACATCATGCGCAACCACCTCAAGGGCAACAAACGCTACCCGCTCGCGCTGATGCTCGAGCCGCTGTTCCGCTGCAATCTGGCCTGTAACGGCTGCGGCAAGATCGATTATCCCGATCCCATCCTGAACCAGCGTCTGTCGCTGGCGGAGTGCCTCGAAGCCGTCGACGAGTGCGGCGCGCCCGTGGTGTCGATCGCGGGCGGCGAGCCGCTGCTGCACAAGGAAATGCCGCAGATCGTCAAGGGCATCATGGCACGCAAGAAGTTCGTGTACCTGTGTACGAACGCGCTGCTGATGGAAAAGAAGATGGACGATTACGAGCCGAACCCGTACTTCGTCTGGTCGGTACACCTCGACGGCGACCGCGAAGCGCACGATCACTCGGTCTCGCAGGAAGGCGTGTACGACAAGGCCGTCGCGGCCATCAAGGAAGCCAAGCGCCGCGGCTTCCGCGTGAACATCAACTGCACGCTGTTCAATGATGCCGTGCCCGAGCGCGTGGCGAAGTTCTTCGACACGGTCGGCGAGATCGGTGTGGACGGCATCACGGTGTCGCCCGGCTATGCGTATGAGCGTGCCCCGGACCAGCAGCACTTCCTGAACCGCGACAAGACCAAGAACCTGTTCCGCGAAATCTTCAAGCGCGGCAACAACGGCAAGAAGTGGTCGTTCAGCCAGTCGAGCCTGTTTCTCGACTTCCTGGCCGGCAATCAGAGCTACGAATGCACGCCGTGGGGCAACCCGGCGCGCACGGTGTTCGGCTGGCAGAAGCCGTGCTATCTGGTCGGCGAAGGTTACGTGAAGACCTTCAAGGAACTGATGGAGACCACCGAATGGGACAAGTACGGCACCGGCAAGTATGAGAAATGCGCGGACTGCATGGTCCACTGCGGCTTCGAAGCGACGGCCGTGATGGACACGGTCGCGCATCCGCTGAAGGCGCTGAAGGTCAGCCTGAAGGGTGCGCGCACGACGGGCGCGTTCGTCAAGGACATCCCGCTCGACAAGGCGCGTCCCGCCGAGTACGTGTTCTCGCGTCACGTCGAGATCAAGCTCGAAGACATCAAGCGCGCGGGCACGGGCAAGAAGGTGCAGACGTCGGCAGCCGCGTTGAATTAAGACGTATCGACGCAGCATGAAAAAGAGCGCAACGGTTTTGCCGTTGCGCTCTTTTGTTTTGTGCCGCCGCTGGTCGCTTGAACGAAGCGGCGTTACCAGTGCTGGTGATCAGCCCGCGCTGCGCGCGTTGTGCTCGGTGAGGAACTTGATCAAACCGTCCACGCCGCCCTTGTTCAGCTGATCCTGGAACTGCGTCTGATACACCTGAATCAGCCACGCGCCCATCATGTTGATGTCGTAAATCTTCCAGCCGTTCGCCGTTTTTTCCAGGCGATAGTCGATTGAGTCGTCGCCGCCGTTGCTCAGCACATGCGACTGGACGACGGTGTCTTTCGCGTCGGCGGATGCCGTGGACGGGGCGAATTTGAACTTCACGTCCTGATCGCGCAGTTGCGACAGCGATGCCGCATAGGTGCCGACGAGCAGCTTCGTGAATTGCTCATACAGTTGTTTTTGCTGCTCCGGCGTGGCCGTGGCCCAAGCCTTACCGACGGCGATACGCGTCGTGCGCTGGAAGTTCGTGGCGGGCACGAAGTGCGACTCGACCACCTGCGTGATCTTCTTCATGTCGCCGCCGCGCGCCTGCGGGTCGGCCTTCATCGCATTGACGGTGCCTTCGACTGCGCTCTTCACGATCGCATCAGGCGCGCTTTGTGCGAAAGCCGCGGTGGACACCACGGCGGCTGCCAGAAAAGCAGAGAGATAACGTTTCATACGCTCATCGGGACAGTTAGGAATGAACTCGCGCGGGACCGGCCGCATCCGGCGCGATTACGGGCCAGTATACAGACTTAAGACTTTGACAGGCTGCACAGGGTTCACTAAGGCGACCGTGCAGCGGCAGCGTCGGTATACTTGTGCCCTTTACCAATAACGCCAATCGTGACAAGGCCCCGCTCGCGTACATGCTGAAGTCATCTATCGTTCGTCTCGTTGTCTGGTCGGTGCGCCGTCCGCTGCAGGTCGTCGGGCTGTCGCTCGTGCTCGCCGTGCTGAGCGTCGTTTACGTCGTTCATCACTTCAAGATCAATACCGACATCAGTCGTCTCGTCGAGAACGATGCGAAATGGACGGCGCTCGAACAGCAAATCGACAAGGCCTTCCCTGATCGCGGGCAGACCCTGCTGGTCGTCGTCGAGGCCGGCGCGCCCGAATACGCGGATGCCGCCGCGAACACGCTGGCCACCGAACTGCAAAAGAACACGAAGGAATTCAGTTCCGTCATGCAGCCGGGCAGCGGGCCGTTCTTCGAAAAGGAAGGCTTGCTGTTCCCGTCGCTCGCCGACGTGCAATCCACCACCTCGCAACTGGTCAAGGCGCGCCCGCTCATCAATTCGCTTGCGCATGATCCGAGTCTGACGGGCCTCGCCGGCACACTGAACACGACGCTGCTGCTGCCGCTGCAGATCGGCCAGGTCAAGCTCGGCGACATGAGCAACCTGCTGTCGCGCAGCGCGACCGTGATCGATCACGTGCTCGCCAACGAGCCCGCCGTCTTCTCGTGGCGCGCGCTCGTCGACAAGGATGCCGCCAAGGTGCCCGCGCGCGCGTTCGTCGTCGTGCAGCCGAAGCTGGACTATGCGGCGCTGCAGGCGGGCGCACGGGCGTCGGAAGAGGTCCGCAAGACGGCGGCATCGCTCGATCTCGATTCGCAATACGGCGCGCGCATCCGACTGACGGGCGAACAGCCGCTCGCCGACGATGAATTCGCCTCGGTGCAGGACGGCGCGGAGATCAACGGCATCATCACGTTCTTCGTCGTGCTCGGCATCCTGTGGCTCGCGCTGCGCTCCGGGCGCCTGATCGTCGCGGTGTTCATCACGCTGTTCGTCGGTCTCGTCATCACGGCGGCGCTCGGCCTGATGATGGTCGATGCGCTGAACATGATTTCCGTCGCGTTCATGGTGCTGTTCGTCGGGCTTGGTGTCGACTTCGGCGTGCAGTTCGGCGTGAAGTACCGCGAAGAGCGCAATCGCGACGACCGGCTCGCCGCCGCGCTGATCCACACGGCATACAGCATCGGCGTGCCGTTGACGCTCGCCGCCGTGGCCGTCGCCGAGAGCTTCTTCTCGTTCCTGCCGACCGCGTATCGCGGCGTCTCGGAGCTGGGCAAGATCGCGGGCGTCGGCATGTTCGTCGCGTATCTGACCAACATGACGCTGCTGCCCGCGCTCATCAAGATCTTCAATCCGGCGGGCGAACCCGAATCGCCAGGCTTCACGTTCCTCGCCCCCGTCGACGACTTCCTTGACCGCAATCGCACGCCTGTGCTGATCGCGACGGCGGTGCTGATCATCGGCGCGTCGCCGTTGTTGTTGCATCTGCGGTTCGACTTCAATCCGCTACATCTGAAGGACCCGAACACGGAGTCGATGGCGACGCTGATCTCGCTGAACGACGCACCCGAAGCGGCCGTCAACAACGTGCGGGCGCTGGCGCCGTCGCTGGCGGACGCGGACCGAATCGCGGCGCGTCTGTCGAAGCTGCCAGAAGTGGGCCGCACGACGACCCTCTCCACCTTCATACCCGCCGACCAGCCGCAGAAGCTCGCGCTGATTGCCGCCGCGGCGCAGCAACTGCTGCCCGCGCTCACGCAGACGCCCGCGCCGCCCGCCACCGACGCCGTGCGCGTCGCCGCGCTGAAGCGCACGTCGGCCCAGCTGTCGCTCGCCGCCGACGACCACCCCGGCCCCGGCGCCGCCGAAGCTAAACATTTGTCCGGCACGCTGGCCAAGCTCGCTAGCGCGGACGTCTCGACGCGCGACCGCGCCGAGCGCGCGATGTCGGTACCGCTGAAGATTTCCTTGAAGCAGCTGGCAACCCTGCTGCAACCGTCGGAAATCACCCGCGAAAACGTCCCGAAGGACATCGCCGACAGTTGGGTATCGAAGACAGGTCAGGCGCTCGTCGAGATTTCACCGAAAGTGCCGCCCGGCACCGATCCCGGCGACGACGTGATGTTGCGCAATTTCGCGCGTGCCGTGAAGGCGGCGGAGCCGGGCGCGATCGGCGGGCCAATTTCGATCCTCCATTCGGCGAACGTGATCATCAAGTCGTTCGTGCAGGCGGGCGCGTGGGCCATCCTGTCGATCAGCGCCCTGCTCTGGCTCACGTTGCGCCGTTTCGGCGACGTGCTGCGCACGCTCGTGCCGCTGCTGGTGTCGGCCGTCGTCACGCTGGAGTTGTGCGTCGTCTTCAACATGCCGCTTAATTTCGCGAATATCATCGCCTTGCCGCTGATGCTCGGCGTGGGCGTCGCGTTCAAGATCTATTTCGTGATGGCATGGCGCAGAGGGCAAACGGGCCTGCTGCAATCCAGCCTTACGCACGCCGTGCTGTTCAGCGCGGCGACCACCGCTACGGCGTTCGGCAGCCTGTGGCTGTCGCACCATCCGGGCACGTCGAGCATGGGGCGCCTGCTGGCGCTGTCCCTCGTCTGCACGCTGATTGGCGCTGTGGTATTTCAACCGGTATTGATGGGCAAACCGCGCGTTCGTCGCGCATCGAAGAAACAATAAGGATAGCCGCATGAAGATGCGTACAGCCGCGCTGGCATTGGCCGCCGCGAGTCTTGCAACGGGGTGTGCAACGGGGCCCGACCGGAAACCCGGGGATCCGCTCGAGCCGATGAACCGCGCGATTTTCAACTTCAACGACGCAATCGACCGCACGGTCGCCGTGCCGATTGCGAAGGGCTATCAGAAGGTCACGCCGCAGCCGTTGCGTCAGGCAATCAGCAACTTCTTCTCGAACCTCGGCGATCTCGACAACTTCGCCAACAGCCTGCTTCAACTGCACATCAAGGACGCCACCGAAAGCCTGATGCGTTTCGCGATGAATTCGACGTTCGGTATTGGCGGCCTGATCGACTTCGCGACGCCCGCTGGCCTGCCGAAGCACAAGGAGGACTTCGGTCTGACGCTCGGTCGCTGGGGCGTTCCGTCGGGTCCGTATCTGGTGCTGCCGCTGTTCGGCCCGAGTTCGTTCCGCGACGGTCTCGGCTATCTGGTCGATTTCCGCGCCAATCCGATCACTTACATGGGCTGGGAGTACAAGTATCCGCTGTTCTTCGTACAGTTCGTCAGCGTGCGTTCGGATCTGCTCGGCGCGACGACGTTGCTGGAACAGGCGGCCCTCGACAAATACTCGTTCGTTCGCGACGCCTATACGCAGCAACGCAAGTCGTTGCTGCGCGGCGCGAACGCGCCGGCGTCGGCGCTGCCGGACTACGGCGACGACGACGATTCCGGCGCGCAGGCGCCTTCGGGTGCATCGGGCACGGCGCCGACCACCGTGCCGGGCGCTGCGCCGCTTGCTGTGCCGAACGCCGAACCGGGCCAGGCCGCGCCAGCGGATGGCGCATCGGGCGCGGGCGGTGCAAAGGCCCCGAAGACCAACGACGACAGCGTGCCGAAGTACGAAGATCCGGGTGAAGGCGCCGCGCCGTCGGGTGCGCCTGCTACCGGAACGCCCGCTCCCGCTTCGCAGTAAAACGTCGTTACCGGCGCACCAAAGACAAAGCCCCGGCTGGTCATCCGACCAGCCGGGGCTTTTGCTTAACGGGGCGCTTCTCACGCCCGCCTGCGCCGCCGTTCCACGTGCGTCAATGCGCTGCGTCCGCTTCCTGATCGACGTCTTCCGTGCCCTCCGAAGCCAGCACGGCCGGCTGCTGCTGCATCGCACGCAGGCTCTCGCTGTATCGCTCGAACGCTTCATCCGAATAACGGATCTTCGTGCGGCCGTGCGGCGCCGGGTTGCCGTTCGCGTCCAGATTCACGAACACCATCTTTTCGACGGTCAGAATGCTCTTGCGCGTGATCTTGTTGCGCACTTCGGCGCGCAGCGTGATCGACGTCGTGCCGAAGTGGGTTGCCTTCATGCCCAGTTCGATGATGTCGCCCTGACGCGCCGAGCTGACGAAGTTGATCTCCGACATGAACTTGGTCACGACGCGCTGGTTGTCGAGCTGGCAGATTGCGTAGATGGCGGCTTCTTCATCGATCCAGCGCAGCAGGCTGCCGCCGAACAGCGTGCCGTTCGGGTTCAGGTCTTCGGGCTTGACCCATTTGCGTGTGTGGAAATTCATTGCCGTCCCTCTTTGGAAATAGCGCGGTCGCGCTCAGCGGCGCGACCTAGGGTTAACACCTAGCACTATACCAGAGATAAGGGTTTTCCCTAGGTCTTCAAGACCAACACACTATTTCGCTATCCGCGTAGCCTGCGCGCCCGGCTTAAATGGCGAGGAGCGCACCCGAGCGCTCCAGCACCTGGCGAGCAGCGACGAGGGAAGCGCGCGCCGCGCGGGCGTCGGCGGCGACTTGCAGCAGTCCGCCGAGTTGGGATGGCTGGCGCGCCAGTTCGCGCAGGATGGGGCCGATGGCGGTCGTGCCGTCGTCGCGCAGGCCGGCCGTCGCGGCGGACGGCAGCGTGCGCCACGCCGGATCGACGATCGCCCGGCAAACGACGAACGGCAGGCCGTTTGCCTCGGCGATCGCGCCCGCAAGGTGAGACTCCATGTCGACGGCGAGCGCACCTGTCGAGGCGTGCAGCGCGGCCTTGTCGGCAGCGCCGACCAGCGGCGCCGTCACGCCCGCGATCGGCCCGCGCCGCAGCTTCGACGCCAGCGGCGCCGCGCCGAGCGCGGTGGCGATGCGTCCCGCCCAGCGCAGATCGGTCTCGACGACGCCAAGCGGGCTATGCACGCTGCTCGCGACGATCAAGGTGCCGGGCGCGAGATCGGGCGCCAGTCCGCCTGCCGTCCCGAAGCTGATGATGCCCGCGCAACCGCGCGCGATCGCCTCGTTCAACGCGCGCTCGAGCAGATCGGCGCGCGCCGCGTACACCGCTTCGACACCCTTGCCACGCGCGATACGCGCTTCGAACGCCATGCCCGTCACGGCGATGACGGGCAGCTTGGCGTTCATCAGATCAGGCCGGGCCGCCATCACAAGCCGACGGCGACGCGCTTCTGGCCCGTGCGCGTCAGATTGCGATAACGCGCGAGCGCCCACAGCGGGAAGAACTTTCGATAGCCGTGGTAGCGCAGATAGAACACGCGCGGGAAGCCGGTTGCCGAGAAGCGCGTTTCGTCCCACAGGCCGTGATCGCGCTGCTCGCTCTTCAGGTATTCGATGCCGCGCGCGACGGCGGGATGGTCGACATAGCCGACCGCCATCAGCCCGAGCAGCGCCCATGCCGTCTGCGACGGAATGCTGGCCGCCTTTTCGTAGCCGCGATAGTCGAGCTTGTAGCTGGTGCCGTCTTCGCCCCAGCCGCCGTCGGCGTTCTGGATCGACACGAGCCACTGCGCGGCGCGCTTGATGCGGGCGTCATCATGCGAGATACCCGCGGCGTTCAGCGCGCACAGCGCCGTCCACGTGCCGTAGATATAGTTCATGCCCCAGCGGCCGTACCAGCTGCCATCGTCTTCCTGCTCTTTCAGCAGATAGTCGTAGGCGCGGCGCGCCGGCTCGCTCGTCGCGGGCATTTCGCCGAGTTGCGCGAGCATCGACAGGCAGCGGCCGGACACGTCGGCGGTCGGCGGATCGAGCAAGGCGCCGTGATCGGAGAACGGGATATTGTTCAGGTAGTACTGCGTGTTTTCCGGCTCGAACGCGCCCCAGCCGCCGTCGCTGCTCTGCATGCCGACCACCCACTCGCGGGCGCGCGCAATCGCGTTCGCGTCGACGTCCGATTGCGTCAGCGCCGCCGAGCGATGCATCGCCAGCGCGACCACAGCCGTATCGTCTACGTCGGGGTAATGCGCGTTGTTGTACTGGAACGCCCAGCCGCCCGGACGCACGTCGGGACGACGCGAAATCCAGTCGCCGCGCACATCGAGAATCTGCAGCGGACGCAGCCATGCGAGGCCGCGCTCGGCGGCTTCCTCGGCGCGCGTGTCACCCGTTTCGAGCAGCGCGTGTGCCGCGAGCGACGTGTCCCACACGGGCGACAGGCACGGCTGGCAATACGCTTCGTCTTCGTGGATGACGAGCAGCTTGTCGATCGACTGACGGGCGATCGCGCGCTTCGGGTGATCGGCGGGATAGCCGAGCACGTCGTACATCATCACGGAGTTGGCCATTGCCGGGAAAATCGCGCCGAGACCGTCTTCGCCGTTCAGGCGCTCATCGACGAAATCGACGGCCGCCTTGATCGCGCGCTCGCGCGAGCGCTTCGGGAACAGGCCGTCCGTCACGCGCAGCATGCCGTCGACGGCACGGAAGAACGCGAACCAGCTCTTGCTCTGGTGGCCCGAGCGCGGCAGCAGGCCCGTCGTGACGGGCGCGCCGCGGAACAGCTCGTCGATGCGCACGCCGCGCGGATTGCGCGCAACAGGCCGCTTCGCGTTCAGCACCAGCAGCGGGACGATCACGGTGCGGGCCCAGTACGACACCTTCGACAGATGGAACGGGAACCACTTGGGCAGCAGCATGATTTCGACGGGCATCATCGGCACCGCGTACCACGTCACGACGCCGAACAGCGCGAGCAGGATACGCGTGAACACGTTCGCCGCCTCCGCGCCGCCGTGCGCGAGAATGCACTCGCGCGCGCGGACCATGTGCTCGGCATCGACGGAATCGCCGATCATCTTCAGCGCGAAGTACGCCTTCACGCTCGCGCTGACGTCCATCGCGCCGTCGGTGAAGAGCGGCCAGCCGCCGTCGGCCAGCTGGATGCGGCGCAGGTAGCGCCCGATCTTCTGTTCCAGCTCGACGTTGGGCGTTTCGCCCAGGTAGTGGACGAGCAGCACGTACTCCGCGGGAATCGTCGCGTCGGCTTCGAGTTCGTAGACCCAGTGGCCGTCGTCCTGCTGAGCGGCGAGGATGGCGTCCGTCGCGCGCGCAACGGCGGCGTCGAGCGCGTCGACGGGCGCGGCGCCTGTCGCCAGCGCGGCGGCCACGGGAGCGTGGTCGTCGATCAGCGTTTGAGGCAGTGCGTCGCCCAGCGTCTGGGTCATGGATAAATCGTTCATCGGCGTTCCATCGGTTCGTTCAATAGCGTATCCGCGGCCTTCTGGCCGGAGCGGATCGCGCCTTCGATGCCCGGCGGCAGACCGGTTGCCGTCCAGTCGCCCGCAAGCATCAGGTTGTTCCAGCGAGTGCGCGTGGCCGGGCGGCGCATCTCGTCGTCGGGTTGCGCGGCGAAAGTCGCGCGCGGCTCGACGCTCAGTTGCCACTTCAGTGGCAGATCGGCCGACAAGCCCGTCACTTGCGCGACGTCGACCCACAGCTTGCGCGCGAGTTCGTCGCGCGGCATGTCGGCGAGGTTCGCTGCACGGTTCGCCGCGTCGTACACGGTCACCGACAGGCGTCCATCCGACGCAATCAGCCAGCTTGCGCTCGCGTTGACGAGCCCCATCAGCGGCGGATGGCCGAGCGGCGGCTCGACCGCGAAATTCGCCGTGACGATGGCCGAAAAGCGGCGCGGCGCCTGCACGCCGGGCACCAGCGCCTGCGTGACATCCGGCGTCACGGCCAGCACGACGGCTTCGCTCGCGCCGATTTCGACGCGTTCCCCGCCGTCCAGCCGTAGCGCGGCAACGCGGCGGCCTTCCGGGCTATTGGTATCGGCAAACTCCAGCGCGTCGATCCGCGCGGCGAGCCGGATCGCCGCGCCGCCATGCTGCAACAGCCGCAGCGCCGGTTCGACGAACGCGGACCCCAGCCCGTTGCGCGCGATCAGCGGCCGGCTCGAAGGGCCACCCGCCGCGAGCGTGTCGCGCAACACCGCGCCCACCAGTCCAGCCGTCGCCTGACGCGGCTCGATGTTGGTCATTGCCAGCAGGAGCGGATGCAGCATGCGGTCCCACAGCGGGCCGTTGCTGCGCATCGACTGCGCGACGGTGCGGCCGGGCTTCGCCAGCAGCAGCGGCACGACGGACAGGTAATCCGTCCATTGCGTGTCCGGCACGCGCGCGCCGGCCTCGAAAATCCACGCCGGAAACCGTCCCGGCGACATGCGCACGGTCCAGCGCCGGTTCGTCGCCAGATCGACGAACGGGTATTCGGGCTGCGTCGGCCCGACGAGTTCGTCGGCGGAACCGATCGCGCGCACGTAGTTCAACGTGGCCTGCTGGCCGGACAGCACCAGATGATTGCCGCTGTCGATGGTCGCGGCCAGCGTGCGGTCGTAGTACGTGCGGCAGCGGCCGCCCGCCTGTTCGGCCGCCTCGTACAGCACGACCTGCGCGCCGCGCCGTTGCAGTTGCACGGCGGCGGCAAGACCGGCCAGGCCAGCACCGATCACGTGAACCAGCTTTCGCATCAAAAGAAAGCGTAGCGCGCCACGATCGCCAGCATCCGCAGCTTCGGCTTGCTGACTTTCGTGCGCGGGATGTCGAAGCCGCGTTCCAGCGTGCGCTCGAGCAGCAAGCGGTAGACGCCCGACATGATGCGCGGCGCCTTGACCTGGGCGCGCGGCTGCGCGTCCATGATCGCGTCGGCGGCGGCGAAGTGCTGCTTCGCACGCTCCGCGAGCGTCGCGCAGACGCGCGGCAGCGACGGATCGTCGGCGATCGTGAGCGGATTCGTCGCCGCGATGCCTTCGCGCGCCAGCAGCTCGTACGGCAAATAGCAGCGGTTGATCTCCGCGTCTTCGTCGATGTCGCGCAGGATGTTCGTCAGTTGCAGCGCGCGGCCCAGATGGTGCGACAGCTCGACGCCCGGCTGCTCCTCCATCCCGAATATCCTCACCGATAACCGGCCCGCTGCGCTCGCGACACGGTCGCAGTACAGGTCGAGCGTGGCTTCGTCGGGCGCGCAGATGTCGGCGGCGGCATCCATCGCCATCCCGTCGATCATCGCGTGGAAGTCTTCGCGCTGCAGATGAAACGTGTGGATGTGCCGGGTCAGCTCGAGCAGCGACGCGCGCGGCGAGCCGGCGTAGCACGCATCGATGTCCGCCCGCCAGCGCTCGAGGCCCGCGTCGCGCTCGGCACGCGGCAGGTCGCTGTCGGCGATGTCGTCGACGGCGCGGCAGAAAGCGTAGACCTGGTACATCGCATCGCGCTGCGCAGGCGGCAAGATGCGCATCGCGAGATAAAACGAGCTGCCTGAACTGGCGGCAGCTGCGTCAGTTTGTGTGTCGTCCACGACGAGATTGGAAACGGCCAAGACTATCTCCGCTGAGACACCCCCGAAGGGGCGATCAAGAAGTCATGCCTACCCGCAGGGCAAGCCGCCCGCGCGCGCGGACACGCGCGAAACGCCGGCCGAAAAGACCGGAAAACGGGCAAAAGTATACCAACCTTTCATAGCGGACGCAGGAACGACGGAAGCCGCAGCGGCGTGCGACGCCGATTTGCCTCGCCGAAGAACGAAGTGTAACGGCAACAAAAATACGGATTTGCCTACGCACAGGCATTCAAAACATCTCGAAATGCTATCTCAAATTTAAGAGTTATCCGAGATACCTCGATTTAAATACAGACTACATTTGATCCCGCAAATAAACGAAACGGGAGGGCAGATAACCGTGTGCGGCGCCCACAGCATGACTTTGAACCATTCACATTAATCGTGCGCAATAAAAATCTTGATTACTCAGATTTTAAAGTCACACGGATCATATTTTAATTTGTCGCTTTCAAATTCATTGAATCGGATTATTGATTTAAATCGTATTAAGGAAAAAAGATGAAACTGTATATGCTGTTTGTCGCTCCCGTTCTCGCCGCTTTTGCACTCGCGACGCCGGCATTCGCCGCCCAAAACGACGAAGCCGTGATCCGCCAGATGGAAGAAGCCTGGCTCCAGGCGAGCATGCATCACGATCGCGACACGCTGAAACTGTTGCTCGACGACTCGTACCGCGAAATCACGCCATCCGGTACGGCGCGCTCGAAAAGCGACGTTCTGAACGCATCGCCGGCGCCGTCAGGTTCGACGCAGACGCTGCAGTACGTGAACGTTCATGTCGACGGCGATCAGGCCGTGGTGATCGGAGAGAACCGCTTCATGGCGCCGGACGGCCAGCAAGCCGTGTTCGCCTTCAAGGACGACTTCGCACGCCACGACGGCCAGTGGCGCGTCGTGGGCTCGTGGATGAGCCGCAAGTAAATCGATCCGCCGCAGCGGGCGTGTGCCCGCTCGCCGGCAAAAACGCCAACACCTCTTCAGATAAACGCAACCGACCGGTTGCGTCCCTGCCGCTTCGCGCTGTACAGCGCCGCATCCGCCTCGTTGATGAGCGCCTCGTAGGCAGGCACGCCCGCCCGCGCGGACGCGCCGCCGACACTCGCCGTCACGGGCACATCGACGCCTTGCACGTCAACCGGCGTGTCGCCAATCGTATTGCGGATTTTCTCCGCGACCAGCATCGCGTCTTCCAGCGGCGTGCATGGCAGCAGCAGCGCAAACTCCTCGCCGCCGAAGCGCCCGAACGTATCCTGCGCGCGCACGACATGCGACACGCGCTGCGCCATATCGCGCAGCACGGTATCGCCGACCACGTGACCGAACTGGTCGTTGATCTTCTTGAAGTGATCGAGATCGAACAGCAGGATCGACAGTTCGCCGCCGTAACGCTGCCAGCGGGTGTACTCGTCGCGCAGACGCGCTTCGAAGTAACGCCGGTTCGCGATGCCCGTCAGCCCATCGCGGTCCGCGTATTCCTGCAGTTTCGCCACGGCCTCTTCGCGCTCGCGCTGCATGATGCTCACGTGCGTCACGTCGGAGACCGTCACGCAAACGGCCTCGACCTCGCGATCGCGCATGATCGGCATGAACGTGCAGTCCTGCTGCATGAAATCGACGCCGCCCGTGATCGGCCGGTCGTGATCGAACTTGAACAGATAGGGGCGCTGCTCCCACGAACTGAACGCGAAGCTGCCGAGCTGGAACACGCTTTCGAGCTTGCGCGTGAGCCACACGCGCGGCAGCTCCGGAAAGCTCGCAAAAATCGACTTGCCGACCACCTGTTGCGCCGACAGGCCGCTGTGATCGTGCATGAAGCGATTCCACATCAGCACGTTCATCTGACGGTCGAGCACGAAAATGCCGAAGCCGACCCGTTCGACGACCAGATCGCTCAGCGTGGGAAGCGGGGCATTCATATGCTGGAAAGCAGCGCGTCCAGCGCGGAACTGAGATGACGGATCGAGTCTTCCGCCATCAGCATCACGAGGTGGGCGCGGAAACTCTGATCCTCTAACGCGAAATTCACTTCGACCAGCAGCGCGACTTCCCAGGCGAGCACGTTCGGCTGGAACACGTCATCGAGCGACATCGCCGAGCCGAGCAGGCCCGGCTGCGAGAACACCGGCATGCGCCCAAGCTGGTCGAGAATGCACGACACGCACGCGCCCGTCAGGATGTTCGCGACGTCGAACACGAGCTCTTCCTGGGTGGTCGCCTCGTATGCGGACTTCGCGTACGGGTCGCTCACCAGCGAGCACAGCTGCTCGATGCTGCCGCTGCGGCAGATCACCAGCGCCTCGCCCTTGATGTCCGAGCGGAATCCCTGTCGCACGGCGCTCACGGGCTCGTTGATCCCCGTCATCTCGCGCAGCGCCGACGCAGCCTCGCGCACGGCGACCACGCGCACGCGCGGCACGGACAGTTCGATGAACGCATCCAGCAGCAGAGCGAGGCGCGTCGCGGCCTGGCCCATCGCCAGATTGGCGACCTCTTGCAGCGCGTCGCGCTGATCTTCGTTGAGGACTGGCTCAGACATACAACCCGTACTCCTTGAGGATGGGAAGCACCGCCTCGGTAGTCACGGGCTTGGCGATGAATGCGACCGCGCCGAGCGCGCGCACGCGTTCCCTTGCCATCGGCTGGACATCGGCGGACACGACGATCACGAAGGTATTCAGGTCCTCGTGCTGCAGGGCCTCCAGAACCTGATAGCCCGTCATGTCGGGCATCGTCAGGTCAAGAAACATCACCGAAGCGCGCCCCTTGCGATAATGCTCGAGCGCTTCGCGTCCGTTGGACGCGTAGGTAATGTCGACGTCCCAGTCCTGCGGCAATGCTTTCGTGAGCACCTTGCGGGCAAGCAGCGAGTCATCGGCGATCACAATGGGCAAAGGCATGGCGGCGGGCTGGAAACGGAGTGGGTTCTTGCGTGTTAACGGCGCTGCATGGGCGAACTTGAGTGCCCGCTCGCGCAATCGCGCGAAGCGGCCTCTCCAGCAGCGACGAAGCGGGAACCCGGAACGGTCGGCACGAGCGATGCTGACCCCACGTGGCGCGGCGACAGGCGCACCCGGTGGCAGGTGCTGCGCGCGCGGCGTGCGGCCGCTGCAGCATGCACGCAATGGACAACGGCAATGACCGGCATTTTCGAAGCCTACCCCGTAGATAGTGCTGCGGCGGCAAGACGGCGTTCATGGCTCCGTGGTGCGCCGCTGGTCTACGCGAGGGTCTGCCCAGTCTTGCATGGCATGCAATGCCCGGTCCCTCGCGCGAAATTCGCCCGATCATGGCGGGCTGATTATTTATCTTGCCGCAATTTTCGAAGCAAATTGGCGGAAAGGCAACTCGCCAGAATGCATTCGTCGAACGAATTTAACTCGTTTGAGTCAGATTCGAGTCGAAACGTAAGCATTCGTCAGATAAAAGATCGTCTTTATACTTTTGTGTACGTTTGCGCTTCCGGATTCGTCGCTGATTCGCGAACTCGTATGACTAAAGCGTCCGGGCCTTGCAGGCGCGGCCGCGGCGTCCGTTTGGTTGCATTGCGCGCGAGCGGATGGTCCACTAAACCTATGATGAGAACACACACCTTTTCAACCGGCCGCGCGCGCGGCTTGCGCCATGACTGCTGACCGGCCCGATTCCGCCGACGCGAACACCCCGGACGAACGTGCCACCGGCACGCGACCCGACGAAGCGCTTTTTCCCGCCGTACCCGAGCAGAACTTTGCCGTCCGCCGCATGACGCTGATCGCGCTGCTGGTGGCGGCCGTCGTGCTGCCGTGCGTGTTCGTCGCGGCGATGGCGTTCAGCGACCTGCGCACGCGCGAGGCCGACGCCACCGATCTCACGCTGCGCACCGTGCGCGTCGCCGAAGAGCACGCGTTGAAAGTGTTCGACATGAACGAGGCGCTCGACGCGCGCGTCGTCGATCTGGTGCAAGGACTGGACGACGACGGCATACGCGAAGGCGAAGCCGCGATCCACGAAAAGCTGCAGACGATGGGCGGCGGCTATCCGCAGGTCGCTGCTGTTTCGATCTTCGGGCATGACGGCACGCTGCTCGCCAGCAGCCGTTTCTATCCGGCGCCGGCCGTGTCGATCGATCATCGCGAAGATTTCGTCGGCATTCGTGATGGTCAGGTGCTCGAACATGTGTCGAAGGTGATGGTCGGGCATGTCGCGGGCGAGATCGTGTTCAACACGGGCGTCGCGCGGCGCGGCGAGGACGGTGGGTTCGCGGGCGTGGTGTCGGTGGCGCTGCGGCCCAGCTACTTCGCTGCGTTCTATCGAGAGCTGCTGGGCGGCAATGACTCGCCGATGACGATGGCGCTGACACGCTCCGATGCGGCCGTGCTCGCGCGCTATCCCGTCGGCATGCCGTCGAAGGCGGAAGAGCCCATCCGTCACAACGCGTACACCGACGCGCTCGCCGAAGGACGGCGCGCGGGCGTCGTGCGAGTGCGCTCCGCGATCGACGGCGAGAAGCTGATCGTCGCGTTTCGCCGCGTCGGCTCGTATCCCGTGTATGTGACGGTCGGCTATCGGACGTCCGCGATCTGGGCCGCGTGGTATCGCCATCTGAGCGTGCTCATCCTGTCGACGTTCGTGCCGTCCATCGTGCTGTGGTGCGTAATCTGGCTGTCGCTCAGGCGCCTCGGCGCAGAAGAGGAAGCGTGGGAGCGCTGGCAGGCGGAAGCGTCGATGCGTCGCTCGATCGAATCGGCCTACCGGCAGTCGCGCAAGATGGAGGCGCTCGGCAATCTGGTCGGCAGCGTCGCGCACGACTTCAACAACCTGCTGATGATCGTCTCAGCGAATGTGCAGATCGTGCGGCGGCGCGGCGCGGCGGCGTTCGACCGCGAGTTGTCCGCCGTCGAGCGCGCGCTCAAGAGCGGCCAGTCGCTCACGCGGCAATTGCTCGGCGTGGCGCGCAAGCAGCCCTTGCGCAACGAGACACTCGACGTCGAACGCTGGCTGCCGGGCTGCCGCGATCTGCTGCGCGCATCCCTCGGCGCAAAGGTCGCGTTGGTGATGGACGTCGGCACGGGCGTGTGGCCGATGCAGGTCGACGTCGCGGAACTCGAACTTGCGCTGATCAACGTCGCCGTCAATGCCCGCGATGCGATGCCGAACGGCGGACGCTTCACGGTGCGCGCGAACAACGTGACCTTCCGTCACGAAGACGGCTTTCCGATCACGGGCGCGTTCGTGCAGTTGTCGCTGGAAGATACGGGCGTCGGGATGCCGCCGGAGATACTATCGCGCGCGTTCGAGCCGCTTTTCACGACCAAGCCGAAGGGCATGGGCACAGGGCTCGGCCTGCCTCAGGTGTTTGCGTTCTGCGAGCGCTCGGGCGGGCTGGCCGCGATCGACAGCGCGATTGGCGCGGGCACGTCGGTGCGGCTCTATCTGCCGCGCGCGACGCAGGCGCCCGAAGTCGAGCGGCCTGCCGAGCCCATCACGGAAGAGACGGGCGCGCCGCATGGCCTGCGCATTCTGCTCGTCGAGGACAACGACGAAGTGGCGGCAGGCACGGAAGCGTTGCTGCAGATGATGGGCCACGACGTCACCTGCGTGTTCAACGCCGACGCGGCGATGGAACGCTTCGACGCCGCGCACGCGAGGCAAAAGGAGACGGGCGAGCCCTTGCCCTTCGACCTCGTGATTTCCGACATCCATATGCCCGGCACGCTGAACGGCATCGATCTCGCGGAACGCGTGCAGGCTTTCGAGACGAAGCTCCCGGTGATTCTCGTCACCGGCTATGCGGAAGAGTTGGAGCGCGCGCGTCACGTCGATGTGCGCGTGCTGTCGAAGCCGTTCGATATCGCGTTGCTCGACAAATTCCTGCAGACGCTGCAGCGCGATCTCGCGCATACGCCGACTCACCCCGCCAGTTGAGCGGCCGTTTTGCCGGGGATTACCGACTATATTTGTAAAAAGCGCGCCATGCGACGGACGCGCTTGCCGTGGGCGACGGCTTCCCGCTGTCGCCTGTCTCTTCCGACAGTTCCCGTCGACCCGCGCTCGCGAAGCCCGGCATGAAGGTTGCGCGTATACCGTCACAGAGGATGCAGTGATGCACTGCCGCATCCACCCATAAAGCCGACGGAGACAGACATGCGACACACCGTGATTGGTCTTTTCGCCACCTACGCGCAGGCCGAAAGCGCGCGCAACATGCTTGTGCAGACCGGCTTCGCGTCCGCCGACATCAATCTGCAGGCGCACCCCGAAACGCCCGCCGACGCAGCCGCGGAGGAGTCTCCCGGCGTGATCGCCAATATCGAACGATTCCTGTCGAGCCTGTTCTCGACCTCCGGCCCGACCGCTCCTGAAGCCGAACGCTACACGGACGCGGTTCGACGCGGCGCTGTGCTCGTGGCCGTGAACGCCGCGAGCGAGTCGCATGCGGAACTCGCGCGCAATTCGTTGAGCAAGCTTGGAGCGATTGAAGTGAGCGAGCGGGCGCCCGATGCCGCGATGCCCGCAGCCGAGACGAAACGCGAGCACTCGGTGCTCGACGAGTTGGGTATTGGAAAACCGGCCGTCACGCCGACGACGGCGGCGCAGCCGTCGAGCGCAGCGTTACTCGCTGAGGAAGAAGCGCGCAACCGCGCGCGCATGGACGCGCTGCACGGCGTGCCGCCCGTCGACGAACCGTCCGCGCAGGCGCTCGCCGCCGCGAGCGCGCCCGGCGCCGGAGCGGTGATGCGGCCGGATGTGCCGCCGCCGGAACGCTCGACGGCGCTTCCTGGCGAAGCGGCCCAGTATCCCGATTATGGCGTGCCCACGTCCGCCAGCCGGCCGGCCGCGCCTCAGGGCGATACGCCCGCGGCCGCGGCGATTGCGTCAGCAGGCATCGCCGGCTCAGGCGCCGTGATGACGCCCGACACCGCCGCGCCCGCGCGAGCGATGCCCCAACAGGTGCCGGATGAATATCTCGAATACGAAGAGGATTTCCGCACCCACTATGACGCGGAATACGCGCACGAAGGATTGCGCTATGACGAGTACGTTCCGGCCTATCACTACGGCGCGACGATGGCCCGCGAAATCCGCTATCAGGACAAATCGTGGGACGAGGTCGAACCGGAAGTGCGGGAGGATTGGGAGCGCGACAAGGCTGTCGGTAGCTGGGAGCGTTTTAAGTCCGCCGTGCAGCATGGGTGGGATCGCGTGACGGGGCATCACCATCACTAGTCGTCGTGCTCCGACTGGCAAAGGACCGGAAATAATGCGGCGCCCTTGATCGGGCGCCGCTGTGTATGTAGACGGGTGCATTCAGCCCGCGTGCCGCTTCACCCAGTCAACATATCGATCGACGAACTTCTGCAGGAACTTGCGCGTGTCGTCGCTCGCGATGTTGCCGTTCTCATCGATCTGGCCAGCCGTATGCTTGATGAACATCTCGGGCTGACCAAGCGTCTGCACGTCGAGATACGCCAGCACGTTGCGCAGATGCTGTTGCGCGAGCGCCGTGCCCGTCGCCCCCGGCGATGTGCCGATTACGGCACCCGGCTTGCCGCCCCAGACGCTATGGCCCCAAGGGCGTGAACCCCAGTCGAGCGCGTTCTTCAGTACGCCGGGCATCGAGCGGTTGTATTCGGGCGTGACGAACAGCAGCCCGTTGGCAGCGTGGATCTGCTGCTTAAAGTGACGCGCGACTTCTGGGAAATCGTGGTCGTAGTCCTGGCTGTAGAGCGGGAGAGAACCGATGTCGAGAAACTCGAAAGAAAAGTCTGAGGGCGCAAGTGAAATCAACGCCTTTGCCAGCTGGCGATTGGTCGAGTCGCGGCGCAAGCTGCCGACGACCACTGCAATTTGATAGGCCATATGTTCCTTCCTCGGTTGGCGCGAAACGCGCAAAAGGGGATGCGGCCTGTCAATCATAGCGGCCGATCGGGCGTCCCGAAACACAGCGTTAGCGCCCTTGATATGACGTTTTTGTTACCTGCAGTGGATAAACCGGGGTACGCAAAAGTTATCCACAGATTTTCTGGATAACCCTGTGGATAGGTCGAATCTTTGCCTTATCAATCAAGCGCGTCGTCGGGCTGTCGCCATACGCAACAAACGGCGTGCAACCTCACTTGCGGTTACAACTTTGCGTTGAGCCGGTGGATAGCGATTTCGACGTGCTGGGCGTCGTACACGCACTATCGGACGTTTGAGGATCAACCAGGAGGGATAGATCATGACTTTGCATCACTCTGGCAGATCTCACGATGATGCGGTGGCCGCGCGAAAAGAGCACAAGCCGCGCGCACTGGAACAGCCGGGCGGCGAAATGGCCGTCGAAGGCACACAAGCGGATGAAACACACAGTTGCGGCGAACTTTCCGAGCGCGGAAAGCAGGTCTGGCGGACGGGCAGCGGACTCGATGGAGGTGGAAAGGTCTGATCCGCGCGGGCCGCATATAAGAAAGGGCGCATCGGAGCGCCCTTTCGTTTTAATCGACTGCAATTGCGAACGTTAGTTGCCGAAGAACACGTTGCAATACGAGGGGGGACCTTCGCACTTCTGGTTGCTGTCAGCATGGGCAACTCCCGTCGCACCGGCCAAAAGCGCAATGGATGCAACGAGGGCGGAAAGAAGGCGTTTCATGGTGACTCCTGGATTCTCAGCGTTGATGCGATCGCCTCGCGATCGTTGAGGCGGAGAATATCCACGGAGCGCGAGTCCCGGAATAGCCGGATTGCCAAGAGATTTTTTCGTCGACTGTAATAATCGACGAACGGCTCAGGTGGCGGACTAGGGATGTAGACGGCGTGCAGGTTCGCCGACGGACGAGTTCGATCCGTTTTGCGTCTTTCAGGATTAGCAACAATCAATTGCGGATTGCGATGACGTTTCCGGCCGCCTAACGCTCTGCTGGAGGGATCTCGCGATAACGCGCCAGGTATGCACCGTGTGCGGCCTCGTCCACGCTGACATCATGACGTGCAGACGAGGCGGGATGTTTCTCCAGCATTGCCACGGGACGAATCGGCCGATGTTGGAAATTTCCACCACAGTTCGGACACACATTGCGCAGCGCGGTCAGCGCGCAGACTTCGCAAAACGTACATTCAAAACTGCAGATCATCGCGTCTTTCGAGTCAGGTGGCAGTGCCTTGCCACAACCTTCGCATGACGGTCTTAGTTCGAGCATGTCCTGCCTCCATAATCGATTTGGCGTTCGTTCCGCCCCGTTTGGGGGAGCGGTGAATGATTGAAGTCTATGGAAGCCGGATTCGGCAAATGTGTCAGCGCGGCGTCAATTCCTGCCACGCGGGATGAACCGAACTACCCCACAGACTCGGTGTGATTTGCTTATGCGAATTTATCGGTTCGCGGAGATCCGTCATCAGCTTATCGTTGAGCGCAATCGGTCCCTGTTGCGACCGTATTCGCTACATCGAATCCGTATATGTCTCAACATTCCAATTTCACACGCCGCGCATTCCTGGCCGGAGCCGGCGCACTCCTCGCGTCGACTGCGTTGCCCTCATTCGCGCAGACGCGCGCAAAAGAAATCCGTATCGGTTATCAAAAGGCCGCAAGCACGCTCGTGTTGCTGAAAGCACATGGGACGCTTGAAAAGCGCTTCGCACCACTGGGGGTGGGGGTGAAGTGGACGGAGTTTCCGGCGGGCCCGCAATTGCTGGAAGGACTGAACGTCGGTTCAATCGATTTCGGCTACGTCGGAGAGGCGCCGCCTGTCATCGCGCAAGCTGCTGGTGCCAACTTCGTGTACACCGCGTACGAAATCCCGACGCCGCAAGCCGAAGGCATTCTTGTCCATCGCGATGCGCCGATTCAATCCGTTGCGGATCTGAAGGGAAAGCGGGTGGCCTTGAACAAGGGCTCCGATGTGCATTGGTTCCTGGTCGCCGCGCTTCAGAAAGCAGGTGTGAAATACACCGATATTCAAACTGTGTTCTTGCCGCCCGCTGACGCGCGCGCCGCATTCGAGCGCGGCGCAATCGATGCCTGGGCTGTCTGGGATCCGTTTCTCGAAGCTGCAAAGCGCCAATCGAACGCGAGACTGTTGACCGACGGTGCGGGCATCGTCAGCCATCACCAGTTCTTTCTCAGCGCGCGCCCGTTTGCTCAGCAAAACGCTGAACTCATCGATGCCGTTGTTGCGGAGGTTGGCAAAGAGGGCGTCTGGGTCCGCGATCACTACGCGGAAGCGGCGGCACAGCTCGCACCGATTCAGGGACTCGACGCCAGCGTGGTCGAAGCGAGCTTGCGACACTATGCACACGTCTATAAGCCCATCGATGCAGGCGTACTCGCCGAGCAGCAGAGGATTGCCGATGCGTTCACCGAGCTTCGCATCATCCCGACGAAGATCGTCACGAAGGAAGCGGTTCTCGGGGTGAAAGCGTAGATGCCCGCCTAATGCCGCCGCGCGATACGGATTCCCGTTGTCGCGCGCGTCACGTTACTTCGCCAGATCGGGAAACAGCGCTTTGACATTCTCGGGCGGCCGACCGATCACCGCGCGTCCATTGCGAACGACAATCGGACGTTGAAGCAGGATCGGATTCGCAGCGATCGCTTCGTATAACTGATCGTCGGCCAACGAGGCGTCAGCTAGACCCAGTTTTTTATAGATGGCTTCTGAGTCGCGAATCATCTCGCGAACGGGGCACCCCAACATTTGATTCAGCTCCTTCAACCGCGCCACGGAAGGTGGCGTACGAAGGTACTCGACCACCTCCACTGGTTCGTTCGACGGGTTGTAGACGTCGCTAATGAGTTCGCAAGCGCCGCGGGATTTCGAGCAGCGCGGGTTGTGGTAGACGGTGATCATGGGCGTTATGCAGGAAGTGACCTAGTGAGGTTGAGGATTTTAGCTGCTGCGTTTGCCTCGCGTGGCGGTTGTCGCTCAACTAGCGGCCGATGATTGCAACTTGTGCTTGAGGACAGGCTCGAGGCGCTGCGCCGCATGCACGTGCTGTTCAGTCACAGCAACTCTGATCTTTGCCATCAGCGGCCTTCATGAATATGCCAGCGGCGTGGGGACTAATGCTGATGGCCGTGCAGATTCGCATGGGCGGCGCTTCCACCGCCACGCATCTCATTACCCGGTCGAGTTTATGCGCATAACTTCGATATGCCTCTGCCGCGTGGCGGTAGCGGTGCGTCGTATCCAGTCGACGGCATGCTGGTGCCCAACCAGGTTTATGCGCATAAACCCACAGTCGTTTCCGTCACGCTGCTGCCAGTAGTTAGCTACCGCTCCACGGTCTGCCAAAGACGCCATGGTTGATCGCTTGCGCGAACCTGTTACGCGACACTCCCTTCGTATCGACGAAACCCTGATGACCTGCGGGCAGCAAAAACCGCACAGCCTCCTGCGACGCATCCGCATTCGCCATTCCACTCTTCGGCTTTATGCGCATAAAGCCACGTCAAACGGCTTATAACCGTTGCATGTAACCAAAAATGTTTGAATTAGAAAAACGCCAAGGTAAAATTCAGCGGCGTCCAAAAAGAGGAGGTGAACATTGGCAGCAGAAATCATCGCAGTGACACAGCAGAAGGGCGGAGTCGGTAAGAGCACGATTGCGATGCACCTCGGCGCGGCCTTCCATGAAAGAGGCAAGCGCGTCCTCGTCGTCGACGCCGATGGTCAAAACACCCTCATTCACTGGGCGAGCGCATCTTCGGATAGTGAGTCCGGCATTCCATTCCCCGTCGTCAATCTCTCCGAGGCGGGCTCGCAGATCCATCGCGAGATCAAGAAGTTCGTTGCGGACTACGACCTGATCGTCGTCGACTGCCCGCCGTCGATCACGGAAAAGGTCTCTGGCGTGGTCCTTCTCGCCGCAACGGTCGCCGTGATGCCGACGTCCTCGTCGCCAGCGGATTACTGGTCGAGCGTGGGTCTCGTCAAGCTGGTCCAGCAGGCGCAAGTCATGAACGAAGATCTTCGTGCCGTCTTTCTCCTCAATAAGACCGAAGAGAAGCGAATGCTGACGCGTGAGTTAAAGCGAGCCTTGGAAGAACTCGGCTTCCCGCTTCTGCGCACCCAGATGCCCACGCGCGAGGCCTATAAACAGGCGATGGCGCTTGGTCAGACAGTCTTGCAGATGAACGATCGAGGCGCGAAGCTGGCCGCTCTCGAAGTTCGCGCCTGCGCTGACGAGATCGCCGCTCTGCTCCCCTGAATTTATGCGCATAAAGGTACTTGAATGAAACCATCCCAATTCGCCAAAGGCTTCCAGGCACGTCCCGATACGACCAGCAGCGAAAAGCGCACGGCGCTCGATCGGCTGAACGCGATCGACGGGCTGGTGCAAAACGCAGCGAAGAGCACGAACGTCGCCGCATTCAAGAGCCCCGTTGTAGCGCCAACTTCGCCGAGCGAAGCGGAGCCGGCCGAATCCACGAACGAATCGGTTGAATACCGCGCGTGGCGAGCCGAGCACAGCTATCGCGCCGGACAGATCGTTGAGCTTCCACTGAAGGCGATCAAGCCGAGTCCATTCAATCCACGGTATTTCTATCTGAAGTCGTCGATTGCCGAGCTCGCGGTCAATCTCGCAAAGCAGGGGCAGCAGCAAGCCATTCACGTCATTCCCGACTACGACAATCCAGGAAGCTATTTCGTCAGCGATGGCGGCCGACGTGTCCGGGCATTGAAAGAAGCGAACAAGGAAACGGTAAAGGCGATCGTCATCGATCTCCCGATCGGCATTCAGAGCTACAAACTTGGCTACGATCTCAACGTCCAGCGCGATTCACAGACGGTGTTCGATAACGCGATCGTGTGGCGACGCTTTCTGGACGAAAAACACTTTCAGAGCCAGAAGGAACTCGCTGAACATCTTGGTCTCGATGAATCGACGATCGCCGTGGCACTCTCGATCGCGAAACTGCCGGAGACGGTGATGCAGGAGATGGTCGCGCGGCCGGATCGCTTCGGCTCGAATATGGCGTATCAGGTCGGCCGGTATCACTCGGCGCGGGGCACGGATTCGACGCTGCGTCTTATCAACAAAATCCTCTCCGACGATCTGAGTACGCGCCAGGTCGCCGACATCGTGAAGGGAAGGGCGACAGCACAGGAAAGCGCGAAGCCGGCAGGACGTCAGCGTTACGCGCAGCGGCTCGACATCAAGCTAGCCGGGGTATCGGTCGGCGACCTGAAGTCATATGGAGAAGACAGGCTCGAACTGAAATTGCGGGGATTGACGCGTGACAAGCGCGATGAAATTCTCCGACAGATCGAGCAGATGCTGTCGGAACAGAAATAAGTTACGCAAGGAATAGCGCGCCGACGATGGCGCGCTTCACAGAATCAAACAGGAATTAAGCAGGAATCAAGCGGCCCGCGATTGGCTCAACGTGAACGAAAGCAAATCGCCGTCCGTCGGCTCGCCCCAGGTCTTGCGCGCGAGCCAGTCAAAGAATGCGGTTTCCGTCAGCTTCGACTCGAGGCCGCGTCGTCGCCAATCGTCGCGCATGTGAGCGCCGAGACCCGGCAATTCATCCTCTTCGAACGAACGACGAGCCAGCTCGCGCTCCGCTTCGCCCTGTTCCTGGTACAGCGCCTGCGCTTCCTTGCGCCGATGCGCCATGTACTCGTCCAGGAGTCTCGCCTTCGGATCGTCGGCAGGCGCGCCCGCCGAACCTTTGCCAGCCGCCGCTGAAGGCAATGCATCGACGGGCGGCGCATAGCCCTTCTTCAGCGCGTCCTTGAACAGCGCCGGCGCGCTGCGCACGGGCGGCAGGGTCGTGCTGCGCATCCGCTGCTCGGTCATTTGCAGCGCCGCACGAATCCGGTTTTCCTCGCTATCGGCGTACAGTGTTTGCGCCTCTTTGAGCGGAATGCCGATCTTCACCATCCGATCGACGAGCGTGCTGTCGAACACATTCGGATGCTCATCGAGCGCGAGCATCGGCTGCTTGCGCTCAGTCACGCGAAACTGGATTTCGGCGACCCGGCGACCTTCGCGATGCTCGATGAGTTCGACGAAGATATTGGTGACGGCGTTCACTTCCGCGATCGCGGGACGCAGGTAGTCGCGCTTGAAATACTTGTACTCGCGCTTGGCTTCATCGCCGGCTTCCGTGTCGGGCGTGCCTGACAGGATGGGCCGCCACCATTCCCACGCCTCACGCATGGTCAGATGGCTCGGATTGGTCAGGTAACGCACGCAGATTTCATAGAGCGCGAGACCCGCGCTGCTGCGCAACTGGCTTTGGAATTGCAAGCTCAATCGGGCGTATTGCACGGGATCGAGCAGTTTCTTTTTGATCTTCGGCGCGAACGAGAATTCGACCCAGACGCGACGCGTCGTCGGATCTTCGAGAATTTCGGCGTCGGCGATAAGGGTGGAGATGCCCCATTTGCGGCCGGGCTTCTGGCTCGACGTTCCCTGGCTCCATTCGACCTGCACGGAGACCATCCGACGCAAGTGCTCCTTGACGAGGGCGGTGTCGTTCGAATCGAAAGCCGAGTTTGCAACGATGTCCGACAGCAGCGCACGATAGGTGTCGCCCGATTCGTCCGCTTGCTGGGCAACCGTGAGCAGAACGTTGAACAGTTTGCGTGTGAGCAGCGTGATCTTGCCGCTCTTGGGCTGAATGGCAATCGCCTCGACGGCTTTGCGCAATTCGGCGGAGCTTGGGCTCACCACATCGGTTTTTTTCGCGCGCTTCGTCGTGGCCAT